>CAZWVM010000234.1:0-4739 GCA_964637705.1 uncultured bacterium
GGGGGCGTCCTCCTCACCTTCATCGGTCTCGTTCTCATCCTCGCCCGGTGACGGTGTTCCCTCGCCCGGCCGTTCGATCCTGTTCCGTCGCGCTCCTGTCCCGTCTCGAGCCGATCGCACGCCGCGTCACGGACGTCTTCCGGGGCTCCTTCCTCTCGCGCGGCGATGACGCGACGCTCCACTTCACCGCCGACGAAACGGCGCTCCACCCCGCCTCGGTTCTGCTCGGCCGTGCGACCGTCGCAGGGACCTGTGAAGGCGACGCGGTGATCGTCGCGTGGCCGGAGCTGCGGGTGGGAGAGCGGCGGCTCGAGATCGAGCGGATCCTCGCGGATCCGGCGCGGCCCGGCTTCATCGACCGCGCGGTCCTGGAGTCGAACCTCCGGAAGCTCGACTTCCTCCTCGCGCAGACCCCGCGCGCCTCGGCCGTGACCCGCGCCCTGCGCGGCGGGGATTCTCCGTTCCGCGCGGCGATCAGGGAGGTCCGCGCGGACCTCGGGCGTGGCAATCTCGACCTCGCCGCATTCCTCGACTGCTTCGGCGGGGGCGAGGGGCTGACGCCGGCGTGGGACGACTTCGCCGCGGGGTTGCTGCTCTCCGACCGCGTGAACGCCGCGGGCCTCGTCCGGGCCGACGCGGACCTGCTCGCGCGGGCCGCGCGGCGCACGACCGCGGTCGCGGCGCAACAACTCGCGTTCGCGGCCGAGGGACGTTCGAGCCTTCGCTTCGAATCGATCGCCTGCCGACTGCCGGCCGAGCGCATCCGCGCCGCGGAGTTCGCGCGCGCGATCGGGACGGGACACACCTCCGGCGCCGACATCCTCTCCGGCCTCGCCCTCCACGGGCACGCCCGACTCGATCCAATGAAGGAGATTGCCGCATGACCGTGAAGAGCCTCATGAAGCGGAACACCTACTTCGATTCCGTGACGCTGATGCAGATCGGATCGACCGTGAAGAAGGAGCCGGGGATACGGAACGCCGTCGTCGGCATGGGGACCGACTTCAACATCGACAGCCTGAAGCGGCTCGATCTCTTCGTGGCCGAACTGCGGGACGCCACGCCGAACGACCTGTTGATCTGCGTGGACGCGGAGGACGAGGCCCGGGCGGCGGCGGGCGTGGCGCTGGCGGAGAAGCTCATGACGGAGCGGAAGAGCGCGAAGACCGGGGAGGGCGACTACGCCCCGCCGACCCTGCGCGGCGCGCTCGAGCGCCTGCCGGGCGCGAACGTCGTGCTCGTTTCGCTCCCCGGCCGCTTCGCCGCGCGCGAGGTGCGGACGGCGCTGGAGGCGGGACGGCACGTCATGCTCTTCTCCGACAACGTCACGGTCGAGGAGGAGCTGGACTTGAAGGAACTGGCCGTCGAGAAGGGTCTCCTCATGATGGGGCCGGACTGCGGCACGGCGATCGTGAACGGCGTGCCCCTGGCCTTCGCGAACAAGGTGCGCCGCGGTGAGATCGGCGTCGTGGCCGCCTCGGGCACCGGGCTCCAGGAGGTGACGGCGCTGATCCATCGCTTCGGATGCGGCATCACCCAGGCGATCGGGGTGGGCGGACGCGACCTCTCGGAGAAAATCGGAGGGCGCATGACCCTCTTGGCCGCCCGAGCCCTCGCCGCCGACCCGGCGACGAAGGTCCTTCTTCTCGTATCCAAGCCCCCGGCCGCCGCGACCCTGCCGGCGCTCTTCTCGGAGCTCCAGAACGTGGGAAAGCCGGTCGTCGTGTACTTCATCGGGGCCGATCCGGCCGCGATCCGGGCCGCGGGGTTCGAGCCGGCGGAGAACCTGGAGGACGCGGCGAGGCGGGCCGTGAGACGATCCTCGGAACGCGACGTCCCGCCGCTCCTCTCCGACGACAAGCTCGCGGCGCGCGCGTCAAAAGCGAAGATGACCGGCCCCTGCGTCCGCGCCCTCTATTCCGGGGGAACCCTCTGCGACGAAGCCCAGCGGGTGCTCCTGCCGGTGCTCGGCGAGATCCGCTCGAACACGCCGGTCAAGGGAGCTCTCCCGCTCGCGGACATTCACCGAAGCGAGGGACACACGATCGTGGATCTCGGCGACGACGACTTCACGCGAGGCCGCGCGCACCCGATGATCGACCCGGCGGCGCGCGTCGAGCGGATCGCGGCGGAATTCGCGGATCCCGCGACGGGCCTCTTGATGCTCGACGTCGTCCTCGGCTACGGATCGCACCCGGATATGGCCGGCGAGATGGCCGCGGCGGTCGTCGCGGCGCGTGCCAAAACCGGGAAGAGTCCGGTCGTGGCCGCGACGATTCTCGGCACCGACGAGGATCCGCAGGGATACGACGGGCAGAAGGCGAAGCTGGAGGAGGCGGGCATCGAGGTCTTTCCCTCCAACGTCCTCCTCTGCCGTTATGCGGCGCTCGTCGCGAAGGGAGGCGTGAAGTGAAGGAACCGAAGGAAGTCCTCGCGCTCTTCGGAGCCGAGATCCAGGTGGTGAACATGGGGTTGCCGACCTTCGCGGAGGACCTGAAGCGGCAGAAGGTCCCGGTCCTGCACGCGGACTGGCGCCCCCCGGCCGGCGGGAACGAGAAGGTGCTGGGGCTGTTGGAACGGATCAGGAAGAACGCGGTCGTGTAACCACGGAGACTGAGGCACGGAGAATTGATCATTTCGAGAATCGAGATGCGTATTCAGCGGCGGACGAAGACCCTGCTCGTTTCGATTTTTCCGTGTCTCCGTGACTCTGTGGCAAGAGACCTCAAAGGAGAGTGTTCATGATCGACATCAAGAAGGCGAACCAGGAAGCGATCGCACGGATCCAGGCGGCCCAGCCGGAACTCGTCGGGATCGGCGTCTGCGGCGAGGTCGTGCCGGGCATGAAGCGAAATCTGGTGCTTCACGCCGGTCCGCCGGTCACGTGGGCGAAGATGTGCGGCCCCCTGAGGGGCGCTGTCCTGGGCGGACTCGTCTACGAGGGGCTCGCGAAGGATCTCGCGGAGGCCGAGCGGCTCGCCTCCTCCGGCGAGATCGAATACGCGCCGTGGCACGAGCACTCGGGCGTGGGGCCGATGGCGGGCGTGGCGACGGCCCGGATGCCGGTCTTCATCGTCGAGAACAAGGTCCACTCCAACCGGACCTACTGCACGCTGAACGAGGGGCTGGGCAAGGTCCTGCGCTACGGGGCGAACTCGGCCGAGGTCCTCGACCGGCTGAAGTGGATCGAGTCCTCGCTCGGCCCGATCCTCGCGGAGACCCTGAAGCTGAAGGGGCGCGTCAACCTGCGGAGCCTCATCGCGCAGGCCCTCATGATGGGCGACGAGGTCCACAACCGCAACCGCGCCGGCACCTCGCTCCTCATCCGCGAGCTGGCCCCGGCGCTCCTGGACACGTCCTTTTCGAACCCCGAGAAGAAGAAGGCGCTCGAGTTCATCCACTCCAACGACCACTTCTTCCTGAACCTCTCGATGCCCGCGGCGAAGGCGATCCTGCAGTCGGCGGAGTGGATCGAGGGTTCGACGATCGTGACGACGATGTGCCGGAACGGGACGGAGTTCGGGATCCGCGTGGCGGGCCTCCAGGAGCAATGGTTCACGGGCCCGGCGCAGATGATCAAGGGGCTCCTCTTCCCGGGCTACACGGACGAGGACTGCAACCCGGACATCGGGGACAGCGCGATCACGGAGACCGTGGGGCTCGGCGGCTTCTCGATGGCGGCGGCGCCCGCGATCGTCAAGTTCGTCGGAGGGACCGCGGGCGACGCGCTGAACTACTCCCGGAGGATGTACGAGATCACGACCGCCGAGAGCGCGTCCTTCCAGATCCCCTCGCTGGACTTCCGCGGCTCCCCCACCGGCATCGACATCATGAAGGTCTGCGAGCTCGCGATCCTGCCCCAGATCAACACGGGCATCGCGCACCGGGAACCGGGCGTCGGGCAGGTCGGCGCGGGCCTCGTGAACCCGCCGATGAAGTGCTTCGAGGACGCGCTGGAGGCCTTCGCGGAGAGGTATTGCTAGTGAGGAGTGAGGAGTCAGGAGTGAGGAGTCAGGAGTGAGGAGCGTGATGTGAGCAGGAGGGCGCACCACGGTCTTGTCGCCTGGCAGGAAGCGGTCGAGATGGTCAAGGCCGTCTATGACGCGACCTCCTCTTTCCCGGCGGATGAACGTTTCGGCCTGACAGCTCAACTGCGCCGTGCGGCTGTTTCCGTGGCGGCCAACATCGCAGAGGGCGCTGCCCGCACATCACATAAGGAATTCCTGCATTTCCTGAGTAACGCGCGGGGTTCCTTGAGCGAAATCGAAACAGAGCTTATAATCGCCGTGAAGCTGAACATGATGCCCGCGAATCATGAGCTGTTCAAGCGGTGTGAACTTATATTCAAGCTCATGGCCGGGCTCGCACGATCCTTGAAGGAGCGAGGCAAGTCATGAACGCGTTATTCCATGCTTCGCTTTTTTCGCCTCACTCCTCACTCCTAACTCCCGACTCCTCACTCCTTTCTCTTCCCGTACTCGTTCAACCCATTTCCGCAAGGAGGATCACCCCATGGTAAAGATGTATGATTTGACGCAGAGGCTATCGATCCACACGCCGCCGTGGCCGAGCTACATGCCCCTGCAGGTGCAGTACTTCAAGCGTATCGCCGGGGCCCACATGGGCCAGGGCGCGAACGGCCAGATCATCAAGACCTCGAACCACGTCGGCACGCACCTCGACGGCGAGATCCACTTCGCCGCGAACGGGCGCGCGATCGGCGAGATGCCGCTCGATGA
>CAZWVM010000235.1:0-1190 GCA_964637705.1 uncultured bacterium
CTCTTCCTCTGCGAGAACATGGGCTTCGAGGTCACGACCTACTACTCCAACATCGCGCCCACCGGCGCGTACCAGGGCTACGGCGCGCCCAAGGGTTCCTTCGCCCTGCAACTGGCCGCGGCGGAGATGGCCGAGAAGTTGGGCATGGACCACCTCGCGTTCGTCCAGAAGAACCGCGTCAAGGAAGGGATCATGCTCGAGATCCTGAAGTGCCTCGGCGAGGGTCGCGAGGGCAAGCCGGAGCTGGTTTCCAGCTGCGGCCTCGGACCGGCGCTGGAACGCGGCGCGAAGAAGATCGAGTGGGGGAAGAAGGTCGCGAGCGACGACCCGGATGTCGCGATCGGAAAGGGGCTTGCGATCATCCAGCAGGGTTCGGGCCTCCCCGGCCTCGATTCCGCCAACGCCCAGGTCAAGATGCTCTCCGACGGAACCTTCATGCTCCTCTCCGGCGGCACCGACCTCGGCACCGGCCTCGACACCGTCTCGGTCAAGTTCACGGCCGAGACGCTCTGCGTGGACATGGAGAAGGTCTCGATCATCGCCGCGGACACCGACATCACGCCCTTCGACGTCGGCGCCTACGCCTCCAGCGGCACCTACTTCTCGGGCGGCGCCGCCATGAACGCGGCGTTGGCGATGAAGGAGCGGATCCTCGAGGTCGCCGCGCAGATCTCGGGCGAGAAGAAGGAGGATCTCCGCCTCGAGTATCCGGCGAAGGTCGTCGGAAAGTCGAAGACGATCACCTTCAAGGAGATCGCGCACTTCGCGGAGACGGGCACGGGCTGCGGCCAGCTCGTCGCCTCGGGCCACTACACCACCGACAAGTCCTCCTTCCCCTACGGAGCCCATTTCGCGCAGGTCGCGGTGAACAAGCGGACCGGTAAGGTGACGGTGCAGAAGTACTTCGCGCTCCAGGATTGCGGCACCCCGGTGAACCCGGACCTCGCGCTCGGGCAGATGTACGGCGGCGTCCTGAAGACGATCGGCCACTCGCTCTTCGAGGAGATGCTCTACGACAAGGACGGGCGCTGCCTCAACCCGAACTTCCTCGATTACAAGGTCCCGATGATCCAGGACATCCCGGAGGTCTTCGAGGCGGAGTTGGTGGACGTGCACGACCCCTGGGGGCCCTTCGGCACGAAGTCGATCGCCGAGATCTCCTGCAACGGCGCGGCCCCGGCCATCGCCTC
>CAZWVM010000235.1:1290-4693 GCA_964637705.1 uncultured bacterium
GCACGAAGTCGATCGCCGAGATCTCCTGCAACGGCGCGGCCCCGGCCATCGCCTCGGCCATCCACGACGCGGCCGGGATCTGGATGCGCTCCTGGCCCTTCACCCCGGAGAAGGTGCTGAAGGAACTAGGCTCGATCCGTTGACCTGACGATGGACCGTCGGCGTCAACCATCGGTGTCAGGCATTGACAATCCAGCAATCGGAGCCTGTGATTGGGTGGTTCAAACCCGGCCCCATTGCCGGATTGTCGATGCCTGACACCCTGCCTACCGGATCATCGACCTCTCGCCCGTGGGCGCGTAGTTGATGAAGACGGTCTTCTGTTCCGTGAAGAAGTTGAGTCCCACGTGCGCCATCTCTCGCTCGCCGACCCCCGTAGCTCCGACGCCGCCGAACGGCAGTTGGGCCTCCCCTCCGATCGTCGGCTCGTTAACGTGCGTCATGCCGCTGTGGATCTCCTGCACGAATTTCTGCGCGTACGTGACGTTCGAGGTGAAGATCGAGGAGGTCAGTCCGAACTGGGTGTTGTTCGCCAGCGCGATCGCCTCCTCGTAGCCCGCCGCCTCGGTCACGGCCAGGACCGGCCCGAAGACCTCCTCCTGGAAGAGACGCATCTCGGGCTTCACCCTGTCGAAGATCGTCGGCCGGACGAAATAGCCGTTCCCGGCCGCCTCGTCCTTTCCGCCGCCCACCAAGCAACGCGCGCCCTCCTTCTTCGCGATCTCGACGTAATCGAGATCGGTCTGGAACTGGCCCTTGTCCACGGCCGGCCCCATCTCGACGCCCGGCACCATCCCGTCGCCCACCTTCATCGTGCGCGCCTTCTCGACGAGCATCTCAACCAGCCGGTCGCGGACGCCCGCCTGGACGATGAGGCGCGATGTCGCGGTGCAGCGCTGTCCCGTCGAACCGAAGGCACCGGCGACAACGGCCTTGGCCGCCTTCTCGAGATCGGCGTCCTCGAGGACGACGAGCGGATTCTTCCCTCCCATCTCGCAGGTCACCTTCGCCAGCTTCTTCGCTCCCAACTCGTAGAGCCGCGCGCCGACGCCGTTGGAGCCGGTGAAGGAGAGAACCTTCGTCGCGGGGTGCTGGACGATCGTGTCTCCGACATCGCCGCCGGAGCCGATCACCATGTTGCAGACGCCGGGCGGAAGCCCGGCCTCCTCGAGGATCTCCATCAGAATCATCGCGGTCATGGGGGTCAGTGACGCTGGCTTGAAGACGACGGTGCAGCCGGCGACCAGGGCCGGTGCGATCTTCCAGCAGGGAATGGCCCACGGGAAGTTCCAGGGCGTGATGATCCCGGCCACGCCGATCGGCTGGCGCAAGGTATAGGTGGCGGTGTCGGGAACCTCCGACGGCAGTGTCTGCCCCTCGATGCGGAACCCCTCCCCGGCCATGAACTCCAGGACGTTGATCCCCTTCACGGTCTCGCCCTTCGCCTCGGGCAGGATCTTCCCCTCCTCCCGCGTCATCGTCGTCGCGATCTCGTCCGCCCGACGCCGGGCGATCTCCACCGCGCGCGCGATGAACCGCCCACGCGCGGGCGCGGGCGTGCGCGACCAGGCCGGGAAGGCCCTCTCGGCGGCCTCGATCGCCTGGAGCGTCTCGGCCTTGCCCGCGGCCGGGAATTCCGCGACCACCTCGTCGAGGCGGGCCGGGTTGACGTTGCGGATGACCTTGCCGGAAGTCGGGGTGACCCACTTCCCGTTGATGAAGGAGCGAACGTTCATGGTGACTCCATTCTAGGGAGGGACCGGGCCGTTGTCAGGTGAAAGATGAGGAGTGAGGAGTGAGGAGTCAGGAGTGAGGTGAAATGCGAATGACTAGAGGAGCCTCCATGCCGCCGCCGTCAGGAAGCAGACGGCGAAGCCCATGATGACCGGGAGGAGCGTCGAGACCGCCGCCCACCGCGCGCTCCCCGTCTCCTTGTAGATCGTGTAGATCGTCGTGGAGCAGGGGTTGTGCAGGAGGCTGAAGAGCATCAGGTTCACGGCGGTGAGAGTCGTCCAGCCCCCCGCCTCGAAGATCCTCCGCGTCGCCTCCAGCGAATCCAGCTCGAACATCACGCCCGCCCCGGCGCCCGCCCCGGCCAACTTCGCATTCAGTACCGTCAGCATCAGGATCGTCGGCACCACGATCTCGTTCGCGGGAA
The DNA here is from genome assembly GCA_964637705.1 of uncultured bacterium. GTDB lineage: Bacteria > UBA8481 > UBA8481 > UBA8481 > UBA8481 > CAZWVM01. The sequence continues at coordinate 3,449 of CAZWVM010000235.1, forward strand.
TCGCGACGACGTAGGCGAGGAGGATGACGCCGTTGAGACCCACGAGGAGCCCGAGGGGATCGAGGAGGCGGATGGCGTGCTCGGCCAGGGTCATCTCCCCGATCGAGACGTTCGCCACGAGCCAGATCGCGGCGCCGGCCGGCATCGCGAAGACGACGGCCCGCCACAGGACGAAGAGCGTGCGGTCGATGAGCGAGGTGTAGAGGATCTGCCCGATCCGCGGCTTGCGCCACGGCGGGAGCTCGAGCGCGAAAGTCGAAGGCTCGCCGCGAAGCGCCGTGCGCGAGAGCAGCCACGAGGTCGCGAAGGAGAAGAGAATGCCGAGGAGCGCCACGGAGACGACCGCGGAGGCGGATACCACGCCGGCGAGCCACGGCGGCGCGGCCGAGCCGATGAAGACCGTCGCCAGGAGGATCTGCGTCGGCCAGCGGCCGTTGCAGAGCGCGAAGTTGTTCGTGACGATCGCGATGAGGCGCTCGCGGGGCGAGTCGATGATCCGCGTCGCGATCACGCCCGCCGCGTTGCACCCGAATCCCATGCTCATCGTCAGCGCCTGCTTGCCGTGCGCTCCCGCGCTCTTGAAGATCCGGTCCAGGTTGAAGGCCACCCGCGGCAGGTACCCCAGGTCCTCCGCGATCGTGAAGAGCGGGAAGAAGATCGCCATGGGCGGAAGCATGACGGAGATGACCCAGGCCGTGGCCATGTACATGCCGTCGATGAGAAGTCCGTCGAGCCAGGCGGGAAGGCCGATCGTCGCCGCGGCGATCTTCAGCCACGGATGGATCTTTCCCAAAAGCAGGGTCGCGATCATCTCGGACGGGACGTTGGCGCCCTGGATCGTCAGCCAGAAGACGAGAGCGAGGAGGAGGACCATGACCGGGAAGCCGGTCCAGGGCGAGGTGAGGAGCCGGTCGAGGGCGCGGTCGAAGCGCTCCTTCGACGGATCGCCGCCGGACTTCACCGCGACGCGCACCAGCCGCGCGGCCTCGGCGTAGAGCGACTCGGTGAGGATATCGTGCAGCCCGCCCTCGATGCGCCACCTCAAGGCCTCGACCCGCTTTCGCACCTGCACGGCCGCCGACTCGTCGCGAGAGGCGGCCGGCCCGATCGCGCCCGCCGCCGTGCCCGCGTGATCGGCCCCGTGCAGGGTCGCGATCCGGCCATCCTCGACGGCCTTCATGATCGCCGGATCGGCCTCGAGGAGCCGCAGGGCGATCCACCGGCTGTTCGCCAGTTCCGGCGCGA
>CAZWVM010000236.1:0-4622 GCA_964637705.1 uncultured bacterium
CCCCGGGCGCGAAGGGCGTCCAGGAGCCCCCAGGCGACCTGGTCGTTGACGCAGACGGCGAGCGAGGCCGTCTCAAGCAACGAGGCCGCGACTTCGCCGGCGCGATAGGAGTCGCCGCTCAGGCCGTCGAGGGGCAGTAGAACCGTGCGCGCCTCGGAAAGAACGTTCCGGAATCCCTCCACGCGCGCCGCATACGGCGGCGGCACGTTCTCGCGCCAGGCGACGTTCACGAAGACGACGTCGCGGTGCCCGAGCTTCTTCGCTTCCTTCGCGGCCAGTTCGCCGGCCTTCGCGTCGTCGAGCGTCACCGAGAGGGAACCCTCGTTCAAGGGCACGTCGGGGTTCAGGGCGACGAAGGGGAGCCCGGATCCCTTCAGATAGGCGAGCGCCTCGGAACTCTTGCCGGCCAGGTACAGGACTCCGTCCACGAGCCTCTGCTCCACGGCCGGGATGCGCTTTCTCTCGCCGTCATACATCGAGAAGATGAGGGAGAGGTTCTCGGACTCGGTGGCGGCGATGACTCCGGCGAAGATGCCTCGGCAGAAGGGATCGTCGAACATGAAGCCGGCGGTCGAGTCGTAGACGAAGGCGACGGCGTCGGTCTTGCCGGCGGCGAGGTTGCGGGCCGTGCCGTCGACGCGGTAGTTCATCCGCGCGGCGGTCTCGAGGATCCTCTTGCGCGTCGCGTCCGGGATGCGGACATCGGTGCGGCCGGCCAGGACGAGCGAGACGGCGGGCTGGGATACCCCGGCCGCCTCGGCGATGTCCTTCATGCGCGGGCGTTTCATCGGACGGCTCCTCGCGGAAAATCATACCACGAAACACACGAAAGGGACGAAAGACACGAAAGATGCGATACAGATCGAAAAACCGAATCGAGATGAGAACCATACCACGAAATACGCGAAAGGGACGAAAGACACGAAAAGAATCGAGAGACCGAATCGTACCACGCAAGACACGAAAGGGACGAAAGACACGAATCAAACGAATCCATTTTGAAAAACGATTCGTGGCTCACAGCACGATTCTCTCGATCTGGGCCTTGGGGTGGTGACCGAAGTTGACGAGCAGGCCCAGCCGGAGACGGGATGACTTGAGGTAATTCATGACCTGCGCGCGGTGCTCGTCAACCAGATCGCTGACGGACTTTAGCTCCACGATGATCTGATTGAAACAGATGAAATCGGGACGATACGTCTGCAGAAGGGGTTGATCCTTGAAGGAAAGAGCCAGTTCGGGTTGTCGAAGGAAAGGAATCCCGCGCGTGTGAAATTCCTTCTCCAGGCACTCCTGATACACGGCCTCGAGGAACCCGCAACCCATTTCCCGATAGACCTCGAATACGGCCCCTTGAATGGCGTAGCTTTCCTCCTTGAAGATGATTTTTATTTCTTGAACTGGCTTTGTTTCGTGTTTTTCGTTTCGTTCGTGTCTTTCGTGGTACGCCGTTCCGATCATCCCAGAGTGACCTCGACGAGGCGTTCGCCCTTGTGCGGGCCGCGGACGAGGAGCGAGCCGTTCTCCGGAACGACCGGCTTGCCATCGACCACGGCCTTGACCACGCGGCCGGCGGAGACGCCCCGAGGGGAACGGAAGAGGATGCGATAGTGCGCACCGCGGAAGGAGAGCGACAGGGTAGACCGGCGGAAGAGGGGGTCGTCGGGGAGAACCGGGTCGATGAGAAGCCCGTCCACGACGCCCCGGACGCCGAAGAAGAAGCGCGGGAAGACCATGCGCGTCCAGGGGCCGGTCCCGGTCAGGAGGGGATACTCCGCCCGGCCGGAGAGATGAGGGTGGTCGGAGGAGATCCAGTATTCCGGCATGTGCGGGCCGGCGGTGAGGGCTCGATCGCGGTGAATCGCGGAGATGCCCTTGAAGATCCGCCAGGCCTCCTCGGCCCTGCGCCTCAGGAGGAGCGCGTGGATGAAGTAGAGATTCGCGTGGTTGAAGACCGCGTTGTTCTCCTTGGTGCCCGGCGCGAAGCCCGTGATGCGGCCGATCGAGGGGTCGAAAGCGGTGTAGGGCGGCGCGTTGAGACGCAGACCGCCGTTCTTGTCGATGAGGCGGCGGAGGACGGAGGAGACGAGGCGTGACTCGCCCTTCTCGTCGAGGGCCTCCCCCAGGAGCGACCAGGTCTGGGGCATCAGGTGGATCTTCGACTCGCCGGTCCTCTCGATCGGTCTCCCGTCCGCGTGGAAGTAGCCGTGGAAATACTCGCCGTTGTAGGAGAGACGTTTCGCGAGGCGGGCGAGATCGTCGGCTTTCTTCTCGAGGTTGGCGGCGAGCGGGAGGACGGGGACATTGCGCGTGCGCGCATCGACCGCGCCATCCACGGCCGCGAGGAATGCCTTCATCGTCGCCTGGCGGCGGCGGGAGTCGGCCTTGTCGTCGGGGGCGAGCGCCAGCCGGGCCGCGGCCTCGAAGAGAGCGATCGTCTTCACGCCGAGCCGCGCGTTCAGTTCGCGGAGCGTCCCGGCCAGGATGCGGAGGTTGCGACAGAGACCGAAGGTGAAGACGGAGTTCTCGCCGCCGTGCACCTGGTCGATGGCGTCGTTCCAGTCGGTGCGCCGGTGCTTCAGAAGTCCCTTCTTGCCGCAGTCGAAGTACATGCCGAGCGACTGGACGAGGAGGTGCTCGATGACGGTACCCTTCAAGACGCGGCCCTTCGTGTCCTTCACGTTCCCGATCGTGCCGTGGGGCCAGTCCGCGGCCTTCACGTCGCCGCGCGAGCGGAAGGCGTCGCGGAAGTAGGCGATGCCGCCTTGAAGGAAGAAGGAGAGGTCCCCGGTTTCGTCGGCGATGAGCCGGATGGTCGGGAGCGTCCAGTAGGGGTGATCGCACCAGAGGCCGTTCACCTCGTCGCTTCCGAACTTCTTCGTGCGTGCGAAGAAGCGCGTCGCGTTCGTTCCGTCGGGACGGATGCCCGTGAGCGTGTAGGCGGCATAGGCGCGCGCGGCCTTCGGATCGAGGGGGGCGGTGGCGAGGAGATCCTGCCAGATCTCGCGCCAACCCGAGAAGTCGGTGCCGTAGTCGAACTGGGGGTGGCCGGTGTTGCCGAACCAGTGCCGGATGAGCGACTGGTGGAGCCACCAGCGGTTCCAGGCGATGTTGAAGTCGCGGGAGGCGGTCTCGATCTTCACGGCATCGACGCGCGCTTGCCAGAAGCGTTCCACGCCGGCAAGCAGTCCCGGCGCGCGCGCCGGATCCGCGAGGCGCGCGATGGCGAGGGCTTCGGGCTTCGAGAGGCCGACGCCGGCGGAGAAGGCAAAGGAGGCGGTCTCGCCCGGCGCGAGTGTCACGCCGCGATATTCGAAGGCGGCGACGAGCTCGCGGCCGAGGCCGGTGAGGCGCGGCGCGGCGCGGTCGAGGAGCGCGCGGGGGCGGTCCCAGCGGCCCTCAGGCCCGAGGAAATCCTCGCGGTCGGTCCAGGCGTGGGTGGGCTTGAGTCGTTTCCGGCCCACGAGGCCCCGGCAGGCGGCGGCGTAGGTCGTCGTCGAGACGCCGCTCTTGCCCTCGATCCACTCGAGGCCGTTCTCGAGGAGGATCGTCGAGGTATCGGGGGTGCGGGGCTTGTTGTAGAGGCGCACCACGTCGCGGTGATACTCGACATAGGCGCGCGAGCCGGTGAAGAAGGGGAGAGCGAGGGCGATGTCGAGCCGGCGGGCGCTCTTCCCGAGGTTCTTCACGGTGACGGACCAGCATTCGGCCGTCTCGCCGACCGGCACGAAGACGGTGGTGCGGGCCTCGAGGTTCGCGTCCCGCCAGAGGAGGGAGACGTCGCCGAGTCCGAGGGAGGATTCGAGGTGACGGGGTTTCGAGGTCATTTCCGGCGCCCACGTGGCGCAGTGCAGGTTCTTCCCCTCGCGGATCCAGACGGCGCGCCCCTGCTGCTTCGGGAAGAGAGGACCGTCGAACTCCCCGAGCATGCGGGTGTAGTCGCGACCCGAGAATCCCCGGAGCAGGGTGTCGCAGATGCCGAAGTAATGGGATCCGGAGGCCATCATCTGGACGATCTGCCGGACCGGCCGGTCGGGGCGGTCGATGACGACGCGACCCTCCGGGGAGAAACGCCAATCGGCCGGTGCGAGGGGAAGCTTTGAAGGGTTCGAGGTAGTCATAGCGGGGAAAATGTAAAGGCAAAAGGCCAAAGGCAAAAGTCAAAAAGCAAAAGGAAAAGCGGATTATCTACAGAGGCAGGTGTATCTTTCATGATGAACACCATCGACGTTTCGTGATCACCACAAGAGAACACGAGAGATCACGAGAGGGGAATCGGATCCAGAAACATCCTGGTCCGACTCGTCCATCCCGGAACTCCCTTGATGACGATTCAGGAGTCGAACCGGGATGATACTCGGTGATCTCTGTGTTCTCTGTGGTTATAGACACCCTTATTTTGCGTAGTTGATGTGGAGCGAGTCGAAGACGACCGACTTGTCGTTGCCCTCGACGACGAGCGCGAGGTTGAAGTCCTTCTTCACGCCAGTCCAGCCGGTGGCCTGGGCCAGGTCCCCGCGGACCGTGCCGACCTGGGTCGAGGAGGCGATGACCTCGTGGACGTCGGCGTCGTTCCAGGGATTGGAGACGGCGAGGACCTTCCAGGAGGCGCCGGGATCCAT
>CAZWVM010000237.1:0-4580 GCA_964637705.1 uncultured bacterium
CCATCGCGAAGGCGCAGGCGAGGCGCACCCAGAGCGGGATCACCATCTCGCCGTGAGGTCCGAGCGGCAGGAGGCCCGCCGCGATGAGGGAGCCCGTGATGATCCCCATCGCCTTCTGCGCGTCGCCCGTGCCGTGGCTGAAGGACATGAGTCCCGCCGTCACGACCTGGAGCTTCCCGAAGACCGCGGAGACGCGGGCCGGGGCCCAGTTCCGGCAGAGCCGGTACACGAGGACGACGATCACGCCGCCCGCGAGGAAACCGGCGATCGGCGAGACGAAGACGCCGAAGACGATCTTCTGGATGCCCGCGGCGTGGAGCCCGGAGGGGCCGGCCGTCGCCAGTACCGCGCCGATCAGTCCTCCCATGAGCGAATGCGAGCAGGAGATCGGCAGCCCCTTGAACGTGCAGAGGGTGACCCAGATCGGGGAGATGATGACGGCCGCGAGGAAGGTCGTCGCGTGAAGCAGTGCCGGGTCGCCGATCTCGCGCCCGACCGTCTTGGCGACCTCCGACGAGAAGAGGGCGCCGACGAAGTTGAGGGCGGCCGAGAAGAGGAGCGCCGTCCAGGGCCTCAGGACGCGCGTCGAGACCGACGTCGCGATCGCGTTGGCCGCGTCGTTCCAGCCGTTGGCCATGTCGAAGAGCAGGGCGAAGACGACGATGCATCCCGCCAGGAGGATCGAGCTGTCAGGCATGTTCCAGGACGATCCCCCGGATGACGTCCGCCACGTCCTCGCAGCGGTCCACCGCGTCCTCGATCTTCTCGATGATCTCCTTCCACTTCAGGAGCGACTTGATGTCGTTCTCCTCGCGGAAGAGCCGGGAGAGTGACTGGCGCAGGAGCCGGTCGCCCTCGTTTTCGAGCCGGCCGATCTCGAGGCAGATCTTGAGGATGCCGCCCGAGTCGGAGAGGCCGTGCAGCGAGCGGACCGCGAGGCGGACCGCCCGGGTGGAGTCGAGGAGGCAGCGGGTGAGGTCCTTGGCCTCGTCCAGGGCGGGTCCGACCTCGTACAGCCTCACCCGTTCGGCCGCGCCGTTCATCAGGTCGATGACGTCGTCGAGGCTCTCGGCGAGCTGGAAGAGATCGTCGCGGTCGAGGGGCGTGATGAAGGTCCGGTGCGACCGTTCGAAGATCCTCCGCCCGCACTCGTCCGCCTCGTGCTCCAGCGTCTTGATGCGGCCGACCTTGTCGGCGAGGTTCTTCCGGTCGGCGAGGAGATCGGCGAGGATGGCGGCCACGTCCTCCCCGTGCGCAGCGATCTTGTCGAGATCGTCGAAGAAGGAATGGTCCTTGGGAACCAGCTTGTCGAACATGGCGGTCTCCTTTGTCCGTGCATCGTTTGACCGCACCGCGCCGGGCGCGGAGGAGCGGTTCGTGACATCAGATCGAGATCCACAGGATCGCGAGATCCACAGGATCGCAAGGTCCCGATGATCCCCCCGTGAGTCTACGGTCAGAAGGAGACAACAACCGGGTTCAAGCGGAGTATGGAAAGTGTTAGGAGAAGGTTAGAAACCCGGGCCTGTGGATTCAGCCGGTGGCCGCGCCGGAGCGAGCCCGCGCCACCGCTTCGATGACGAGTTCCGCCGCGCGCGCGGCCTCTTCCGGTGTCGTCCGCGCCCCGACCGAGAGGCGCAGGGTGCCCCTCGACCACTCGTCCGGAACCGCCATCGCCTTCAGAACGTGGGAACTTCGCCATTCGTCCGGGTTGCAGGTCGAGCAGGCGGAGGCGGCGGAGACGCAGAGGGAGGGGAGAAGGCTCCGGATGAGCGCCTCGGATGAGACGTCCTGGAAGCTCACGCTCGAGGTGTTCGGCAAGCGGTGGAACGGATTCCCGTTCAGCCGCACCGCGCCTCCGCGGGTCAGGATCGTCCGCTCGAGGGTGTCGCGCAGGGAGCGCATCGCCTCCGCGCGCGACTCGAGGCCGGATCCCGCGAGGGCGCAGGCCGCGCCGAGACCGACGACGGCCGCGACGTTTTCGGTGCCCGCGCGCCGTCCCCGCTCCTGGTCGCCGCCGTGGAGGAGGGATTCGAGCGGCGTGCCCTTCCTCGCGTAGAGCGCGCCGGAGCCCTTCGGGCCCCCGAACTTGTGGCCGGACAGGGCCAGGAGGTCGACGCCCAGGGCCGCCACGCTGACATCGATCTTGCCGACGGTCTGGGCGGCGTCGGCGTGAAGGAGCACCCGGCGCTTGCGGCAGATCGCCGCGATCTCCTCGACCGGCTGGATCGTCCCGACTTCGTTGTTCGCGTGCTGGATCGAGACGAGGACCGTGCGCGGCGTCAGCGCCTTCGCGATCCTCTCCGGATCGATCCGCCCGGTGTGATCCACCGCGAGGATCTCGACCGAGAATCCCTGCCGCTCGAGGAAGCGCGCTGTCTCGAGGACCGAGGGGTGCTCGACGGCGCAGGTCACGACGCGGTTTCCGCGCGACCGGGCCGCGAAGGCGGCGCCCGACAGGGCGAGGTTGTTCGCCTCCGTGCCGCCGGAGGTGAAGACGATCTCCTCCGGGTCCGCCCGCAGGAGGTCGGCCACGCGCCTCCGGGCCTCCTCGACCGCGTGCCGGGCGGCGAAGCCGAATCCGTGGGGGCTCGAGGGATTGCCGAAGTTCTCGCCGAGGTAGGGCTGCATGGCGGCGAGGACCTCGGGGGCGGCCGGCGTCGTCGCGTTGTGGTCCAGGTAGATCATCGACGGTTCCATCATACACGCGAATGCGGCCGTGTGAAGCGGCCTTCTGGATCTTGCGCGCGACCCGCGCTATAATCCGCGCGTTCGGAACGAACTACCAGGAGGCGCGCATGTTCCAGTGGTCGAAGGAATACGAAGTCGGCGAGGACCGGATCGATCGCCAGCACCAGACCCTTTTCAGGACCGTCGGTGACTTCATCGAAGACCTCTACCGCGATCGCTTCGATCCCCAGCTCGCCGTCAACATCCTCGGCATGTATGCCCGCATGCACTTCTGGTACGAGGAGGAGTGCATGACGCGGCTCGGCTGCCCGGCGGCCGACCGCAACCGCTCCGAGCACGAGGCCTTCATGGCCGCGCTTCGCGAGAAGGAGCGCGAGATCAAGGCCTCCCGCGGACAGGATCAGAAGCTCGTCTCGCAGAACCTCCTGGAGTGGATCGTCGAGTGGCTCAAGCGTCACGTGACCGGCACCGACCAGCAGCTCGGGAAGTATCTTCCGTCCCGGCCCGCGGAGTGATGATGCGGAGGGAGTCCCGCCGGTGACCCCTTCGACGGGCGGAACCCGCTTCGTTCGCCAGCCCGAGGTCGGCGCCGAGTACCAGGGGCTCAAGCGATGGGGCCTCTTCGAGGGGCTCGTCTTCGGGCCCGTGACTTCGCGCCGCTTCGGCCGCTCGCTCGGCATCAACCCCCTCCCGCGGCGCAGGAAGATCTGCTCTTTCGACTGCCCGTATTGCGAGTGCGGCCGGACGGAGATGAGCATGCCGGAGATGCTGGCCGAGCCGTTTCCCCCGGTGGAACAGGTCGCGCGGGAACTTGAGGACGCGCTCGTCGCCCTGAAGGACGCTCCGCCCGAGACCCTGACGCTCACCGGGAACGGCGAACCGACGATGCATCCCGATTTCGAGTGGATCGTCGAAACGGTGCTGGCGCTGAAGGAACGGCACGCACCCTTCGCCCGCACGGCCGCTCTCACCAACGGAACCTTCATCGACCGCGAGACGGTGTCCGCGGCCCTCAACCGCCTCGACACCGTCATGCTCAAGCTCGACGCGGGGCGCGAGGCGACGATGGAGTCGGTCAACGCGCCGCTCGTCGCCTGGACGCCGGACCGCGTCGAGCGCGCCGCGACCCGTCTCCGCCGCGTCACCGTGCAGGCGCTCTTCCTGGACGGCGCCGTCTCGAACACGTCCGAGGAGGAACTGGCCGCGTGGATCGCGTGCCTGGAGCGCATGCGCCCCGAGGCGGTCGTCATCTACACCCTCGACCGCGTGCCCTCGGCGCCCGGCCTGCGCCGCGTCTCCGAGGAACGGATGGCCGGGATCGGGGAACGGCTCACGCGGGCCGGGCTGAAGTGGGAACGGATCTGACCGCCGCGGCGCGGCGCGGCGCCTCGCGCCCGGAAGGAGTCTCGCCATGAGTCGGAATATCCTCGCCGAGGCGATCGCCCGCACCCTCGGATCGATGCTGGGCAGCGCGATCGCGCCCGTGACCGGGAAGATCCCGTGGGTGGTCCGCCTTGGATGCGCCCTCCTCGTCACGGGTCTCTTCTTCCTCGTCCTCCTCTTCCTGGTCGTCGCCGTCTCGATCTGACCGGCGCCGGAGGGGGGCAAACGTGTGACACTCCGGGCCGCGTCTGGTAGTCTTTCGCCGTGACGAAGACCTGCCTCATCTGCGCCGACCCGGTGGAACCCTTCATCGATTTCGGGCGCATGCCGATCGCCAACGGCTTCCTCGCGCCCGAGCGGTTCGAGGAGGAATATTTCTTCAACCTCGCCGCCGGGCGGTGCGCGGCCTGCGGCATGGTCCAGCTCATGGAACTCGTCGATCCCGCGCGCCTCTTCCACCAGGACTACGCCTACTTCTCCTCCATCTCGACCCGCATGGCCCGCCA
>CAZWVM010000238.1:0-4564 GCA_964637705.1 uncultured bacterium
TCGGCCGCCTCGTCACCAACCACGGCGTCATCGAGACCCCGGCCTTCATGCCCGTCGGCACCGCCGGGACCGTGAAGGCGATCGACTCCACCGACCTCAAGGCCGCCGGCGCCTCCGTCATGCTCTGCAACACCTATCACCTGATGCTGCGCCCCGGGGCCGGGATGATCGCCCGCAGGGGAGGGCTTCACCGTTTCATCGGCTGGGACCGTCCCATCCTCACCGACTCCGGCGGTTTCCAGGTGATGTCGCTTTCCTCGATGCGAAGGATCACGGACGAGGGCGTCTCCTTCTCTTCCCACCTCGACGGGGGCCGCGTGATGCTGACGCCCGAGGAGGCCCTGCGCGCGCAGAACCTCTACGGCTCCGACATCCAGATGGTGCTGGACGTCTGCCCTGCGGCCGACGCGCCGCCCGATGAGATTCGGAGGGCGACTGAACTGTCGCACCAATGGGCTGAGCGGATCGCGGCTCACGAGCGCCCGGACGGCGTTCTTCGCTTCGGCATCGTCCAGGGCGGTTTCGACGAGGCCGCGCGAGCCGAATCGTCCCGCTTCATCGCGGCCCTGCCCTTCGACGGCGTGGCGATCGGAGGTCTCTCCGTCGGGGAAACCGAGGATGTCATGCTTCGCATGATCGACGCCTGCGCGCCGTATCTTCCCAACGATCGTCCCCGCTACCTCATGGGCGTCGGCAAGCCCTCCCAGATCGCCCGCGCCGTCGCCCGGGGCATCGACCTCTTCGACTGCGTTCTCCCCACCCGCGTCGCCCGCCACGGCACCCTCTGGGTCCGCGACGGTCTCCTACGAATCAACCGGAACGAGTTCGCGGAGGATGAGAGGCCGGTGGAGGACGGATGCCCGTGCCTCTCCTGCCGCAGTCACTCGCGCGCCTTCCTCCGGCACCTCCACCGCATCGAGGACCCGCTGTATCTGCGCCTCGCGAGCCTCCACAACCTGACCTTTCTCCTCGGGTTCATGGCCCGCCTGCGGGGCAGGATCGCCGACGGGACGTTCGACGCGGAGGCGGAGAGTCGCGTCTGTCACGACGCGCCGGGCGCCTGACCTCCGGTTGTTCGGAAATGCCACCGGCCCGCCTTGACTTGCCCCGCTTCCGCACTATGATCACCGCGTCATGAACGCGCTCATCGTGAACCATCTCGTGCCGCTCGCGCTCGTCGCGCAGGCGGAGGCCGAATCGGCCGTCAGCCCCTGGCCCAGCGTCTGGATGATGGTCGTCATCATCGCCATCTTCTACTTCATCGTCGTCAGTCCCCAGCGCAAGGAGGCGAAGGATCGCGACACCATGCGCGCGGGTCTCGCCAAGGGCGACGAGGTCGTCACGATCGGAGGGCTCCACGGACAGGTGGCTTCCGTCGAGAAGGAGACGGTCACTCTCCGCGTCGGCGGCAAGGTCGACATGACCTTCGACCGCGGAGCGATCGCGAGGCTCGTCAAGAAAGCCGAGTCCTGAACCGGGGGGCGTGAGGGCCGCGTGGACCGCTCAGTCGTCCTGTCCGCCGCCGCCTTCTTCATAGCCCTGGGAGTCTCCTCGCTCCTCGTCCCGCCCATCGCCCACTTCGCGCGGCTCTGGGGCTGGCTCGACCGTCCCGCCGGGATCAAGCGGCATACCCGCGAGACCCCCTATGGCGGCGGCCTGGCGATCATCGGGGGCTCCTTCCTCTCGCTCATCCTGCTCCACGGCTTCGACCTGCCCGGCTCCACGCTCTGGATCCTCCTCTCGTCGGCGCTCGTTCTCCTCGGCGGCGCCTGGGACGACTGGAGGCCCCTGGCCGTCGTTCCCAAGCTCGCGCTGCAGACCCTCGCGGCGGCGCTCCTCGCCGCGGCCGACCTGCGCCTCAAGATCGAGATCCTGCCCGTCGCGCTCAACTACGTTCTCACCATCCTCTGGCTTGTCGGCATGACCAACGCCGTCAACATCATCGACATCATGGACGGGCTCTGCGGAGGCGTGTGCGGGGTGGCGGCGCTCGCCTTCGGCGTGATCGGGATCCTGACGGGCGACCCGGCGCTCGCGGTGCTCGGCATGGCCCTTTCCGGCGCCATCGCCGGTTTTCTCGTCTTCAATTTCGAGCCCGCGCGGATCTTCATGGGAGACACCGGCGCGCAGTTCATCGGATTCACCCTTGCCGCCTCCGCGCTCCAGGGTTCCTACACGGCCTTCAACGACATCGCCCTTCTCGCTCCCGTCCTGATCCTCGGCATTCCGATCTACGACACGGCCCTCGTCTCCTTCTTCCGCCTGCGTCGCGGCGCCTCGCCCTTTCACGGCAGTCCCGACCACCTCGCCCTGCGGCTCAGGAAGATGGGGTGGTCCGTTCCCGCGACCGTCCGCATCTGCATCCTGGCCACGGCGCTTCTCTGCGCCGTGGCGGCGGCCGCCGTCCAGGTCAACCTTGGCGTGGCACTTTCCCTCTACGGGGCCGTCCTCGTCATGGCCCTCTTCGCGGCCGTCCGGCTTTCCCGCGTCGATATCGAGGCCGACGTTGCGCGCCCCGCGACGGAGCCCGGTCGCCGGTTCCTCGTCGGCGTGACCGGCTCGATCGGCGCGGGAAAAACGACCTTCTGCACTCTCCTCTCCAAGGCGCTCCATGCCCTGGGAAAGCCGGCGGCGCTGGTCCTTGACGCGGACATGATCGCGCGCGAAGTGCTTGATGACGCGTTCGGTGCGGTCGTGGGGAAACCCGACTCGATCGCCGAGAAACTCGTGGCTCGCTTCGGGAACGATATCGTCACGCCGGCGGGCTCTCTCGACCGGCGTCTCCTCGCCGCCCGCGCCTTCGCCGACGATGCCTCGGCCGCCGCCCTCAACGCGATCGTTCATCCTGTCGTGCGTGAAATCTGCCTGGCGATGACCCGGGAACGACCCGGCATCTACATCCTGGACGTGCCGCTCCTCTTCGAGGCGGGATTCGACCGTGACTGCGACGTCACGATCGCGGTAGTCGCCGACGATGACAAGCGACGTTCCCGTGCGGCACGTTTTGAGGACTTCGAGAATCGCCAGGCCCGCCAATGGACGCAGAAGCGGAAGGCCCTGGCCGCCAAGCACGTCGTCGAGAACAATGGAACCCTTGATGACCTCTACCCCAAGGCTGTGGAAATCGCGAAAAAACTCCTGTAAACCGTTCCCGTCTCTCTGATAGCATCAGACGTTGAAAACAGGAGGGTTGCATTCGAGGCCCTCAGAGGTCACGGCATGATCATACGCAACATCAGAAGGACGCGCGGTGATTACATTCTTTCCCTGAACAGGGAGAGAATCACCTGGATTTCCATCGCCGCCGCCTTCCTGCTCTTCTTCGCCTTCTTCGTCGGCATCGTCGTCGGGCGTTGGAGCGTCGGAGAGGCCGAGACCGTCGTCGTTCACTCCGGATCCTCGAGCGAGCCGGCTCCGGAAGCTTCCTCCATCGAAGCGCCCGCGGCTCCCGAGCCTGTGGCTCCCGAGCCTGCGGTCGAACCGCCTTCGTCGCCGCCGGTGGCGGTCCCGACTCCCCCGCCCGCTCCCGCGCCTTCTCCGGAGCCGTCGGGGCGTCGCTACGCCATCGTCGCCGCATCCGTTCCGATCGGGGATTCGCCCGTCCGGGCCCGCGAAGAGGCCGAGAAGCGCCTGAGCGCCCTGCGCACCAAGGGATTCACCTCGGCGCGCATGGAGAGGGTGACGATCGGAACCCGGGGCGAGTATTACAGGATCATCGCCCGCGAAGCCGTCTATCCGTCGGCGGCCGTCGGCCGTCGCGACATCCAGTCCATGATTCGCCGCGGGGAATTGAGTTCCGCCTTTCTGCTGCCCCTGGAGGAAAATCGATGAGCTCCAAGCTTCTTGTCGTCGGGTCCGTGGCCTTTGACCACGTGAGGACTCCGCAGGGCGAGGCCGCCGAGGCCCTGGGCGGCGCGGCCACCTACTTCAGCGTCGCGGCGAGCGTCCTGCACCGCCCGATCCAGTTGATCGGCGTGGTCGGCGAGGATTTTCCCTCCGAGATCGTCGCGATGCTCGACAAGCGCGGCATCGATTGCGGCGGCCTGGAGCGCGTGGCCGGCAAGACCTTCCGTTGGAAGGGCTACTACGAGGGCGACATGAACGCGGCGGTGACGGAGGAGACGCACCTGAATGTCTTTGCCTCCTTCAAGCCCCGGGTTCCGGAATCCTTTCGCCGGCCGGATTACCTCTTCCTCGCCAACATCGATCCCGAGATCCAGCTGGATGTCCTGAAGCAGGTCGAGCGGCCGCGGACGGTCGCGGCCGACACGATGAACTTCTGGATCTCCTCGAAGACCGCCGCGCTCATGAAGCTCATCGCGGAGATCGACCTGATGGTCCTGAACGAGGGCGAGGCGACCCAGCTCACCGGCAAGACGAACCTCATCTCGGCGGCCCGCGAGGTCCTGCGCATGGGACCGCGCGTCGTCGTCGTGAAGAAGGGCGCCCACGGCGCGCTCATCGCCTCCGACGAGCACCTCGCGATCATCCCGGCGTATCCCCTGGAGTCGGTGGTCGATCCCACGGGCGCCGGCGACTCCTTCGGCGGCGGTCTCATGGCGAC
>CAZWVM010000239.1:0-4557 GCA_964637705.1 uncultured bacterium
GAGGAGTGAGGAGCGAGGAGCGAGGAGTGAGGAGTGGGGAGCGAGGAGTGAGGAGCGAGGAGCGAGGAGTGAGGAGTGGGGAGCGAGGAGTGAGGAGTGAGGAGTGAGGAGCGAGGAGTGAGGAGCGAGGAGTGAGGAGCGAGGGTGAGCGTTCGATGGCTTCACGGCCGGCCGCCGGTATGGGGGTGTACCCCCGGTATGGCGGATCGGTGACGGGTCATCTAGACTGTGGCCATGGATCTTCGTCCCCTCGCCCGCCGCGTGCCTCTCGCGACCGACCGCGCCACGCGGCTTCTCTACGCGACCGACGCCTCGATCTACCATTGCGAGCCGGCGGGCGTCGTCTTCCCGAGGAACGAGGACGACGTGGCGACGGCGGTCGCCTTCTGCGCGGAACGCGGGATCTCCCTTCTCCCGCGCGGCGCCGGCACCTCGCTCTCCGGCCAGGCCATCACCTCCGGTCTCGTCATGGATCTCTCCCGCTTCCGCTCGATCCGCGTGGAAGGGAAGACGGCGCGGGTCGAGTGCGGGGCCGTCATCGACGCGATCGACCGCGCCGCCGCGCCCCACGGCCTCTGCTGGGGGCCTGCGCCCGCCTCCTCGAACCGCGCCACCATCGGGGGTCTGCTCGTCAACAACGGCACCGGAGCGCGCTCCGTCGTCCACGGCATGGCCTCCGATCATCTCCTCTCGGCCCGCGTCATGCTCTCCGACGGAACGGTCCGCACCTTCCGGAGCGGGGACCTGGACGAGCGGGATCCTCTCACCGTCAGCGTCCTGCGCGCGGCCGATCCCGTCCTCGATTCACCCCGCTGGCCCCGCACCTGGCGCAATGCGTCGGGCCTCGACTTGCGGGGCGTGAGGAAGCACAACTCGCTCCTGCCGCTCTTCTGCGGCTCCGAGGGTTCGCTCGGGATCCTTCTCGACGCGGAGATCTCCCTGGTCCCGAAGCCGCGCGCGACGCGGATCGCGCTATTCGAGTACGACGACCTCGTGGAGGCGATGAAGGCCGTGCCGGCGCTATTGGAGCCCGGCCCCCTGGCCGTCGAACTCATGGACCGGCGCCTGATCGAGTTGGCGCGGAAGACCCACTTCGCGCCGCGGTTTCTCGCCTCGACGCCCGAGGCCCTGCTCGTCGTGGAATATGACGGCGACGAGAGGACGGCCGACTACCGCGCGCTCGGCGCGCGCGCGATTCTCGTGGACCCGGTCGCGCAGGCGGAGGTCTGGCGGACGCGCAAGGAGGGCCTGGGGATCCTGATGTCGGCGCGGACGCGGCGGCGACCCCTGCCTTTCATCGAGGACGGGGCGGTGCCGGTCGAGCGGCTTTCGGAGTATGTCACGGGGATGAAGCGCATTCTCGCCCGGCACGATCTCGACGGCGCCTTCTACGCCCACGCCTCGGCCGGGTGCCTCCACACCCGCCCCATGCTCGATCTCGCCGACGAGGCCGACCGACGGAGGATGGACGCGATCATGGAGGAGGTCGTGGATCTCGTCGCATCGCTCCACGGCACCTTGACGGGCGAACACGGTGACGGGCGCTCGAAGTCGCCCTACCTCGAGCGGATCTTCGGCCCGGAGATCGTCGCGGCCTTCCGGCAGGTGCGCGATTCCTTCGATCCGGCCGGGATCTTCCGTCCCTCGGGCGACGCGACCCTGCGCGCCGTGCGCCCCGCGCGGGCCTTCTCGCCCCTCCTCGAGTGGCCGCAGGGCTTCGCCGACGAGGTGGACCGTTGCAACGGCGAGGCGGCCTGCCGCAAGGCCGACGGCGTGATGTGTCCTTCGTTCCAGTCGACGGGCGATGAGGCCCTCTCGACGCGCGGCCGGGCCAACCTCCTGCGCGCCTGGCTCGCGGGCGAACCGGTCGAGAAGGAACTCGACGCGACGCTCGCGCAATGCCTCGCCTGCCGCGCCTGCGCGAGCGAGTGCCCCTCGCAGGTCGACATGGCGCGCTTCAAGGCGGAATACAAGCACGCCCGCGGCTCGTCGCCGCGCGACGTCTTCTTCGCGAACTATGACGCTCTCTCGCGCATCGGCCGCGTCGCGGGCGTGCCGTTCCCGGGGTTGGTGAAGAATATCTTCGGGCTTCATCCGGCCGCCGCGATCACGCCGCCCGCGCGCTCGGGGTTCCTCGCGGAGGCGAAGACGGAATGCGGGCCCGGCGACTGCGACGTGATCCTCTTCGTCGATACGCATATCGAGTACTACGAGCCCTCGATCGGCTTCGCCCTTCTCGCGCTCGGCCGCGCCCTCGGGCTCCGCATCCTGCCCTGGCGCACCGGTTGCTGTGGCCGGCCGGCCTTCTCGCGCGGACGGCTCGCGCAGGCGCGTCGCGAGGTCGAGCGTCTCTCCTTTCCCGGCTCCGCGCCCGTCGTCGTCGTCGAGCCGTCCTGCCTCTCGATGATTCGCGACGACGCCCCGCTCCTCGTCCCCTCCGCGCGCGCGATCGCGGACCGCGTCGTCTCGGTCGAGGCTTTTCTCCTGGAGCGAGCGGAGTCGATTCGCGCGAAGGCGCCCGCGGCGCGCGTCCGCGTCCTCTACCACTCCCACTGCCACCAGAAGGCCTCGGGCACGGCGGACGAGGGGCGGCGCCTGCTGGAACTCGCGGCCGAGGTCGACGTGATCGACTGCGGCTGCTGCGGCATGGCCGGTTCCTTCGGATACGAGCGCGAGAATCACCAGCTTGCGCTCGCGATCGCCGAGCGCGATTTTCTCCCCGCGCTTCGCCGTGCGGCCGGCCGCCCGATCGCGGTCGCGGGACGCTCCTGCCGCGAGATGGCGGCCCGGGCCGGCGTCGCGGCGCGCCACCCGGTCGAGATCCTGGCCGGGATCATCGGCATTGAAAGGGAGAAGGTCTCCTGAAGCGCGGGCTCGCGAAGCGACTCGGCCTGGCCGCCGCGGCGCTCCTCATGACCCTCGCCGCCGTGGAACTCGGGCTCCGCTGGGCCGGTCCCCGCTCGCCCGTCTTCGACCCGCGCCTCACACTCTATCCCTTCTTCCGGATCGAGCGCTCCCCCGCGATCCGCGGGCTCGCTCCGCATGCCTTCTACACCACCAACAGCCTGGGATTGCGAGGGTCGGAACCGCCCCGGCCCTTCTCCAGCGCCTACTCGATCGTCGCCGTCGGGGGCAGCACGACCATGTGCGCCTTGAACGACGACGCCGCCTCCTGGCCCGCCGTCCTCGAGCGGACGTTGAACGAACACTGCGCCTTCGACCGCCCGGCGTGGGTGGCCAACGCCGGCATCGACGGCCAGACGAGCGTGGGGCACCGTGTCGTCATGGAGCACGTCGTGGGCGCCCTTCGACCCGATGCCGTCATCCTTCTCGTCGGGCTCAACGACGCCTCGCTCTGCCTCTCCGGGCGCCCCTCGGCCGGGACGTACGACGAGTGGCTCCTGCGCGACGCGCGCGACGGCTGGCTCGCCCGCCTCGTCCAGTCCTCGCGCCTCCTCCAGTTCCTCTGGCTCGAGGACCGGATCCGCGCGCGGCGCGTCACGCCGGGCTTCACGACACACGTGGAGGAACGCTACCCGGTGATCGAGCGCGACCGGGCGTCGAACCTGCCCGGTGACGCCGCCGATGCGGTGATCCTCGGGCGGCTCGGGCTCCCCGACACGATCGCGGCCCGATACGAGGAGAACCTGCGAGCCTTGGTCCGCGCGGGACGATCCTCGGCCGGCCGCGTCGTCTTCCTCTCCCAACCGGTCCTGTACGGCCCCGGCGCCGTCGATTACGAGGGCCGCCTGATCGACCTCGACCGGGACGGATCCTTCCGCTGGATCCAGGACGCGAACCGCGTCTTCACGTACCGCGACATCGGGCTTCTCGTGACCTACCTGAACCGCGTGACGGAGCGCACGGCGCGCGCGGAGGGCGCGGAGTTCTTCGACCTCGCGGCCGCTGTGCCCCGCCACCAGAAATACTTCTACGACGGCTACCATTTCACGGACGAGGGATCGGCGCTCGTGGGCCGCGCCATCGGTGCCTACTTCCTGTCCGCCGCCCGCGACTCGGGGACCCGCTAGGCCGTGTGCGGGATCGCGGGCGTCGTCCGCTTCGACGGTGGGCAGGATGATGCCGCGCCGCGGATGGCTGAGACCCTGTCCCGACGCGGCCCCGACGACGCCGGCCGCTACTTCGACGGGCGCGCCTCGCTCGCCCACCGGCGCCTTTCCATCATCGATCTCTCGCCCCAGGGGCGCCAGCCGCTCTCGAACGAGGACGAGACGCTTCATGCCGTCGTCAACGGCGAGTTCTACGGGTACGAGGAGACGCGGCGCGGGCTGGCGGACCGCGGGCACGTTTTTCGCTCGCGGACCGACAGCGAGATCCTCCTTCATCTGTACGAGGAGAAGGGAGAGGCGGCCGTCGAGGCGCTCGACGGCATGTTCGCTCTCGCGCTCTGGGACGCGCCGGCCGGGCGTCTGCTCCTCGCGCGCGACCCCCTGGGCAAGAAGCCGCTCTACTACGCGCGCCTCGATCCCGGCGGCCCCGGCTACGCGATCGCCTTCGCCTCCGAGCCCAAGGCCCTGCTCGCCCATCCCGGCGTCT
>CAZWVM010000240.1:0-4401 GCA_964637705.1 uncultured bacterium
CCTACGGGTGGCGGCAGGAGCAGATGGCGAAGAACGCGGAGGAGATCAGCCGCCTCGGGCGCCAGCTCTACGACCGCATGGAAGTGCTCGCCGGGCACCTGGGCGAGATCGGGAGCGGGCTGGAGAAGGCGGTGAAGTCGTACAACCAGTCCGTGTCGTCCCTGGAGACGCGGCTCCTGCCCGCCGCGCGCAAGTTCAAGGAACTCGGGATCTCCTCGACGGAGATCGAGGCGATCGAGCCGGTGGAAGTGAGCCCGCGGCGACTGGAGAAGGGCGAGGAGCCGGGAGCGAGGAGCTAGGAGCCGGGAGGCGGGCGTGGAGGCGGACGGCGCCGGCATCTCTCGGCGCTGCATTCGGTCCATCGTCACGCACCGGAAACATCGCCCCTCGCCTCGCTCATTCTCGTCGCGCATCCTGCGCGCCTGCGAGGTCTCGGCCGGCCTGCCCGACATCCGTGTCGCAGTCCGGCCTCGAAAACCGCTCGGCAACGGGCGATCTTCCCGGTGCGAGATTCGATTCCGTGGGGAGGCGCGGCATCCTGTCGCGCGATATCATCGAATGCCGCCCCTGGCGTGGCGGCGGGCGGAAGACGGCACACGCATCCTGCGGTGCCTCGATTCCGTGGGGAGGCGCGGCATCCTGTCGCGCGATATCATCGAATGCCGCCCCTGGCGTGGCGGCGGGCGGAATTGAACCGCCGACAAGGCGCTTATGAGACGCCTGCTCTACCTCTGAGCTACGCCGCCGGGAGAGGCGGGTATTTTACCGGATAGACGGTGCCAGGCAACTACATTGCTGCTTCACACATTGCTGCTTCCGGCGATTTCCGCCCGGAGCGGGTGTTGCGATGCGACCGCCTGACACCCTTTCTTTACACCGGTGAAACCAACGCATAGCATCTTCACGCCATGGAATCGGACGGACTTCAATTCAACGCCCACGGCCGCGTGACGGCGGTCGCGCAGGAGGCGCCCTGCGGCGCCGTGCTCCTCGTGGGCCAGGCCGATCGCGCCGCGCTGGAGCGAAGCGCCGCGTCGGGCCGCGCCTGTTTCACCGTTGACGGAGCGGTCGTCGAGCGGAAGGAATTGAGGGTCGTGGAGATCCGCGCCGACCTCGAGGGCCGCGCGGTCCTGTACCTGGTGAAATCCGAGTCTCCGGTCGGGACGAGCGAGTCGCCGTCGAGGTTCACGCGCACGCTCTTCGGTTCGGCCGACGTCCCCGGCCCGGAACTCCTTGCAGAGATCGAGACGGTGCTGAAGGGCCGTATGGACTCGACCGACCCGCACTCCTACACGGCGAAACTCCTGAAGGGCGACCCCGGCAAGATCCGGGCGAAGGTGACGGAGGAGGCCGGCGAGGTCGTGGAGGCCTCGATCAAGTGGGACGTGGTGAACCTGGCGGAGGAGGTCGCGGACGTCTACTTCCACTGCCTGCTTCTCTGCGTCCGCCACGGCATCGGCCTCTCGGACGTGCTCGGAGAACTTGCGAAGCGGCGTGGGAAGCGTCGTGACGCCCCGCCGCCCCGCGAGACGACGCTCCCATGACCCGCCCGGCACGCCTCGAGATCCGGCCGTCAGCCGAGGAGTTCTCGGCCCGCGCTGAACGCCACAATCTCGTGCCGGTCTACGCCGAGATCCTGGCCGACACCCTGACCCCGATCTCCGCCTACCTCGGACTCGTCGGCGAAGCGCCGGGATTCCTGCTGGAATCTGTCGAGGGCGGAGAGAAGATGGGTCGTTATTCCTTCATCGGGCTCGACCCGTGGGAGGTCGTGGCGACCTCGGGCGTGGATCCTCTCTCGGAGATCGCCCGGCGCCTCGGCCCGATCCGTTGCTACGGGGACAAGGCCTTGCCGCGCTTCGTCGGCGGCGCGGTCGGTTTCTTCGGCTACGACTGCATCCGGTACTTCGAGCCGTGCATGGAGAAGGCGATGGCGGCTCATCCGCGCCCCGCCCTGGACCTGCCCGAGGCGGCCTTCATGCTCGCGGGCAAGCTCCTCATCTTCGACCACGTGAAACGCCGGGCGATCATCCTGGTGAACGCGCGCATCGGCGAGGAGGGCGCCGCCGCGGCCTACGAATCGGCGCGCCGCGACGTGATCGCGCTGGCCGACCGACTGGCGCCCGCCGCGCCCGCCGCGCTTCCGCCCCGCTCCTCCTCGCCGCCCCCGGACGCGGGCGTCTCCGAGGTCCGGAGCAGTTTCACGCGCGAGGGCTTCTGCGGCGCGGTAGAGCGCGCGAAGGAGTACATCCGCGCGGGCGACATCTTCCAGGTGGTGCTCTCCCAGCGCTTCGAGCGTCCCACTTCCGCCGCGCCCTTCGACATCTACCGGGCGCTCCGCGCGGTGAATCCCTCGCCCTACATGTTCTTCCTGAACTATCCGGCCTCGGCCGGCCTCGGCGCCTTCGCGCTGGTCGGCTCCTCGCCCGAGGTGATGGTGCGGCTGGAGGACGGCCGGATCACGCTGCGCCCGATCGCGGGCACGCGCCCGCGCGGCGTCTCCGAGGAGGAGGATCTCCGCCTCGAGAAGGAACTGCTTGCCGACGAGAAGGAACGCGCGGAGCACATCATGCTCGTGGACCTCGGGCGCAACGACGTCGGCCGCGCCTCGCGCGCCGGCACGGTGACGGTCGACGAGTTGATGGTGATCGAGCGCTACAGCCACGTGATGCACATCGTCTCCAACGTCACGGGGCGGCTGGAGGAGGGGAGGGATGCCTGCGATGTCATCCGCGCCGCCTTTCCCGCGGGCACGGTCTCGGGCTCGCCCAAGATCCGCGCGATGGAGATCATCCGGGAGCTCGAGCCGACGGCGCGCGGGCCGTACGCGGGAGCGGTCGGCTACGTCGGCTTCGACGGCAACGCGGACACCGCCATCGTCCTTCGGACCATCCTCGTCAAGGACGGCACGGCCTACGTCCAGGCCGGCGCGGGTCTCGTCTACGACTCGGTGCCGGAGAAGGAATACGAGGAGTCGGTGAACAAGGCGCGGGCGATGATGAGGGCCCTGGAGTGGGCGGAGGCGGGGTTGTGAAGCGCGTGCTCGTTCTCGACAATTACGACTCCTTCACCTTCAACCTCGTGCAGTACCTCGGCGAACTCGGGGCGGAGGTCGTCGTGAAACGGAACGACGAGATCACGGTGGGGGAGGCCGGGAATCTCGGCGCGGAGGGCTTCATCATCTCGCCCGGTCCCTGCACGCCGGCGGAGGCCGGGATCTCGGTGGACCTGGTGAAGACCTATTCCGGCCGGACCCCGATCCTGGGGGTCTGCCTCGGCCACCAGTCGATCGGAGCGGCCTTCGGCGGGCGAATCGAGCGCGCTCCGCGGATCATGCACGGGAAGACCTCGGAGATCGAGCATGACGGGCGGGGCATCTACCGGGGCGTGCCGAGCCCCTTCACGGCGACCCGTTACCACTCGCTCTGCGTGGCGGAGGAGACCCTGCCGGAGTGCCTCGAGGTGACGGCGCGGGTGAAGGGGGCGGGGTCCTCGGACGCCATCATGGGGCTCCGACACCGCACTCATCCCACCGAAGGCGTGCAATATCACCCGGAGTCGATCCTCACCACGACCGGCCATGACCTGCTCAGGAATTTTTTGGACATCCTGTAAGGTCAGCGGGTATATTGGCGGTAGCGAAATCATCATGAAAACGAGCCGTTACGTCCTCCTGGCCGCCTTCCTTGTGGCCCTTTTCCTGACCTCGGGCGGGCTGCTTCCCGCCGAAGCCCGTGAGGTCGTGGTGCGCCGTGGCGAGAGCCTCTCCCTGATCGCCGGCCGCGAGCTCGGCTCGATGGACCGGTGGACGGAGCTGGCGCGCCTGAACGGCATCACGGATCCGCGACGCCTGCGCGAGGGGCAGGTCCTGAGACTGCCGGGCGGCGAGGATCTCGCGCCGGTCGTCGTTCCGGCGGCGGGCGCGGAGGCGGTCCCGTCGGTCCCGCACGTCGCGGGGAGGCCTTCCCTGAGGCGCCTGGCCGGAGCGGTTCGCGTGAGGCCTCCGGGCGCGTCCGGCTGGCTCGATCTGCATGGCGCCGTCGAGGCGGTCACGGGAATCCACGTGATGACGGCCAACACCGGGCGGTCGGACCTGCAGGTCGAGGACCTGAACGCGGAGATCGGGCCGTTCTCGATCCTGCAACTCGCGGGCACGGATGACGGTGTCAAGATCCTCTTCATCATCGGCCAACTCACGGTGCGGGGCGGGTTGGATTGCGCGGTCGAGGCCGAGGGGACGCGCATCGTCTCCTCGGGCGGCGATTTCCGGGCGTCGCTGGACGAAGCGGGGACCCTGAAGGTGATGTCGCTTTCCGGCCGCGTCGAGTTGCATCCGCGCGGCGGCACGGCGATGCCCCTGGCGCCCGGCTACCAGGCGACGATGCGCCGCGGCGCGGCGCC
>CAZWVM010000241.1:0-4376 GCA_964637705.1 uncultured bacterium
TCACCACGGGTTCGTTGCGCATTGTCGCACTTCCTGCGCGAGGGGCTTCTCGGCGCCTCCGACGACGATCAGAACGACCGCGTGACGGCCGGCGAACTGTGCGAGTATCTCTACCGCCAGTTCGCGAGGGAGGTGTCGGATGTCGAGGCGGAGACGCTGGAGGGAGCGAAGTCGTACCAGCACCTCGTGGTGGACCGCGGCGGCGTGAAGGTCACCGACCTCGTCATCAACCTCGCCAACGTCCCCGCCGGTTCGAAGTTCTCGTCCTCGAGGCGCGGAGCCCGGCCCGCCTCCACCCCGTCCACGACGCGGAACCTCTCGACGCCCGCGACCACGACCCCCATCCCCTCGAACACGCCGGCCGGGACGACCCGCACCGGCACGGGGAATCGCAGCTCCTCTTCGGCGGGTTCGGGCGCGACGCGCCAGCGGTAACGGCAGGCCGGACGAGGCCGGCGGCTACTTCCTCGGGGGCGCCGTCGAGGCTCGAATGACGAGTTCGGGCGTCATGATCCGTCTCACGGACTCGGTCGAGCGGGCCAGGGGGCGTTCGCGCCTCTGCCGCTCGGCCAGCCGCGTCACCTCCCGCGCCGCCAGGAATCCCATGTCGTAGAGCGGCTGGCGGACGGTGGTGAGGGGCGGAAGGGTGTAGGCGGAGATCATGTAGTCGTCGAAACCGACCACGGAGACGTCGCGCGGTACGGCGATCCCGGCCTCCGACAGGGCGCGGATCGCGCCCAGCGCGAACTCGTCGGAGGAACAGACGACGGCCGTGAAGCGTCCCCGGCCTGCGAGGAGCGCCTGCATCTGGGCGTAACCCTCGTGCAGGTGATTGTGGGGGATGGCGCGGTCGGAAGCGAAGGCGACGAGTTTCTCGTCGAGCTTCTTCCCGTTCTTCCTGAGCGAACTCCGGTAGCTCGAGAGACGGTCCCGGAAATTGTCCCGGCTCTGGTCGCCCGCGATGAAGGCGATGCGCGCGTGCCCCAGGGCGAAGAGGTGCGACATCGCCAGCTCGATTCCCCTCACGTTGTCGACGTCGATGTAATTGACGCGGTCGCCGAGACGGTTGTTGAGGATCACGAACGGCACGGACTCCTTCTTCAGGTCCAGGAGGTAATCGCTGTCGTCGCCGGTCTGGAGAATGATCAGGCCGTCGATACCGAACTCCCGGGCGTAGCCGAGAAGCCCCCGCGAGGAGACATCCTTCTCGGAGAGCGAGAAGATGGAAAGCCTGAGCCCGTGCTCGGCCGCGAAGGCGGTGATGCCGTTGACGATCTCCATGAGGTAGTTCGTGAAGACCGCGCCGCGCTGGCAGACGATCCCCAGGGAGACCTCGCGGTTCTTGTAGACTTTCGGCACGTAGCCGAGGCTCTCGATGCACTCCATGACGGCCCGACGCGTGCCGGCCGCGACGCTTGACTTGTTGTTCAGGACGCGGGATACGGTGGAAATGGAGACGCCGGCCTTGCGGGCGATCCGGTAGATGTTGAGAAGCTCGTCTCCCGATTTCTTCGGTCTCGTCATGGGTCTGGGCCGAGGATAGGCCATGGAGCCTTGACCGGCAAGCCCCGGTCGCCCCCGGGCCCGTCATGCATCGGGGGCGACGCCCCTACTCGATCCGGAATGGCGTCTCGCCGGCGAGGTTTGCCCCGGGGTCCGATCCGATGGCTCCGGTGGAGAAATGCCACCGCACCGTGTAGTCGCCGGCCGGAAGGTTCTGCGGCAGGGGCGAAGTGGAGTAGCGCATGGCACCCCCGGGCAGGATCGGGCGGCCGGGCGCGAGATCGGTGGTCGCGACGCGCAGTCCCGACGAATCCGTCACCTCGAAGTCGCCGCGGGGACGGACGTGAACGTTGCCCGGGTTGGACAATTCGAGGTAGAAGCGGTTCTTGCCCTGGCCGTCGAGGACCGGCTGGATGCGCCCGAGCGAGAGTCTCGGCGTGAGCGTGCCCGCGGCCATGGCATAGAAGGCGGCCCCGATGCGGCCCGTGATCATCGCACCGGAACGAGGCGCCTCGGAAAAGAAGACCATGGCCATCAGTTCGCCCGAGGCCTCCTCGGGCATCGTCAGGCGGTACTCGGCGAGACCGGCCTGTCCGGGTTCCAGGAGGAACGAATCCGGGGTCACCTGGAGCCAGGGCGGGGATCCCGCATCGCGGTTGCCGCTGACGTAGTCATGGTAGGAGACGACCTGGACGCGGATGACGGTCGGGGAAGAGGTCGAATTGCGGACGAGGAAGGCGCCGGAGTCGACCTGGCCCGGCCGCGCGATCACTTCCTGAGTCACGGGCGTCACGTAGATTTCGGCGCGCACGGGCGCCAGGAGAGCGAAGAGAAGGAGAAACGCCGGGAGGGGCCGCCAGGCCCGACCCCGGCCCGCCGAAGCGGGCCGGGGTGCGAAACCCGTCCTGGACATCAGAGATGCAGGAGATCGTAGTAGAGCCGCGTCGCGTAGTAGTCCGGCTTCACGTTGTTCGTCGCGGCGGCGACGTAGAAAGCCAGGGGCGAGGTGGCTCCGGATCCGAATCCGAAGTTGAAGTCGATCGACGCGCCGCCGAAGAGGGCGGTCGTGTAGAAGGTCGCGGTGTCCGCCGCGATCTGCGCGTAATCGTAGTTGCCCTTGTCGATGTACCAGACCCAGCCGGTGGAGAGGACGGTCGTGTCGTTGATCACCGGCACGGCGCTTTCGCTCACGTAGTTGTCCCGGGCGGTCCAGAGGAGCGGGATCTTGTTGCGGGTGTCGGCGCCGACGAGCGCGCCCCAGCCGGTGGAATCGGACGGGGTGGAGAGACCGTTGTTGGTGTAGGTGGTGACGGTCCAGCTCGAGTGGTTCGACGCGACGGCCATCTCGACGTACTGCCGCGCGACCGTGTACTTGGCGCCCGGAACGTAGTTGAAGAGCACCGTGTCGGTCACGGCGTTGTCGGACAGGTTGCGGACGGAGAGCGAGAGGCTGGTGCCGGCGGGGAAGTTGAAGAGCACGGGCACGCTGGCCGTCGCATCCTTCACGTTCCACCAACCGTCGGCATGGGCCGCGGGCGCCGCGAATCCGAGAGCCAGGGCGAGCGAGAGCGCGGCCGTGGCCAGACGAGAACGAATCATGAGTGACCTCCTGGAGGAATCGATAGGATTCGGGTAGGCCGGAGTTGCATGTCCCCCCATGAGTGAATCCCCCCTGACGCACATCCTAGGATGGAAGGAATGAAAATGTCAATACATCTTTCCGAAAATCTTTCTGTAAGTTTTTCCCGTCCTTGGGATTTTTCTCTCATGACGTCCCGGGCGCGTATGAATTCGCACCGAATCAGGTCTGGATTCGCCGCCCGACGCGAGGGTATGATTTCCAAGGACTAAGGATGCGCCACTTCTCATGATCACCTTGACCGCCGCCGCGCTGGCCATCAACCTCGTGGCCGCCCCCCCGGTCACGCTTTTCGGCGACGTCATCGCCTCCTGGAGCGACCTGGGTTCCGGCGAATACTTGAACGCCGCGGGCGAAGGCATGAGCTTCGACCAGGCGGACCTCGGCATCCACACGCGCTTCAACGATTGGACCGAGGGTTACGCCCGCGTCACCCTCGCCGGGACCTCGGCCTCCCTGACCGAGGCCTATTTCCGGCTCTCCGGTCTCCCCTTCCAGGGTTCCCTCACGCTCGGACGTTTCTACAAGCCCCTCGGCGCCCCGATCCCGACCGCCAGCCTCTCCTTCGCCGCGCTGCTCCTTCACGGCTCGCCCGAGTATGGACTCAAGCTCAACTTCTCCCGGGCGAATTTCGAGTTCGAGGCCGGCGTGACCAACGGCAACATCCTCCTCCCCGCCGCGCAAAGCTCCACCGTCGGCGGCACCGCGGCCCTGACGACGGGCGATCCGGGGCTGGGCGCGGACCTCAACAACAACAAGGACTACTACGGCCGGATCGCATACGTGCGGGGCGAGGACTGGGGATCCCTCACGGCCGGCGTCACGTATACCGGGGGACGACTGGCGACGGCCGAGCAGATCATGCTGGGCCCGCGCGCCGGGGGGCAGCAGCGGATCTTCCGGACCATCGACTTCAGCACGATGCGTCATCATCTCTCCTTCGACATCGACTACCAGAAGGGCCCCTGGCGTCTCTTCGGAGAGTTCGCCGCCCTGCAGGACGGCCGCCTCCGCCGGCGCATCTACTCCACGGCCGGCTCCTACACCTTCTACCCCGCCTGGGGCGCCTTCACCACGACCCTTGGATTCGACAAGCTCGATCACAACGCGGAAATCCGCATCCTCTCCGTTCCGCTTTCATGGGAGCGCGAGCGGACTTCTCTCGCCTTCACGTGGCAGCCCCACGAGATCCTGCAATGGCAGGCGGAATACGACTGGAACCGCGAGGACGTCC
>CAZWVM010000242.1:0-4316 GCA_964637705.1 uncultured bacterium
CTCATGATCGTGCGCGCCTTCGAGGACAGCTACCGCTATTCCACGCTCACCTTCCTCGCCGACTTCCGCGACCCGATCCTCTATTTCGTCGTCGGGGGCTGGATCGCGGAATTCGCCGAGCACCGGGCCGCACGTGCGCGGCATCTCGAGACGGAACTGGAGAAGACGCGGGCGGAAATGAAGCGGGCGGAGGAGCGGAACCGGGCGAACGCGGAGGCGCTGAGGCACCTGGAGAACCGGATCGCGGGGCAGTTCACCTCGATCGTCGACATCGTGACGTCCCTGCGCGAGGCCCGCTCCCTCACGGCGCCCCGGATCCGGTCTCACCTGCTCGAGGGGCTTTCGGTCTACCTTTCCGCTTCGTCCTGCGTTCTTTACGAGGTGATGAGCGGGCGCCTCGTGGCCTGCGAGGTCCTGCCCGAGGGACCGGCGCCGCAGGATTCGCCGGAGAACGACGCGATTCTCATGGAGGCCTGGCGTTCGCGCTCGGTCGTGCATATCCGTCACCTGGTCGCCTCCGATCCGTCCGTCTCCCTCGCTTCGAGTCTCATGGCTGGCCCGCTTCTCGACGCCGGCGGCGAGGTCCTGGCGATGGTCTCGATCCGGGCCATGCCCTTCGCCTCCTTCACGCCCTACAACGTGAGGGTCTTCGGGGTGATGCTCGGGTGGTGGGGCGAGGTGCTCGACGACCGCCTGCGCGCGGACGAGACGCGTCGGGCGGCCGTCTTCAACGAGGATCTCGGCGTCTACAATTATGTCTACTTCGACCGGCACCTGGCCGAGGAATTCCGCCGCGCCTCCACCTTCTCCCTGCCGCTCGTCGTGGCGTTGGTCCGCCTCGAGGGATGGACTCGGGCGCCGGGTTCGCGACGCGACGAGTTGCGCCGCCAGGCCGCGGGGATCCTGAGCGAAGCGGTGGGCGAAACCGGTCTCGTCATGGCGCACGACGCGGAGGACGTCTTCTCGGTGACCTGCCCGCTCTCCCGGACGGAGGACGTCGAGGCGTTGCTCGCGAAGGCGGCGGCCGACCTTGCGCGCCTCGATATCCGCATCGACGGCGGCTCGCCGCTTTCCTTCCGCTCCGCCGCCGTCGCCTACCGGATCGGCATGGCCTCGGAGGGCGAACTGCGCCGCGAGGCGGAGGCGGCCCTCGGCGCCGGGCGCGGCTGACCCGTGCGGACCGCCGCCGGATACCTTCTCGCGGCCTTCGGCGCGATCCTCCAGATCTTCGCCTATACCACCGCCTCGGGCCCCTGGGGCTTCCTCCCGTCCGTCGCCGCCGGAGCCCTCCTCCTCGCCTTCGGACTCGACCTCGCCTCGCGCCGCTCCTCGCGCCTTCATTTCTGGATTCACCTCTCCGTCAATCTTTTCCTTCCGCTCTACGGCATCGTCGTCTCCGTCGCGATTCTCTTCGGGCACCATGCGGCCGAGTACAGCGACGCGGCGAGGGACTACGCGGAATACATCCTGCCTTCGACCGCGACGGTGAAGGAAGGGGAGGTCGCGACGTACGACGAGGCCCTGCGCCATGAGCTCATGATCCTTTCCTACTTCGACATCGTGAGGGGACCGGACCGCGAACTGAAGAAGAACCTGATCGGGCGGATCCTGGAGACGTGGACGCCGAATTCGGTCGATCTCCTCAGGCTGGCGATCAAGGATTCCGACTATGAAATCCGCTCCTACGCCTCGACGGCGCTCTCCGCGATCGAGCAGCGATTCAACCGGGCGATCCTGGAGAGGAAAGCGGAGCACGAGTCGGATCCGGGAAATCCGTCCGGCGCTCTCAACCTCGCCAGCGCCTACATCGCCTATGCACGCTCAGGGCTTCTGGACGCCGATTCCAGCCGGTTCTACGCCGGCCTCGCCGCCCGCCTCCTGGAGGAGACCTCGGAGCCCGGGCTCTTCGCCGTCATTCTGCGCGCCCGCGCGTCCCGCATTCTCGGTGACGCGGCCGCGGCGCTGGCGCATTACGCGCGCGTGCTCGAGACCGACCCGGTGCACGGCGAGGCGCTCTTCGAGACCTGCCGCCTGGCGTTCGATCGGCGGGACTGGAGCAGCCTGATCGCGGCCTGCCATCGGTTCAAGGAGACGGCCCCGGATGACCACCCGGCCCTGGGCGCCGTCGAGTTCTGGACCGGCATGAAGGCGGGCGGGGGCGCGGCATGAACGTCACCGTTCTCATGGAGCGCCTGCGGCACGCCGATCTCGACACGCGCCGGCAAGCCTACGATATCATCGCGGCGAGTCGCGACCCGGCCTTCCTCGAGCCGCTCGCCGCCGCGGCGCGCCCCGACGCCCCGGAACTCGAGATCCTCTACTGCCGCTATCTCGGCAACCAACCCCCCGGCGTCGCGGTTCCGCGCCTCGGCCTCGCCATCCTCTCCCCGAACCGCTCTTCGCGCGCCGCCGCGGCGAGGTCGCTCGAGCGCTTCGCCATGAACGACCGCATGGAGGCGCTGATCGGGCTCCTGGAGTCGTCGACGGAGGACGTGGTGCTCTGGAGCCTCGGAGAACTCGGCCGGCACCGGCGGGCCGCCGCGATCCCCGGGATCGTGGGGCTCCTGGAGGCGCGGTCGACGGCCGTGCGCCGCGCCGCGTTCGCGGCCCTGGGGGAGATCGACGAACCGCGCGCCGCGGCCCCGGTCCTGCCGCATCTTGGCTCGCGGGAACCCGAGACGCTCGTCGGCGCGCTGGACGCGCTGGGCGCGATGAAGAGTTTTCGCGGCTGGCGGCGAATCCGGCCCCTCCTGCGCCACGCCGATCCCGCCGTGCGACGATCGGCCGCGAGGAACCTGTCCGCCCTCGCCGGTCCGCGCGCGCGGGATCCGCTCATCGCGGCGCTCGCCTCCGAGGACGATCCCGGGATCGCCCAATTGCTCGTCACCCTGCTCTGCCGCCATCCCGACGAAATCGTCGCCCGCGTTCTCCTGCGCGTCGCGGCGACGCATCCGGCTCCCTCGGTCCGAACCCGGGCCGGTTGGTCGCTCGACGAGTTCGAGGACGCCCCGGTCTGGAAGGCCTCGCGCGTGCTCGTCGCGCTCGGTGACGAGACGATCACCTCCTACGTGATCGGCCGGATGTCGCTGCGCGAGATCCGGGGGGTCCGGGAGATCATAGCGAGCTACGTGGACGACGGCTTCTCGCCGCGCATCCGCGCCGCCGCGATCGAGGCCCTCGCGAATCTCCGCGATCCCGCCGTCCTCCCGCTCGTCCTCCCGCGCATCACCTCTTCCGACGCGGTGGAGTCCTACGTGGCGACACTCACCACGGTCCAGCTCGTCGAGCGCATCGAGGACGCGCCCGTCCTCGTGGAGATCCTCCTGCGGGCCCGGCCGGAGGAGGCGATCCTCGCGCAGGTGATCCTGAATGCCATGGTCGAGGCGAACGAGGTCGTCCCCGAGCGCGCGCCGTGGACGGAGGCGATCCGCGTGACCCTGGCATCGCCCAACATGAACGTCCGCTACCTCTCCGTCCTCTTTCTCGCGCGCAGCGGCTGGTCGGAGAACGCGGCGGCGCTCGTCGCCCTGGCGCGCAGCGACGAGGATCCCGACGTGCGTGCGGCGGCGCGGCAGGCCCTGGACACCGTCCTGAAGGGCGATCTCGCTCCCGTCCTCGACGCGATCGACCGCGATCCCGCGCCCGCCCGGCCGGTGGAACTCGTCGACTTTCTCGCCGCGATCTCGCCCGCGCCGCGGTTCGTGCCGGAGATCCTGCGCCGGGTCGCGAGGCTCGGGGAGGAGGGACGCCTCGCAGGACGAGAAGGAGACCTGGCGCGCGTTGCCTTCCGGGCCGTTCAAGCGGCGCCGGGCGCGGTGAAGGAGCGCTTCGCGAGCGAACTCGCGGGAGGCGCCTGGGATCTCGCCCTCGCGCGCGCCTGGCTCGCCTCGTGGCCCCGTCTCGACGCCGAGGAGGTTCGGGAGGGATGGAGGCTGCTCGTCGCCGCACGGGTGCCGGAAATTCCCTTGCTCGCCGCCGCCCGCGCCGCGGAGGAGAAGGCCGCCTGGGCCGCCGCCGACCTGCGCCGGGCCTTCCTTGCGTCGCCCCGCGAAGGCGTCGCGCGCGAGCTCCGCGCCGCCTTTCTGAGCGTGACCGGGCTCGGGGAGGAGGGGACGGGCCGTGTCTGACGTCTGCCTCGTCCTGGAAGGAACCTACCCCTACGTCCTCGGCGGCGTTTCCTCCTGGGTCCACAATCTCATCCGCGCCATGCCTCGCCTTCGCTTCTCGCTGCTCTGCATCCTCCCCAGCCGCGCCTCTTTCCACGAGATGAAATACGAGGTGCCGGACAACGTCTCGTCGATCTCCGAGGTCTACAT
>CAZWVM010000243.1:0-4292 GCA_964637705.1 uncultured bacterium
GAAAGCTTCGTGCGGGCGGGATCGAGTCCCTTCCCCAGGACGCGGTAAACGAGGTCTCGCACGCTGAAGATCCCGGCGACGCGCTCGCCCTCGAGGATCACGATGACGTCTCCGCCGGAACCGTTCATCGCCGCCACGGCGTCCGCGACGCTGCGCTCCGGTCCCAGGACGACCGCGGGATTCGTGCCGATCGAGCCGGCGCGCGTCTTCAGGAGGCTCCGCCGGACAGGATCCGCCGCGGGGGCGAGGGCGTCATGCGCGGCCGGCAGGTCCTGGCCGCAGGAGACGCAGGTCTCCGCTCCTTCCACGTTCTGCGCCGAGCACCAGGGACATTGAATGGACTTCGCGGATCCCGTCATGACCCGATCCTCCAGGAGTTCTCTCCGGCCAGGAATTCGCGGAAACTCTTCTTCGTCGCCGCGCGCTCCTCGTCGATCGCCGATTTCATCAACCCGTCGTAGGTCGGCCTTTCGACCGCCCGGAAGACGCCCAGGGGCATCGGAAAATCCGGGAACCTCATGCGCGAGAGAAAGTAGGCGTGCGCCGGCTCCGGCGCCGTCTCGTCGTGCACGATCAGCCGCGATTCGTCCGTCACCGGGTCCGCCACGGCGGGGGACGTCCCGTCCATGACGATGCCCTTCTTCCCGTCCTCTCCGAACCTCAGCGGCTTCCCATGCTCGAGGTAGAGCGCGTTCTTCGGCCGCTGGATCTTGTCCGCGATGAAGTCGAAGGCCCCGTCGTTGAAGATGAGGCAGTTCTGAAGAACCTCGACAAAGGCCGTTCCCCTGTGCTTCGCCGCCCGTTCGAAGGTCGCCGCCATGTGCTTCGGGTCAGCGTCGATCGTGCGCGCCACGAAGGTCGCCTCCGCCGAGAGAGCGAGGGAGACCGGGTGGATCGGCTGGTCGATCGTTCCCGCGGGCGAGCTCTTCGTCTTCTGACCGACCTGGGAGGTCGGGGAGTACTGCCCCTTGGTCAGGCCGTAGATCTGGTTGTTGAAGAGAATGACCTTGAGGTCGAAGTTCTTGCGGATCGTGTGGATGAAGTGGTTGCCGCCGATCGAGAGACCGTCGCCGTCGCCGGTGATCACCCAGACCGAGAGGTCCGGGTTGGCCATCTTCAGTCCCGAGGCCACCGCGAGCGCGCGGCCGTGGATCGTGTGGAAACCGTAAGTGCTCAGGTAATACGGGAAGCGGCTGGAACAGCCGATGCCGGATACGAAGACGATCCTCTCCTTCGGCACGCCGATGTTCGGCAGGATGCCCTGGATCGTCGAGAGAATCGCGTAATCGCCGCAACCGGGGCACCACCGCACGGTCTGCCCCGACATGAAATCCTTGCGCGTCAGTTTCGCCGCCGGGGCGGCCTTCGTCTCGCTCATGACCGGCCCTCCAGGATCTCCCGCGCCTTCTCCGCGATCTCGCTGATCTTCATCGGTTGCCCCTTGATCTGGTTGAACGGGATCAACTCCCGCAGGTAACGGGCCCTCAAGAGCCAGGAGAGCTGCCCGAGGTTGATCTCCGGCACCAGCACCTTCCTGAAGCGGCCCAGGACCTCTCCGAGGTTGCGCGGGAACGGATTGAGGTAGCGCACCTGGGCGTGGCCCACGCTCTTTCCCTCGGCGATCAGTTGCTCGACGGCCCCCCGGATCGCTCCGAAGGTGCTGCCCCATCCCAGGACGAGGAGTTCGCCTTCCTGGGCGCCGAAGACCTCCTGGTCGGGAACCACGTCGACGAGCCGCGCGATCTTCTCCTCGCGGTAACGGCACATCCGGTCATGGTTGACGGGATCGTAGGAGACGGCGCCCGTCAGGTCCTGCTTCTCCAGCCCGCCGATACGGTGTTCGAAGCCGGGCGTTCCGGGCGCGACCCAGGGGCGCGCCAACGTCTTCTCGTCCCGCGCATACGGCTGGAATCCCTCCGCCTTCGGAACGACGACCGGTGCGATCGGGGGGAGTTCCCCCGGCTCCGGGATCCTCAGGGGCTCGGCGCCGTTGCCGAGGTAGCCGTCCGTCAGAAGGATCGCGGGCGCCATCGAGCGAACCGCCAGGCGGACCGCCTCGTAGGCCAGCGCGAAACAGTCCGAGGGCGTCTGAGCGGCCAGCACCGCGACGGGCGATTCGCCGTTGCGCCCGAAGAAGGCCTGGAGAAGATCGGCCTGCTCGGTCTTGGTGGGAAGCCCGGTGGAGGGACCGGAGCGCTGGACGTCGATGATGACGATCGGCAATTCGGCCATGACCGCGAGGTTGATGGCCTCGAGCTTCAGGCAGAGGCCGGGGCCGCTCGTTGAGGTCGCGGCGACGGATCCCCCGTAGGCCGCACCCACCGTGGCGCACGCGGCCGCGATCTCGTCCTCGGCCTGGAACATCGTCACGTTGTAGCCCTTGAGTTTCGCCAGCTCCTGCAGGATCTCCGAGGCCGGCGTGATCGGGTACGAGCCCAGGAAGAGAGGACGGCCCGCCGCCTCGGCGGCCGCGACGAGCCCGTAGGCCGCCGCCTCGTTTCCGCTCGCGTGGCAATACTGCCCGGGTTTCACGGCCGTCACCTTCGACACGGCGAAGCGAAGGCCGCTCTTCTCGATCGTCTCGCCGTAGGCGTGCCCCGCCTCGAGCGCCCGCCGGTTCGCCTCGAGAATCGTCGCGTTCTTCGCGAACTTCGCGCCGATCCATTCCTTCGTGATCTCGAGATCCTTCTCGAAGAGCCAGAGCGCGAGCCCCAGCACGAAGAAGTTCTTGCATCGCTCCGCCTGGGCCCGCGGCAGATCGAGTCCCTCGAGGGCCGAGAGCGTCATCGTCGTGACCGCGACGGGAAGAACCGAGTAGCCCTTGAGAGAGCCGTCTTCGAGCGGATGGGAGGTGTAGCCCGCCTTCTCGAGATTCTGCGCGGTGAAGGCGTCGGCATTGACGATGACGAGCCCCTGTCCGCCGAGGTCCGCGAGTCCGCCCTTCAGGGCCGCCGGGTTCATCGCGACGAGGCAGTCGGGCCGGTCGCCCGGGGTGTGGATGTCGTGGTCGGCGAACTGGATCTGGAAACCGGAGACGCCCGCGACCGTGCCGGCGGGGGCGCGGATTTCGGCCGGGTAATCCGGCAGGGTGCAGACGTCGTTGCCGAACTCGGCCAGCGCCGTCGTGAAGCGCGAGCCCACCAGTTGCATGCCGTCGCCGGAATCGCCGGCGAAGCGAATCGTGTAGGAACGTCGTGCGGGTGAATTCATGTCAGGCTCCGTCGGCCGCGTCGTAGACCTGGTCCAGGCGCGGGGGAAGATTGAAGAGGTCCACCGGGTAGACCTCCGTGATGTGGCGTATCAGGGTGCGCGCGGAGATCACGGCGACCGGTCGGCCGTCCTTCACGACCGGCAGGTGCCGGAATCCGCCTTCGTACATCAACCGGATCGCGCCGGCCAGCGTCTCGTCCAGGGTCGCCGTCCTCGGTTCCGGCGTCATGAACTCGGAAACGGGCGCCGCAAGGTCCGCGCGGCGCGAAAGGAGACGGCGGAGAAGGTCGCGCTCCGAGAAGATGCCGGCGAGAGGATTGCGATCGTCGCCGACGAGAACGCTTCCGGTGCGATGCTCGGCAAAAAGCTTCACGATCTCTTCGACCGACGTCTCGGGTTTCACCGTGATGGGAGGGCGCAGGGCGCCGAGATCCTTCAGTCGCGCCGTGGCGACGTATTCCTCGAATCGGCTCGCGGTGCGGGCCTCGCCTTTCGCGTCGGACAGGGTTGTCACGGGGTCCGTACTCCCTTCGGGTAAAAGATGCGGAATTCTAGCGAGCGGAATCCTCGAATGCAATCTCGACGAAGGCCAAAGCCCCGCCGGGAAGCACGAGACCCGTGCGCCGGGCGCTGTCGAAATCCTGCGACTCGATCGCGATGCCGTCTTCGCGCAGGATCGTCGCCCGTCCGCGAACGCGCACTGCCGCCGCGCGATCCGGCTCGGGCGAAGCGCGCATGCGCGGCGCCGCGAGCGGGAGAAAATTCACGCGCACGGGTTCGGTCGAGTGATTTCCCGCGATGAACCGCGTGCCGGAGGCGTAAGCGAAGAAACCGGAATGGCGGAAAAGCAGCATGCGCGCCGCCGGCATCTCGGAGAAGCCGCGCTTCAGCAGGTCCACCCAGGGCATCGTGGCGGGAAGCACAAGCAGGACCTGGGGAGCACGGAGACGGGAGAGCAGCCAGGGAATGCTCTTCAGAGACCCTCCGCGCGGCTCCCAACCGGGTTTCAGGACCCAGGCGTCGGCCAGCGCCAGGAAGGGTTCGAGGCGTTCGGGATCGTCGCCGATGACGCAGAGAGGGTG
>CAZWVM010000244.1:0-4209 GCA_964637705.1 uncultured bacterium
GACGATTTCTCGCGCTTCGAGTCGCTCCTGCCCTGGGGCGACAACTACCACGGCAACAACGACTCCATCCCGTCCTTCTGGAATCTCTCGCGCGAGCTTCTCGGGCGCGGCCGCTTCGCCTTCCTCTCCGGCACGGTGCTCCCCGGCTTCGACAACCGCGGTTGCGGCGGATGGGGCACGGGCAGCGCCATCGGCTTCACGCGCCGCGAGGGCGGCGCGAAATTCCGCGCGACCTGGGACGACGTCGTCGCGCAGTCCCCGCGCGTGATCCAGGTCGCGACCTGGAACGACCTGAACGAGGGCGGGACGATCGAGCCGGTGAGGCTCGAGGCGCTCGACGACCAGCACGCCGCGCCGGGCTACGGCTACCGCGAACTCGAGACCGTCCAGGAATACGCCGCGCGCCTCAAGGGCTTCGCGGCGGACCGCGAGAGCCTGCGGGTGCCGGCGAGGATCTACGCCGCGCGGAAGATGGCCCGCGCGCGGTTCGCGGAGGCTCCGGCCGAGCGCGACGCCGCGCTCGCCGGGATCGACGCCGCGCGGACTCTGCTCCTGGCCGGCAAGACCTCCGAGGCCCGCGCCGCGATCGACGCGGTGCTCGCGGAATTCCCCGAGAACCTGCGATCCCACCCCGACCTGGCCGTGTACGAGGAATCTCTTCCCGAGCCGATCGACGACGCGCGCGAGACGCCCTTCGACGCCTGGGGCATCCAGGCCTGCGACCCGCTCCTCGGTCCCCGCTACCAGACCACCTTCGAGGCCGATGACTTCCGCCCCTATCCCGGCCGCCGCGGGATCCTGCTCGTGCGCCCGATGTCCTCGAGCGTCGCCACGATGCTCAACCGCGTCGTCACGGTCCCTCCCTCGGGCGGCGCCCTGCGCTTCTCCGTCTCTCCCAACGCCACGATGCCCGGCCGGGCCGGGTTCCGTCTCGCCGTGCGCGTCAACGGCGAGGAGAAGCGCGGCGAAACGATCCGCGCCGTCCCGGGCGGAGGTTGGCGCGACGTCACGGTCGACCTCTCCCCTCTCGCGGGCCGCAGGGCCGCGATCGAGATCGGCGTCGCGGCGGTCCCGACGATCGGCTGGGACTTCTCGGACGCCTACTTCGCCGACCTTCGCATCGACGGCGTCGACCCGGCGGCGTTCCCCGAGACGCTCCGGTTCGGGGGATGGATGGAGGCGTGGAGCGTGACGAGCGCGAGCGACTTCGTGGAACCCGAGTTCCGCGACACCTTCGCCGGGCGCCCCTATGCCCCGCCCCCGGGCCGCTCCGACGTGCTCTTCCTCCATCCCGTCTCGCTCAACCAGCCGGCCCGCATCGCGCGCAGCCTCTGGATCCCCGCCTCGGGCTCGACGCTCCGGTTCTCCGCCGCGGCCAACGCCAGGAAGACCGGCGCGGACTTCGTCCTCCGCGTCCGGGGCGACGACCGGATCCTTCTCGACACGCTCGTCGCG
This sequence comes from uncultured bacterium, assembly GCA_964637705.1. Classification (GTDB taxonomy): domain Bacteria; phylum UBA8481; class UBA8481; order UBA8481; family UBA8481; genus CAZWVM01. The sequence goes on from CAZWVM010000244.1 coordinate 1,456, forward strand.
CGCGGCCGCTGGCGCGACTACGCCGTCGACCTCTCCGCCTTCGCCGACACGCCCGTGTCGGTCGCGATCGAATGCGCGGCCGGCGGGACCGACCGCCGGGGCGCGGAGGAGGCCTTCCTCGCGGGCGCGTTCCTCGAGGGCGTCGATCCGCCGGCCTCGGTCCCGACGGACCTGCAAGGCGAATATGCGCGCTGGTCCGTCATCGACTGCGATCTCGGAAAGGGCCCCTGGCTCATCGGGGACTACCGCTATGCCTCCGACAAGCCCCACCCCGGCCGCTCGCCGGCGCTCGTCGTGCACCCGGAGCGGAAGGAGCGTCCCTGCCGGCTGCTGAGGGACGTTCGCGTCGTCACAGGCGACGCCCGCCTCTCCTTCTCCGCCTCCGCCAACATCGCGCATCCCAACACGTCCGACTTCGTCCTCGTCGTGCGCGCCAACGGCGAAACGCTCGTCCGCGAGGTCATCGCGGCGGGCGAGCGGCCGTCGCGCGGGGGTTGGAGGGATTTCACGGTCGAGCTGGGCCGCTTCGAGGGACAGGCGGTCGCGCTGGAGATCGAGGTCGGCGCGGGCGGTGCGAAGGAGTGGGCCTGGGAGCACGGCTTCATCGCCGGGCTCGCGCTCACGGGGGCGGAGGAGATCGCGCCCCGGAACGACGCGGGCTGGAGGCGGGCCTGGACCGTCACGAACTCCGGCAAGGACGTCGTCTTCGCGCGTTCCTTCGCCGGGCAGTCCGACTACCCCCACCCGGGCCGCGAGCAGATCCTCGTCCTCCACCCGAAGGAGCCGGCCATTCCCTGCCGGATGACGCGGACGGTGAGTGTGCCCGACTCCGGCGCCGCGCTCCGCTTCGCGGTCTCGGCCGACGCGGCGCAGTTGAACAACGCCGACTGCCTGCTCCGGGTCAAGGCCGCCGGCGAGACGCTCCTGGAGCGCGTGATATCCGCGGGATCCGTTCGCTCGGCCGCGGGATGGCGGGAGATCCGGGTCGACCTCGCGCGTTTCGCCGGCCGCCGGGTTCCGCTCGTGATCGAGATCGCGGCGGGCGGCGCCAACCCGTGGGCGTGGGAATACGCCTTCCTGGCGGACGTGCGCGTCGAGGGCGTGGACCGCTAATGAATTTTGCGTCAACGGGAGTCGGCTCCATCTCACGATGGAATACCCCGTCGCGGATACCCGTTTTCTTCCGGGGATGCTGTCGCTAGAATCGGCGCGTTGACCGAAGGAGGTTTCATCCATGGGCAAGAAGGGCATCGAGATCGTCGGCGTCGACCGTGAGAGACTGGTCGAGATGCTGAACGCGGCGTTGTCGGAAGAGTGGCTCGCCTACTACCAGTACTGGATCGGGGCGCGGGTGATGGAGGGGCCGATGCGGGCGGAGATCGAGCCCGAACTGCTCCTGCACGCGACGCAGGAGTTGAACCACGCCGTCCTCGTCGTCAACCGCATCATCCAGCTCGGCGGCACGCCTGTCCTCACGCCCGCGGACTGGATGAAGCTCTCCGCCTGCGAATACGCCACGCCCAGCGATCCGTATGTCGAGGTCATCCTCCAACAGAACGTCGAGGGCGAACGCTGCGCGATCAAGCGCTACAAGGAGATCGCCGACTACACGAGCGGCAAGGACCACACGACGCACCAGATCGCGACGCAGATCCTCAACGAGGAACTGGAGCACGAGCAGGACATCGAGGACTGGATCACGGACATCCAGCGAATGAAGGACGACCTGAGGAAACTGCGCGCCTGACGAGCGGAGTTTCGAGAGGCGGGCGCGATCGGCGTCGCGCCGGAGTGCATTGACGAAGGCCCGGCCAGGCCGGGAGAGGAGCTTTTCATGAAGATTCGGCACGGCATCGCGCTGTTCCTGGTCCTGGGTTCGCTCGGAATCGCCGCCTGCGGCGGCAGCGCTCCCCAGCCTCCGCCCGTGACCCAGGCCGAGCCTCCGCCCGCGGCCGCGAACCCGGTCGTCGACGACGCGAGCTGGAACACGAAGTGGACGGTGCAGAACAGCGGCAAGGACCCCGTCTTCCAGGCCTCGTTCGAAGGAGCGGAGGAGTATCCAGCCGCCGGCAAGACCGGGATCCTCATGGTGCATCCCCTGAACGAGACGACGCCGTGCGTGATGACGCGGCGCTTCAAGGTCGCGGAGCAGGGCGGCGCCTCGCTCCTCTTTTCCGTCGCCGGCAACTCCGCCCAGCCGACAGCGGACTTCAAGCTCGTCGTCAAGGTGGACGGGACAAGCGTGAAGGAGCAAGTCGTGGCCGGGAAGGACGGCTGGACCGACGTGAACGTCGATCTCTCCGCGTTTGCCGGCAAAGAGATCACGGTCGAGATCGTCGCCGCGTCCGGCGGGGCGAAGGCATGGGAGTGGGAACACTGCTTCCTTTCTGCCATGAGGAAATCGGGACTGGAGGACGCCGTGGCAGTCTCGGTCTCCGACGAGAACTGGCACAAGAAGTGGACGGTGACGAACTCAGGCAAGGAGGTCGTCTGCCTGAACGATTTCGCCGGGCTGGAGGACTTTCCTCATCCCGGCCGCGCCTGGGTTCTGGTGCTTCACCCTCAATCCGAGCAGGTGCCGTGCGTGATGACGCGCGAGGTCGCCGTGCCCGCCTCGAGCTCGCCGGTCCTCGTTCTCTCCGCCTCCGCCGACGCGAACGACGGCGCGATCGCAGGCAAGGCCGACTCGCTCCTGCGCGTGCGCATCAACGGCGAGCAGAAACTGCAGGACGTCGTGCGGACCGGCGCGCAGAA
>CAZWVM010000245.1:0-4200 GCA_964637705.1 uncultured bacterium
GCCCACATGGAGCCCTTGGCGAGGGCGCAGAAGCAGTCCTCGAAGATGCGCTTCGACATCTCGTCGAAATACCCCATCGTCCCGGGGCGGGGGCGGCCGTCGAGCATATCGCACAGGAGCGCATGGACCCGCTCGTTGCCGTCGCGGCAGGGCGTGCACTTCCCGCACGACTCATGCGCGTAGAAGTGGACGACGTTGCGGGCCACGTCGACCATGCAGCGGGAATCGTCGACGACGATGATCCCGGCCGAGCCGAACATCGATTTCTTCGCCTCGATCGACTCGAAGTCCATGGTCACGTCGATCTCGTCGCCGGCGAGGGGCGGAGCGGAGGAACCGCCGGGAAAGACCGCCTGGACCGTGCGTCCGGGGTGGAGTCCGCCGCCGTGCTGGAAGATGAGCGTGCGCAGGCTCGTCCCCATCGGCGCCTCGACGAGGCCGGGCCTCACGACGTCGCCCGAGAGGCCGAAGAGCTTGGGGCTGCCCGCCGCCTTCCAGGAGGCGGCGCCGGAGCGGACGATCGGGGCGACGCAGGCGAGCGTCTCGACGTTGTTGATGACGGTGGGCTTCGCCCAGGCCCCGGAGACGACCGGGAAGGGAGGCTTCAGGCGCGGCTCGCCGATGCGTCCCTCGAGCGAGTTCAGGAGCGCCGTCTCCTCGCCGCAGATGTAGGCCCCGGCCCCGCGGTGAACGCGGATGACGAGGGGCGCGACGATCGGGGCGGCCTCGGCGATCGACTCCTCGAGGATGCGCGCCGCCGCCGTGAACTCGCCGCGGATGTAGATGTAGGCGGCCGAGGCCCCGATCGCGAGGGCGGAGACGGCGATGCCCTCCAGGAGGAGGTGCGGATCGCGCATCATGATCTGGACGTCCTTGAAGGTGCCGGGCTCGCTCTCGTCCGCGTTGCAGACGAGGTATTTGGGGGTTCCCTCGGCCGCGCGGCAGAACTCCCACTTCTTCGCCGCGGGGAAGCCGGCTCCTCCGCGCCCGCGCAGGCCCGCGTTGCGCACCTCGGAAAGGACCGCCTCGGGCCCCATGGCGCGAGCCTTCTCCAGCGCCGCGTACGGCCCGTAGTCGGCGAGCCGGGCGGGTCGGCCCAGGCCGAAGCGCGCGGAGAGAATCGGCTCACTCACGGCGGAGCCTCCTCACCAGTTCCCGCGCCGCATCCGGCGTCAGCAGGTCGTCGTAGTGCCGGTCGTTGACCTGCAAGAGGGGCGCGCGGTCGCACCACCCGAGGCACTCGACCTTCTCCAGGGTGAAGAGTCCGTCCGCCGTCGTCTCGCCGGGACGGATCTTCAGCTCGTCCGCGATCGCGGCGACGACCGCGGAGGCGCCCTTCAATTCGCACGAGAGCGTGCAGCAGACCTGGAGGACGAAGCGCCCGCAGGGTTCGCGGCGGAAGAGCGTGTAGAAGCTCGCGACGCGGTGGACCTCGGCCGGGGCAAGCCCCAGCCGGAAGGCGACGGCGCGCAGGACGCTCGGCGCGAGCCAGCCGAACTCGCCCTGGAGGAGGTGGAGGCACGGGATGAGGGCGGCGCGCGGCTCGGGATAGCGTGCGACCAGCTCCGCGATCGCGGGTTCGTGCTTCGCCATCGCCGCCGCGACGGCGGATACATCCGGCCCCTCGAGAGAAGAGCGCGTGAAGAGTTCGTTCCGGCCGAGAGAGTTCTTCACCGGTCGATCTCCCCGAGGACGATGTCCAGGGACCCGATGCAGGCGACGATATCGGAGAGGAGCCTCCCCTTCGACATCATCTCGAGCGCGCCGAGGTTGATGAGCGAGGGGCTGCGGTAGTGGATGCGGTGAGGGGTCGATGAGCCGTCGGAGGAGATGAAGACGCCGAGTTCGCCCCTCGGGGTCTCGACGGCGCGGTAGACCTCCCCGGCCGGCACGCGGAAACCGCGGATGCCGATGATCCAGTGCCGGATCATCGCGGCCATGTCGGTGTAGACGTCCTCCTTCGGCGCCGGGATGACGAGATCGTCGTCGGCGAGCCAGGGTCCGTCGGCCGACTCGAGGGCCTCGAGCGCCAGGCGCGAGAGCCGCACCGACTCCTCGATCTCGTCCATGCGCACGAGGTACCGCGCGTAGCAGTCGCCGCCGGTACGCGTCATCACGCGCGGTACGATCTCGTCATACGCCGCGTAGGGCTCCGAGACGCGGAGGTCCCAGGAGGGGCCCGAGCCGCGCAGCACGGGCCCGGTGAGACCCCAGGCGACCGCGTCCTCGGCCGAGATCACGCCGACGCCCTCGAGCCGGCTGAGCATGATGGGATTCCGCGTCAGGAGCCTGTGGTACATCTCGATCCGCGCGGGCATCCGGTCGAGAAGCGACCGGGTCCACTCGTAGAAGCGGGGCGGCGGCGGGTTGAAGAAGCCGCCGACGCGCACGTAGGAGTAGGTGAGCCGGGCGCCGCTGGCCTCCTCGAAGATGTCCTGGATGATCTCGCGATCCTGGAAGCAGTACCAGAACGGCGTGATCGCTCCGAGGTCCAGGACATGCGTTCCGAGCCAGACGAGGTGGCTGGCGATGCGCTGGAGCTCGGAGAGGAGCACGCGCAGGAGCCGGGCCTTGCGGGGCGCCTCCAGCCCGAGCAGCGACTCGACGGCCTCGCAGAAGGCCAGGTTCTGGGTCATGGCGGCGATGTAATCCATGCGGTCGGTGTGGGGAATCGCCTGGACGTACATGTCGCGCTCGCCGAGCTTCTCCGCGCAGCGATGGAGGTAGCCGACGTGGGGCGTGGCCCTGACGACGGTCTCGCCGTCGAGTTCCAATTCGACCCGGAGAACCCCGTGCGTCGAAGGGTGCTGCGGCCCCATCTGCAGGAGCATCGTGTTCGAGCAAGGGGAGCGCGAATCCACGACGGGCTCCAGCGCGATCGTCACGGCGCGCACCGGCACGGGCAGTTCCGCACGGGCATCACCGGTGCGCCCTCCAGTCCCACATCTCGTGACCGGAAACGGGATAGTCCTTTCGCAGCGGATGCCCTTCCCAGTCGTCCGAGAGGAGGATCCTGCGAAGGTCCGGATGACCCTCGAAACGGATTCCCATCAGGTCGTAGACCTCGCGTTCCATCAGGAGCGCCGAGGGGAAGAGCGCGGAAAGGGTCGGGAGGGAGACGCCGTCGTCGACGAAGACCTTGATCGAGAGGGCGCGGGGCGTGACCGGATCGGCCAACTGGTAGAGCACGTCGAAGCGGTCCGAAAGACCCTCGGGCGCCCCGGCATCGAAGTGGCGGGGTTTCTCGAGCCAGTCCACCGCCGTGATGTCGCGCAGGAAGGTGAAACGCTCCGCCGTTCTCAGGAAGGTCATGACCTCGACGAGGCGGTCCCGTGCGATCACGATCCCTCCGCCATAGGGGCGCCCCCCGAACCGCTCGGCGATCCGCTCGATCAGGAGCGCGTCCATTCGAAGGCCCCCCTCCGCCAGGCATAGACGTAGCCGAAACCGACGATGACGATGAAGATGAAAGCCTCGACCGCATAGAAGAGGCCCTCGCGGCCGGCGGAAACGGCCCACGGCCATAGGAAGACCGCCTCGGCGTCGAAGAGCAGGAAGAGCATGGCGGTAGTGTAGTAGCGGACCGGGACGCGGTCGCGCGCGTCGCCCGCGGGCGCCATGCCGCACTCGTAGGCCTCGGCCTTCACCGCCGTGCGCTGGCGAGGGCGGAGAAACCACCCCATGAGGATGGAGACGGCGCCGACGGCGAGGCCCATGAACGCAAGGACGAGAATCCCCGCGTAGGGCGACGACGGCTCGGCGAAGAGCCGCTCCATCCAGGCCGGAGAAGGCGTCACGAGAGCGCGGCTTTGATCCTCCGGCATCCCTCGCGGATGTTCTCGATCGAGGTGGCGTAGGAGAGCCGGATGTAGCCGGGGGCGCCGAAGGCCTCGCCGTGAACGACGGCGACATGGGCCTTCTCCAGGAGGAAGTTCGTGAGGTCCTCGGAGGTCCTGATCGAGACGCCCTGCCTCGTTCCGTAGGCCCCCTCGACGTTCGGAAAGACGTAGAATGCCCCGCCCGGCGTGAGACAACGGAGCCCGGGTACGTCGTTGAGGAGCTTCACGATCTCCCGGCGCCGTTCGTCGAAGGCCTTCACCATCGTCGCCACGACGTCCTGGGGCATCGTGTAGGCCGTCACCGCCCCCTTCTGGGCGAAGGAGGTGACGTTGGAGGTGGAGTGGCTGAGCTGGGCGTCCA
>CAZWVM010000246.1:0-4157 GCA_964637705.1 uncultured bacterium
GGCCGGGGCCGACGACATGGAGACGCAGGACGACTCCTACCAGGTCAAGACCCAGCCGGGCTCCGTCGCCGAGGTGGCGGAGGCCTTGAAGAAGGCGGGCATCACGTACGAGAGCGCGGAGGCGGTGATGCAGCCTCAGGCGTGGAAGACGCCGCCCCTGGACGAGGCGCGATCCTGCATGCGGCTCATCTCGGCCCTGGAGGACGACGACGACGTCCAGAACGTCTTCTCGAACCTGGAGCCGCCCGAGGAACTGCTGAATGAGTGATTCCGAGTTCCGATGATCTTCTTCGGCATCGATCCCGGCACGGCCACGACGGGCTACGGCGTCGTCGAGACCGCCGGCACCTCGCGGTTCCACCTGGCCCACGGCGTCGTGCGGACGCCGGCGGGCATCCCCGCCGCGCCCCGCCTCAAGATGCTCTTCGACGCCCTCGGCGGGCTCCTTCGCCGCTACGAGCCGGATGTGGTCGCGGTCGAGGAACTCTTCTTCTCCACCAACGTCAAGACGGCGATGGCCGTCGCGGAGGCGCGGGGCGTCGCGCTCCTGGCGGCCGCGGAGCACGGCGCCGAGGTGATGTCATTCACCCCGAACCGCGTGAAGCAGGCGGTGACGCAGAACGGACGCGCCGAGAAGCGCGACGTGCAGGCGATGGTCCGCGTGCTCCTCGCTCTTCCCGACGTTCCCCGCCCCGACGACGCGGCCGACGCCCTGGCGATCGCCCTCTGCGCGACGCAGGAGCCCCGCTGGATGCCGGCGCAGAGGCGGGTTTTCTAGTTCTCGCTCATTGGCGCGCTCCGGAGGGATTGGTATAATCGCGGTGATGTCCGAGACAGGTGACAGGCAGGAGAAGGAACCGCGCGCGGCGAAGGACGGGGAATGCCCGTTCTGCGCGAGCCGGGGCATTCTTTGCGTCACGGATTGCTACGACACGGGCGGCAAGCGGAAGATCTGCGAGCTCTGGTTCTGCAACGACTGCTCGGGTTTCTTTCCGCGCATGATCTCGATCGAGCGCCCCGGGCCGGGAGCGGCATCGGTGACGGAGAAGCGGCGGACGCCCCGCTTCCCGGTGCAGTTCGTGGTCCAGGTCGACTTCGCCCCCGCGGCGGGCGAGAAGCGCTCGATCTTCCGCCGCGAGCGCGACCAGCTTTCCGAGCCGCTGGTGGCGATGGTCATGGACGCGGGGCTCGGGGGGCTCTGCTTCCGCTACCCGCACTCCGTCGAGGAGGGGCGCGAGGGGAAGATGCTCATCTCGCTCCCCAGCGTCGAGCGCTCCTTCACGGCGCGGGCGCGCGTGGTGCGCTCGACGAAACTGCCCGACGGCAGCTTCGGGCTGGGCGTCCAGTTTATCGACGTGGAGCCGGATTACCGGGAGGCGCTCAACCGGTACTTGAACCTGAAATGATCGCGGGCGCTGAGGGGGCGGTCGCATGGCGGTGAAACCGAAGGGCGGCGCGCAGAAGATGTCGCCCGCCACCCAGAAGCTGATCTGGTATCTCGCGATCGTGTTCGGCGTCATGCTCATGGTGATGGCGATCTCCATCGCCTTCAAGTCATCGACGGGCAAGCCCCGCGAGGCCAGGCAGAGCCTGGTGCGGATCGACATGAACGATACCGGGACGGCGCCCTTGACGAGGAGCGCCCAGTTCCAGAAGGGGAGCGAGCTCGTCCGTTCCTCTTCCGCCGATGACCGCGTCCAGGGCATGTCGATGCTCATGACGGTCAACGCCGTCAAGGCGGCGCCACAGGTCATGGCCCTGCTGGCGGATCCGTATCCCCAGGTGCGCGCACAGGCCGCCTCGCTCCTCTCGACCTACAACGTCCCGAACGTCGGGCCGCAACTGGCCTCCCTCCTGACGGACGCGGATCCGGGCGTGAGGCAGGCCGCGGCGAACGCCTTGCCTCCCTACGCGGGCGATCCGAGCGTGCTCTATGCCTTGAACGGTCCCCTCTCGGCGCGGGATCCCTCGGTGCTTCAAACCGCCATGATCGTCTGGAAGGCCTGCGCGGCGGCGAACAGGGACGCGGGTCTGCAGGCCGTTCGCTCGGCCCTGACCGGTTCCGACGATGCCCTGTTGTCGCAGGTGCTGGCCGAGATCCAGGCGGTCTACCAGCCCTACGAGCTCTCGGCGATACGGTACGACCTGGAGCAGATTCGCGCCCGCATGGCCGGGCAGTCGTCGGGAAACATGGCGGACGGATTGCTCCGCCAGCTGGATTCCTGACCGTGTCGAAGACGCCTCGGCCGTGGGACGACGCGCCTCCCCGGCGCGCGGAACCCGCGGCGGAGAAGAAGCTGGTCAAGGGAAGGCCGGGCGAGAAGGTTCTCGTCACGCCCGGGATGATCAAGTGGCTCTTCTTCGGCATGCTGGGGCTGCTTTTCGCGGCGGCGGTGGCGATCATGTTCGAGAACCTGTCCGGGAAGCCCGCGGAGGATCCGGCGGAGGCGATGAGGCGGGCGATGGGAATCTCCTCATCCTCCTCGTCCTCGGCGTCCTCGGCGCCGGACGCTTCCGCGGCCGAGTTGAACGACGCCCTCGCGCTCCTCGCGGCGCCGGACGCCTCGAGCCGCGTCGAGGGGTTGCTCCGCGTGATGAAGCTGAACGCGGCCCAGGCGGGGCCGCAGATGGGGCGGTTCCTCGCGGATCCGGATCCGACGGTGCGTTCCACCGCGGCGAAGCTCTGCGGGGAATACAAGGTTCCGGGCGCGCATAACTGGCTCGTGCCGATGCTCTCGGACCCCGATCTCGGCGTCCGGACGGCCGTGTCGGAGGGACTCCTGCCGTTCAAGGACGAGCCGGGATTCCTCTACCTGCTCTCGACCCCCCTCTCCTCGCCGAACCCCGATGTCGTGATCGCGGGCCTCTCGATCTGGAAGCGCATCGCTTCGCAGGACATCACGACGGCCCGGAACATGATCGTGACGCCCTTGAATTCTTCGGATCCGAGCGTGCTCGCCGCGGCCATGGAATGCCTGTCCGCTTTTTCGGCCGACGACGTCAAACCGCTCGATCCCTACCTCCGCTCCATCGCGGCTCGCTGGAACCGCACGGCCCTGGGACAGCAGGCCAAGGGCGTCATCGCGCGTTACCAGCCTCCGGAGGGACCGGCAGCGCCCTGACGCGGGGACCGCGCTATTTCTTCAGCCAGACCGTGGGGGTGGAATAGCGCGGCGGGGACTGCTGGGGGGCGTTCGTGATCGGGACGGCCGACGCGGGGACTCCGTCATACCAGATCTTCAGGTTGTTGTCGGGGTTGCCGCCGCCGTTCTCGGTCGACATGTCATCGCAGTAGACGAAGCCCTTGATGAACCCGGCGCCGATGGCGTTGTAGGAACCCGACGTGCCGGGGTCGCTCGACTCAGGATTGGACATGTTGCCGTGCCAGAAGAGAGACCCTTCGACGTAGAGGATGCCGTAGACGTTGACGGTGTTTCCGCCGTTGTCGAAGGCGAGAGAGCCCTCGGGCATCTCCGTCCCCGCGTGAATGGCGAGTCCCGGGTTGTCGAGTTCGTTGACGGCGGAAGCCGGGTAAACGCACCGAATCTCGCAATTGTTCGATCGGTTGAAGTACTTGCCGGTGCACTGGATGGAACCCTCCCAGTACTTGCCGGCGGAGTTCGGGAGGTCGAAATCCACGTCACCGAGGATCTTCACGTCGATCCCGGTGCCCAGGCCGTTGTTGCGCCCGCCCAGGGCGCCCCTCACGCTGTAGTTGGCCGTCTTGACCTCCCACTTGACGCCCGTCCACTTGACGAGGACGGGATTCCCGTCCTCCATGAGGATCGTGTTCCCGTTCCTGTCCTTCATCGGCTGGTAGACGCCGACCTGGCCCGCTCCGGAATAGTAGGGGTTGGCGGGATCGAGGAGGACGTCGTGGACGAGCTTCGACTCGTCGATGAGGGGAGGCTGGACATAGGGCGCCGGGACGAGCAACGAGCCTTCGACGTCGCTGCCGGCGGCGAGCGAGGAGGCTTCGAACTTGCCCGAGACGACCGTCATGTCGTTGATGTCGGCCCGGTGGTTGAAGTGAGCACCGCCGATGATCTCCACGTTGTTTCCGGAGAAGGTCGAGGTCAGGGCGGGGTTGGAGTCGCCGATGAAGAGGGCGTAGGGGCCGCCCGGGGGGGTGTTCAAGCGGCCGTCGCCGTAGATGA
>CAZWVM010000247.1:0-1791 GCA_964637705.1 uncultured bacterium
CTCCTGAAGACCTACGAGAAGCTCGGAATCCCCCTGGAGGAGCAGAAGCGGCTCGCGGGCGTGGCCGTCGACGCCGTCTTCGATTCCGTCTCCGTCGCCACGACCTTCCGGGCCGAACTGGAGAAGCTCGGCATCATCTTCTGCTCCTTCTCCGAGGCGGTGCGGAACCACCCGGATCTCGTCCGGAAATACCTCGGCACGGTCGTTCCCCAGGGCGACAATTTCTTCGCCGCTCTGAATTCCGCCGTCTTCTCCGACGGTTCCTTCTGCTACATCCCCCCGGGCGTGCGGTGCCCGATGGAGCTCTCGACCTACTTCCGCATCAACGCCGCGGGCACGGGCCAGTTCGAGCGCACACTCCTCGTTGCCGACGAGGGCGCGACGGTCAGCTACCTCGAGGGCTGCACCGCGCCGATGCGCGACGAGAACCAGCTCCATGCCGCCGTGGTGGAACTGGTGGCCCTGGCGGGGGCGACGATCAAGTACTCGACGGTGCAGAACTGGTATCCGGGCGACGAGGAGGGGCGGGGCGGCATCTACAACTTCGTGACGAAGCGGGGCAAGTGCCTCGGCGCCCGCTCCCGCATCTCCTGGACCCAGGTGGAGACGGGCTCGGCGATCACGTGGAAGTACCCGAGCGTCATGCTTCTCGGCGACGAGAGCGTGGGCGAGTTCTACTCGGTGGCCCTGACGAATCGCCGTCAGCAGGCCGATACCGGCACCAAGATGGTGCACGTCGGCCGCAACACCCGCTCCACCATCGTCTCCAAGGGGATCTCCGCCGGCCGCAGCAACAACTCCTACCGCGGCCTCGTCTCCGTCGCGCCGATGGCCGCGAACGCGCGCAACTACACCCAGTGCGATTCGCTCCTGATCGGCGCGCGATGCGGGGCGCATACCTTCCCCTACATCGACGTGCGGAACCGGAGCTCGAAGGTCGAGCACGAGGCCTCGACGTCGAAGATCAGCGAGGACCAGCTCTTCTACCTGAGGCAGAGGGGCATCGACGCCGAGAACGCCGTGTCGCTCGTCGTGAACGGATTCTGCAAGGAGGTCTTCCGGAACCTCCCCATGGAGTTCGCGGTCGAGGCCCAGAAACTCCTGGCGGTTTCTCTGGAGGGAAGCGTCGGGTGATGCGATTGCGGATTTCGGATTGCGGATTGCGGATGGAAGGGCGGATGAAATGACGATGCTCGATGTGAAGGACCTGAGGGCGACGGTCGAGGGCAAGGAGATCCTGAAGGGCCTGACTCTGGCGGTGAACGCGGGCGAGGTTCACGCCATCATGGGGCCGAACGGCTCGGGCAAGAGCACCTTCGCGCAGGTCCTGGCCGGGCACCCGGCCTACGAGGTGACGGGCGGGAGCGTCATGTACCGGGGCGAGGACCTCCTGGAACTCGAACCCGAGGAACGGGCGCGGAAAGGGGTCTTTCTCGCCTTCCAGTATCCCGTGGAGATCCCCGGCGTCTCCAACGCCTACTTCCTCCGCTCGGGTTTCAACGAGATCCGGAAGGCGCGCGGAGAACCCGAGCTCGACGCGATGGACTTCCTCTCGCTCCTGAAGGAGAAGATGAAGCTCGTGGAGATGGATCCGGCGTTCCTGAACCGCTCGGTGAACGAGGGCTTCTCGGGCGGAGAGAAGAAGCGCAACGAGATCCTGCAGATGGCGGTGCTGGACCCGCGCCTCGCGATCCTCGACGAGACCGACTCGGGGCTGGACATCGACGCGCTGAAGATCGTGGCGAACGGCGTGAACACCCTGCGCTCGAAGGAGAACGCGATCGTCCTCGT
>CAZWVM010000247.1:1891-4154 GCA_964637705.1 uncultured bacterium
TCGTGGCGAACGGCGTGAACACCCTGCGCTCGAAGGAGAACGCGATCGTCCTCGTCACTCACTACCAGCGGCTCCTCGATTACATCGTGCCGGACTTCGTCCACGTGATGGCGGACGGCAAGCTCGTCCTCTCGGGCGGAAGCGACCTGGCGCTGAAGCTCGAGGAAGAGGGCTACGACTGGGTGCGCGAGAAGCAGGGTGGCCGGTGAGGGCCCGATGACGCCGACCGTGCTCCTGGAGGGATTTTTGGCCGCCTGCGCGGCCGTTCCGCGCGCGGACCGGCTCGCGGAACGGCGCGCGGAGGCCTTCGCGTTCCTCGCGGAGCGCGGCCTGCCGACGGCGCGCGACGAGGAGTGGCGGTTCACCGATCTCTCGCGCATCACGGGGCTCCCGGTCGAGCTTCCGCCGGATCTCCCGGCCGCGGCGGCCGCCCGGAGTGCGGCGCCCGAGGGTGACGAGATCCTGCTGGTTCTCGTCGACGGCGTCTACCGGCCCGAGCTCTCGCGCCTCGAGGGTCTGCCGGCCGGGTGCCTCGCGGGGGGCATCGCGCGCTTCCTGGACGAGGATGGTGCCGCCGCCTCGCTCATCGTCGATCACGCGGGGCGGGTCCTGCCGCCGGCCGCCGACGCCTTCGCCGCGGCGAACACGGCCCTCTTTCCGGACGGCGCGTTCCTGCGGCTTCCCCGCGGCGTTTCCATCGGGCGGCCCGTCCGGATCCTCTCGCTCTCCTCCTCCGCCTCGTTCCCGAGGGTCCTGGTCGTGGCCGAACCGGGAAGCCGGGCGACGATCGTCGAGGAGCAGGCGGCCCTGGATCCGGATCGATCGGCGCCGGTCATCGGCGTCGTCGAGGCGATCGCCGGGGAGGCGGCGCGGCTCCAGTGGGTTCGTATGCAGACCGGTCTCAGCGAGGTCCGCCTCGTCTCCTCGTTCCGGGCGCGCGTCGCCGCCGCCGCCTCGCTCACCGTCAGCACCTTCACCCTCGCGCCGCGCTTCGTCCGCAACACCGCCTCCATCGTGCTCGAAGGACCGGCCGCGGAGTGCACGCTGGACGGGCTCTATCTCGCCGGTACCGGCGGTTTCGTGGACAACCACACCGCGATCGAGCACCGGGCTCCCCGCTGTCCGAGCCACGAATTATACAAGGGCGTCCTCTTCGGCGACGCCCGCGCCGTCTTCAACGGCAAGGTCCACGTGACGCCCGAGGCGCAGGGCACCGACGCGAAGCAGACGAACCGGAATCTTCTTCTCTCCGACGCCGCGCGCATCCACACCAAGCCCCAGCTCGAGATCTTCGCGGACGACGTGAAATGCACGCATGGGGCGACGGTGGGGCAATTGGACGACGAGGCGCTCTTCTACCTCAAGAGCCGCGCCCTGCCGGACGCGGCGGCCCGGCGCGTCCTGGTCCGGGGCTTCGCCGACGAGATGATCGGGCGGATCGGCGAAGGACCCGTGGCGCGCCGCCTGGAGACCCTGACGAACCGGATGCTCGAGGACGCGATGGAGGCGGCCTCGTGAGGGTCGCGGATCCGGCCCGCCCCCGCGAGGAGGCCGCCGTGCGGCCGGCCCGGCTCGACGTCGAGACGATCCGCCGCGACTTCCCGGCCCTTCACCAGCTCGTCCGCGGACGACCGCTGGTCTACCTCGACAATGCCGCGACGACCCACAAGCCCGCGGTGGTCATCGAGACGGTGGAGCGGTTCTACGCCGCCGACAACTCGAACATCCACCGAGGGGTCCACTATCTCTCCGAGAAGGCGACCTTCGCCTACGAGAAGTCGCGGGGGCAGGTGAAGCGGTTCCTGAAGGCCGCGTCGGAGCGGGAGATCGTCTTCGTGCGCGGGGCGACGGAGGCGATCAACCTCGTGGCGCAGACCTTCGGCGCCGCCCGCGTCGGCGCCGGGGACGAGGTGCTGATCTCCCACATGGAGCACCACTCCAACATCGTGCCGTGGCAGATGCTCTGCGAGCGGTCCGGCGCGAAGCTCCGCGTCATTCCGATGAACGATCGGGGCGAACTGCGGCTCGACGAGTTCGAGCGGATGCTTTCCGGCCGCGTGAAGATGCTGGGGGTCGTCTACATCTCGAATTCCCTCGGGACGATCAACCCGGTGAAGGAGATGATCGCGAAGGCGCACGCGTTCGGCATCCCCGTGCTCGTCGACGCCGCGCAGGCCGCGGCCCATCTCCCGATCGACGTGAAGGACCTCGACTGCGACTTCCTCGTCTTCTCCGGCCACAAGCTCTACGGCCCCACCGGCGT
>CAZWVM010000248.1:0-4119 GCA_964637705.1 uncultured bacterium
TGGTAGGCCCCGGTCTTTGCATTGTACCCGAAGTCCTTGTCCGCTGATGCCCGGATCCGGGCGATGACCTCCGCACCCTCGACCCCGGCATTCTTCGCAATCTGCCGGAGCGGCTCTTCGAGTGCCCTCCGCACAATCGCGACACCAATCCGGCGATCATCCGCGAAATCCAGTTTGTCGAGCGCTTCGATCGCCCGGAAGAGCGTGATACCGCCACCGGCAACAACCCGAACGCGGCGGCGCCAACGGCAAAGGACGGGAACGGGGGGGGAACGGAAACGACGGACGAGGACGACGAACCGATCCCGTTCTGAGGAGCTGGCCGGGGCCGCCGGGGGGATCGCGGTCTGACGCCGCGGCGTCCGGATGCGGCCGGCCGAACCGCGCGCCGCCTCCGCCGCCCGGCGAAGCGATTCGCCCGGCGGCGCGATCAGGGGCGAATGCCACGAGGAGAAGCGGCCCCCGGCGGAGGCCGCTTCGCTCAGTCGCTCAACTCAGCCGATCAGCTCAGTCGCCCAGGGCACACGGTCAGGACGCGACGGGCTCGGGTTCCGGCGACGGCGCGCCTTCCGCCGTCTCCTCCTTCGCCACGCCGATCTGCTCGCGGTACTGCTTGATGCCCGTTCCGGCGGGAATGAGGTGCCCGATGATCACGGCCTCCTTGAGCCCGCGCAGTTCGTCGCGCTTGCCGAGGACCGCGGCCTGGGTCAGGGCCCAGGTCGTCTCCTGGAAGGACGCGGCGGAGATGAAGGAGTCGGAGTGCTTGGCGGCCTTGGTGATGCCCAGGAGCACCGGGCTGTATGTCGCCTTGCGCTTCCCCAGCTTCTCGACGCGCTTGTTCTCCTCCGACAGTCTCAGACGGTCCACCAGGTCCTCCGTGAGGAACTCGGTGTCGCCCGGGTCGTCGATGCGGACCTTGCGCATCATCTGTCGCACGATGACCTCGATGTGCTTGTCGTTGATCTCCACGCCCTGCATCTTGTACACGTCCTGGACCTCGCTGACGATGTACTGCTGGACCGCGGTCTCCGACTTCACCTTCAGCATCTCGTGCACGTCCACCGGGCCGTCCGTGAGTAGATCTCCTGCCTGGACGTCCTCGCCCGCGCGCACCACCATATGGCGGTCCGGGGGAATCTCGATCTTGTTCTCGCCGCCGTCCACGCCCTTGATGACGCAATAGGTGAGGCCGGTCTTGGAGTCCTTGCCGACGCCGGTCATCTTTCCGTCCACCGGGGCGATGATCGCCGGAGTCGACTTCGGCTTGCGGATCTCGAAGAGCTCCTCGACGCGCGGCAGGCCGCCCGTGATGTCCTTGGTCATGCCCGACTTCTCGCCGGCGCCTTCCTTCGGACCCTGCAGGAAGTCCGAGAAGAACTTGACGATGAGGTCCCCGCGCTCCGTCGCCACAGACTCGCGCTCCCGGCCCTGGGTCCGCTCGAACTCGGCGATATCCGCGAGGGCCTTCTGAGAAGGCGCGATGAATTCCTGTGAAACGAAGAGCTCCGACTTGAAGTTCGGGGCCTGGCCGACGATCCTCAACTCCTCGCAGCGCCTCCTCAGCTTCGTGGCCTGCGACTCCGACTTCTTGAAGAGATCGAGCCTCACGACGTGGCACTTGGAGATGAGCTTGATGTTCTGCTTCTTGACCTTGGTGAGCGCCTTGGACTTGGAGGTGCTGGCCGAAGGCTTCGTGTAGTTGAGGTATGCCAGCGTCTGCCGATCCCCGTTCTCGACGACCCTCACGATCGATACCGCGTGCTGCCCGTCTCTCGTGGCGTAGCTGCGCACGACGTGAACCGTGCCGCCCGCGGTCGTCGTCACCTGGCGCGAAATCCGCGCGCCGGGTTCGACCGACTGGCCGTGCGACACGATCATCTCGTCGTCGGGACCGATCACGACCTCCGTACCCTTCCAGATCACCATGAGTCCCGTCCCGGCCGCCATTTCCTGCTGCGACGGACGGATGATGATGTGGTCGTTGCCTTCCTTCTGCAGCGCCGCGCTCTCGAACTCGATGCGCCCGGAAAGCGGTGAGATGAGGGGCTTGAAGGAGGGATTGAGCCCGATGATCTCCTTCAACTCGACCACCGTGCCCGCCTTGGTCTTCGGTTCGGTTCCGACCATGGCCGGAGCCTCGACAAGCTTGCCCTGCTCGGAGACCGCGGAAATCGCCTCCTCGACGGAGGCCGTCAGCGTGATGAGCTCGCCGCCGGCTCGCGTGGTGGAGGTCCGAACCGAGCCCGCGAAGGGAGCGGTGAAGGCGCGGCGCGCCAGGACATCGTCCTTGGCCACCTTGTCGCCCTCCGCCACGGTTACCTTCAGGCCCGCCGGAATCTCGACACGGCGGTCTTTCTTCGATGCCGTCGTCAGGAGAACCGCATCCTTCTTGACCGACTTGATCTTGCCGTCCTCCGGCACCTTGATCGTCACCCGCACCAGGTCCTGCTCGGCCTTCACCGCCGCGCCGTCCTTGACGGCGACTTCGACGGAAAGCCCGTGCTTCACGGGCTGCTCGCTCGTCGTGCCTCGGGAACTGAGATGTTTCACGGCGTTCTTCGGAAGGATCTCGAACCGCTCGATCCTCTTTCCTCGGAACTCTCCCTCCGCGACGACATACGTCGTCCCGTCGACCTGCTCCTTGACCGACGGCAAGGCCGTGATCTCGCCCGTGAAACGGGCGCGCAGGTAGGTGTCGTCGGCCGACGCCGTGCCGCCGACATGGAAGGTGCGCAACGTCAACTGGGTGCCCGGCTCGCCGATGGATTGCGCCGCGATCACGCCGACCGCCTCGCCGATCTCCACCATCCGGCCCGTCCCCAGGTCACGCCCGTAACAGCGCTGGCAGACTCCCTTGAGGGAGTGACACGTCAAAACGGAACGGATCTTCAGTTCCTCGATGCCCGTCTGCTTCAGGAGTTCCGCCGCCGGGTTGTCGATGTAATCGCCGGCCGCGAAGAGAATCTTGCCTTCCTCACGCGGGTCCGCCACGTCCTCGGCGATGAAGCGGCCCAGGGCCCGGACCTGCAACGGCACCATCCCATCCTCGGAGGCCTTGATGGTGATGCCCTCCGTCGTGCCGCAGTCGAGCTCCGTGATCACCACGTCCTGGGCGACGTCGACGAGACGCCGCGTCAGGTAGCCTGCATTGGCCGTCTTCAGGGCCGTGTCCGTCAGGCCCTTGCGCGATCCCGTCGTCGACTGGAAGAACTCGATGACCGACATGCCCTCGCGGAAGTTCGACGTGATCGGCGTCTCGCGGATCTTGCCGAACGGGTCGGCCATGAGGCCGCGCATTCCGGCCAGCTGCTTGATCTGGGCCTTCGATCCACGGGCGCCCGAGTCGGCCATGATGTAGATCGGATTGAATCCCTCGCGGTCCGCCTCGATCTCGTCGAACATCACCTTTGCGACCTCGTCGGTCGTGTTCGTCCAGAGGTCGATGATCTGCGTGTAACGCTCCTGCTCCGTGATGACGCCCTTCTGGTACTGGCCGTTGATCTTGGCCACGTCGTCCTTGGCCCGCGCCAGCAGTTGGTCCTTCTGCGCCGGCAC
The DNA here is from genome assembly GCA_964637705.1 of uncultured bacterium. Taxonomy (GTDB): domain Bacteria; phylum UBA8481; class UBA8481; order UBA8481; family UBA8481; genus CAZWVM01. The sequence continues at coordinate 3,556 of CAZWVM010000248.1, forward strand.
CTTCATGTCCTCGACGCCGATCGAGATGCCGGCCTTGGAGGCGTAGGTGAACCCGAGTTCCTTCACCGCGTCGGCCGTTTGCGCCGTCACGGTCTCGCCGAAGCGCCGGAAGATCTCGTCGATCAGCGCGCTGATCGCGGACTTCGAGAGCGTCTTGTTGATCTTCGCGAACTCGTAGCCGAGGGGCATGGCGCGCCGGAGAATCAGGCGGCCCGGCGTCGTTTCCACGATGCGCTTCACCGTCTTGCCGTCCACCAGTTCGTCGATGCGCACGCGCACCTTGCCCTGGAGATCGATGACGCCGGTCTCGAGAGCGTAGAGGCACTCGTCGGCGTCGGAGAAGACGCGGTTCAACTGCGCCGCGGACTCCTTTTCCTTGGTCAGGTAGTAGATGCCCAGGACGATGTCCTGCGTCGGCGTGATGATCGGCTTGCCCGACGCCGGCGAGAGGATGTTGCGGTTCGCCATCATCAGGACCTTCGACTCCACGACCGCCTCCGATGAGAGCGGCACGTGGACGGCCATCTGGTCGCCGTCGAAGTCGGCGTTGAAGGCCACGCAGAC
>CAZWVM010000249.1:0-4086 GCA_964637705.1 uncultured bacterium
CTCGATTCGATCGAGCGAAGCACGCAGGTCTGGCGCGAAATGAAGAACTCCTCCGAGATCCACATGCTGGTCGAGCGCGGCGGCGGCGACCAGACACTGTCGTTCTACCTCAAACCTTGAGGATTCCGCCGTGACCGATCGACACGTGATCGTGAAGGCGCCCACGGCCGCCCAGGGACGCACTCTCGGCGCCTTCAAGCTGGGATTGAAGCCGAGCGAGGTCGAGATCGAGATCCTGGCCACACCCTCCACGGGTCTCGTCGATTACGAGATCCTGGTTCGACCACTCACGGAAGAGGAGAACCTGGAGCGCGCGCTGGAGGAGTTCGAGGGGCGCTCCGCCATGCCCACCGACGGCGAGGCCGGGGGCATGGATTACGAGAAGGAGCTTCTCGAGGAGACGCTCGCGCAGGTGGACGACCTTCTCGCGGAGGTCACGGACTTCAATCCCGAGTTGATGAAGTCGATCAAGGATCTCACGATCGCCCTCGATCCGAACCTGGCCCAGAAGCTCGACACGCTTCGTTGGGCGGCGACCGCCGAGAGGAACCGGAAGACGGACCGGGACGGCTCGGCGGAGATCCAGGTCAACCGCACGAAACGCGAGGCCTACGTGACCCTGAGACCCCCGTCCGAGGGAGGACGCGCCCTGGATCCCGACGAGATCGTGCGTCGGATCGCGGAGATGGGATGCATCGTGCCGCACCAGGCCGAGATCGAAGCGATCGCCGAGCGGCTCTCCAGGCCTCGCGCCGGCGCCGTCGTTCTCACCGTCACCTTCCGGCCGGGGCGTTTCGAGCTGGCCTTCACGCCGGACGACATGGCCCTCCTCCTGACCGTCCATCCCCCCTCGGAATGGGGCGAGCCCGTGACGGCCAAGCAGGTGGAGGAGGCGATCGAGGCGGAGCGGATCCGGTTCACCCCCGACCGCGAAGCGATCGCGGGCGCCGTGAGCCGCGTCCGGGAATCCGGCGAAAGCGTGCACGACGTCGTCGTCGCGGTGGGCCGGGAACCCGAGCACGGCAAGGACGCCGTCCTGGAGTGGAAGGTTCCGGTCGTGCCCGGAGAGAAGGACGGTTTCCGGCTGAGCGACGTTCCCCAGCCTCATCTCATCCAGAAGGGCCAGCTTCTTCTCCGCGTCACGCCTCCGACCCCGGGCAAGGACGGGATGACGCTTCGAGGCAAGGCGATCACGCCCCGTCGCGGAATCGAACCGATCGTCCAGTCGGGCCCGGGCACGCGCAAGGAGGAGCGCGGCACGAAGCTGGTCGCCGCGTCCGACGGGCGCCTCGAGGTCGACGCCAACCGCGTCGTCGTCCTCCCCTACCGGCTGCCGGACGTGCAGGTGCTGATCCGTCCCGACCTGCTCGAAGCGGAATTGGTTCTGACCCCGGGCGAGGGCGACTCGCCGGACCCCGTGATCTCACCGGACGAGGTTCTCGTCATCTGCGCCTCCCGGGGTCTTGCCGAACGTCTCGACGCGGACGTGGTGAGGCGTCTCGTCGAGGAGGTCAACACCGAGAAACGGTTCGTCCGGGCCGTGATCGCGCGCGGCGAGGCGCCCGTCCCCGGCCGCGACGGCTGGATCGAATATCCCTGCGGAGATCCTCTCGTCCCCGACAGTTGGTCGATCCACACGGAAAGCCGCGTGGACCACCGCGAGCGCTCCAGCATCCTCTCGGTCCGGAAGGACGACGTTCTCGCCGTGCTCCACGACCCCGTCCCGGGCTCCGCCGGGGTGAACGTGCGCGGAGAAACCCTTCCCCCGCCCCCGGTATCCGCGGCGGTCCGCGAAGCCGGACCCGGCGTGGTCCGGGAGGGAAACGTCTTCCGGGCCGCCCTGAACGGGCATTTCACCACGGCCGGTCCGCTCCTGCGCGTCGACGAGCTCTTCCACGTGAAGGACGACCTCTCGATGAAAATCGGGAACATCACCCACAACGGCACCGTCGCGATCGAGGGATCCGTGGCCGACAACTACGTCGTCAAGGCCGACGGGGACGTTCTCATACGGCGCAACCTGGGAGCCTCCGAGATCCTTGCCGGCGCCAACATCACCATCGGAAACGGCTTCATCGGCCGGTTCCGCGGGTCCGTGGCGGCGGGGGGGCAGGTCACGGCGCGATTCCTCGAGAACGCGACCGTGCGCGCGGAGGGACTCGTGCGCGTGGCGGAATACGCCATGAGGAGCGTCATCGAGTCCGAGAGCACGGTGGAGATCTCAGGGAAGAACCGCGGGCTCATCGGAGGCGAGGTCCGTGCGCGCAGCGACGTCCGTCTCTCCCACGCCGGCAGTCCGGCCTCGGTCCCGACGCTCGTAGCGACCGGGGAGTCTCCCCGCCTCCGGAACCTCGCGCGGGAGGCGGAGAAGGAATTCCAGGCGGCCCAGAACGACATCCTGCAGGTGAACAAGATCGAGGGTTCCTTCAAGGAGAGTCACCCCGACCTCGCCGCCCTCCCTCGCGCCAAGGCGGCTCTCTACGCGCGGCTCATCCGCTCCCGCGTCGCCCTGAAGACGAAGCTGAAGGAGATCGGCCTGCGCCGGGTCACGCTCTTCCGCGACATGCAGAAGATCGCGCCGGGGCAGATCCACGTGACCGGTTCCGTCTATCCCGGCACGAAGATCGCCCTGTCGGGGAGGGAACTGGAGATCAAGGCGCGGTTGGAGAGCGTGCGCTTCATCCTCGACGAGGACTCGAAGAAGATCTCCGTCCTGCCCCTGGATCACTGAACCGCGCGGCGCCGGTTCGACGGAAACCGTCCGCGCCTTGAACCCGCCTACAGAACCGGTTGCTGCATGAAGGTGATGTACTCGAGGTCCCGCATCCGGCGGTCGAGGATGACGAGGCCCAGGAGAAGGCTGACGAGACCGGCGGCGAGGTACCCGGCGCCGTAGAGCGAGAAATCCATCCCGAGCGTCGCGGCGGTGAAGGAGGCGTTCGAGACCATGAAGACCGCGACCACGACCAGGCTCTCCACGCGGAATTCGAAATAGAGCAGGACGATGGTGAGGATCAGGAGCAGGACGTGGATGAAGGCCCCGAGGATCCCGAGGCGGAAGATGCCGAGGAGCGACGGGGGCAGGCGGAGCAGTTCGAGGATCCACGGGGCGGAGAGAAGGGCGAGGGCGGTGAGGGAACCCTGGATCTTGAGAAGCCGCCCGATGGAGAGCTTCATGCTCGCGATCATCGCCTCCTTCACCTCCAGGATCTCGTCCAGCGACCTCTTCCCCGTGATGGCCCCGTAGTAGTTCTTGTAATGGATGTAGAAACTCGTTTCGACGCGGATCAGGAAGAGGGCGAGCGAAGGCACGATCGTCAGGTAGGCCAGGTACATCGGCGGGTCATAGAAGTGACTGGCGAAGAGCACGCGGTCGATGCGGTGTCCGACCGGCCCGAACCAGAAGAGGAACTTGTCGATCCAGATCGCGACGTTGTAGAACAAGCCGATGAAGACGAGCGCCGGGAAGAGGCGGATGTATCGCAGGACGTCGAAGGAGAGCGGAAGATCCGAGGGGAATTCCCGGGCGACGCGTCGCGTGAGAAGCGCGAAGAGCAGGACCTGGCCGGCCGCGAAGCCGGCGAGATAGCCGTCGAGCCCGTGAAGGCGACCGAGAAGCGCGGAGAGGACGAGGCAGGTGGCGCCGCCGGCGAGGAAGGCGAAGGTGATGGAGCGGAAATCCTTGGCGGTCGAGAGGAAGATCATCGCGATCCAGATGAAGCCGGCCGCGAGGTAGAAGACGAAGGCGTGCGCGGCGTAGAGGACGTTCCAGCCGCTGAAGGCAAAGATGACCGGGACCGCCACGATGGACTGGAGGATCCCGGAGACGATGAGCGTGGCGGCGTAGGTGGGCAGGCACATGCCGAAATCGCGCTTGAAGAGGAGATCGGCCAGGTAGCGCGTGACGGGCATCTGGAGGAGCCCGGTCACGATCAGGGAGAAGGCGTAGACATACACCACCGTGGAGCGGAAAATCTCCATCTCGCCCCACGCGAGATTTCCCGCCTGGAGAAGGCCGAGGGCGCCGATCACCAGGATCGTGATGAGCCAGGGGCCGCAGGAGATGATCGCGGCGTGGAGGTAGGC
>CAZWVM010000250.1:0-4072 GCA_964637705.1 uncultured bacterium
GGGTCCGGCGCGGGCGCGGGCAGGTCGAGGAGCGGATGACCGACGAAGACGGCGTTCGAGAAGAGAGGCTCCTCGAACGGGAAGACCACGGCGACGCGGTCGAGAAGCGCGGACATCGTCGCGGCGCGCGACTTGTGCCACGCCCAGACCTGCGGCGCGATGTAGTAGAGGAGGCGCGGGCGCGGGGAGAGCCGCGCGATCGCCTTCGCGAGGCGGAGGTTGAAACCGGGGTAGTCGACGAGGACGACGAGGTCGGCGCGTTTCGCGGCCGAGAGCGCGGCGGCGAAGCTCTTCAGCACGCCCGGCAGGTGCCCCACGACCTCCGAGAAGCCCGTCACCGCCTCGCTCACGAGGTCCTTGACGAGCGTGGCGCCGGCCTCCCTGAGGCGCGGCCCGCCGATGGCGGCGATATCCGCCGAGGGCACGAGCGCCTTCAGCTCCATGACCATGCGCGCGGCGTGGGCGTCGCCGGACGGATCGCCGGCCACGACGAGAACGCGGGGGCGCTCGCCGATCCGGGTCAGCGCCCCGCCGGCCAACGGGGTCACTTCGCCCCGGCCCGTCCCGCGATCTGCCGGCCGATCTCGAGGGCGACGTCGAGAGCGTTGCGGCCCTCCTCGCCCGAGGCCGCCCGGCCGGCGAGTCCGCGGCAGGCCGCGACGAAGGCCTCCAACTCCAGGGCCAGCGGCTCGGTCTTCGTGATCTTCGGCGCCACCCGTTCGATGTCGCTCACCGACTCGATCCTGTCGAGTCCCGGCTTCTTGCGGTACATCACCGCGTCCTGCTTGTGGTAGTCGACGGAGATGTAGCGGTCGGGGGCGAAGATCCGGATCTTGCGCATCGTCTGGTAGGAGACGCGCGAGGCGGTGACGTTGGCGACGCAGCCGGAGCGGAAGGTGAGGCGGGCGTTCGCGATGTCCTCCCGGTTCGTCACGACGCTCGTCCCGATCGCGTCGATCCTCTCGACCTCGGACCGGACGAGCGAGAGGAGGATGTCGATGTCGTGGATCATGACGTCCAGGACCACGCCGATGTCGGTGGAACGCTGGGGGAAGGGCGAGAGGCGGTGAACCTCGATGAAGCGGGGATCGGCGACGAGGTCGCGGACGGCGAGCACCGCGCCGTTGAAGCGCTCGACGTGGCCGACCTGCAGCTTCGCGCCGGTCCGCGCCGCCGCGGCGAGCAGGTCCTCGGCCTCCTCCAGGGTCGGGGTGAGAGGCTTCTCGACGAGGGCGTGGACGCCGCGATCCAGCGCCTTCCGCGCGACCGCGTGGTGGTGCACGGTCGGCGTGGCGATGGTGACGGCCTGGACGCGCTCGAGGAGAGCCTCGAGCGAATCGACCACCTTCAACCCGTGCTCGCCCGCGATCTTCTCCGCCTGCTTCCGATCCGCGTCGACGATACCGACGAGTTCGCACCCGGCGATGCCGTTCAACAGGCGCGCGTGGTGCCGACCGAGGTGACCGACGCCGACGACGCCGATCGCGAGCCTCGGGCTCTCCGCGGCGCTCACTCGGGGATCTCCTGGTAGATCCTCATCGCCGCGTCGAAGGCGCCGCCGATCGAGACGCCGTCCTTCTCCAGCTTGTAGATCCGCCGCTCGATCTCCTGCTTCCGCTTCAGGCGCCGGTTCGAGTCCTTGCGCAGGATCTCGGTGAAGGCGGGCTGACGCACCAGCCGCTTCCGGATCTCCATGTTGAAGGGACAGAACTCCGCGAGGATCCGCCGCGAGACGCGGTTCAGCTTCTGGATGCCCTGGCTCTCGAACTTGATCCAGAGGGCGTATTCGATCGAGAATTTGTCGGCGTCGAGGGTGACGTTGGCAAACTGCTCCGCCAGTTTCTCCTTCTGCTCGTCCGAGAGCTCGGTGTTCTTCTTGTAGAAGGAGGCGTAGTCGTAGTAGCGGCCGGAGAGCCCGCCGTCGGCGGGGTTCATCCAGTCCGCGCCGGCGATGGACTTGGCGATGTCCCACCGGAAACGGGCGACCATGCCGATGATCAGGTCGAAGAAGTCCTCCGAGGATAAGAGAGGGAGCAGCATCCGGCCCGGTGTCTCCTTCGACCGCCCCTCGAACTCCTGCCAGCAGATGCTTCTCTCGCCCGAGGCGGGCAGGAGGATGATGAAGGGCAGGACCTCCTTCGGGAGGAATTCCGAGCGCTCGGAGAGGAGAACCCGCACGTCGCGCATGAAGGCGGTATAGTCGGTCCGGATCACACGGATCAGCGACTCCGCGACCTTCGCCGGCGTCGCCATCGTCGCGGCGTATTCCGCGATCTCGGGCTCCGTGCGCCTGAGGAGCGCGATCTCGCCGCGGCCGGCGGAGAAGGCGCGCGCGGCCCGGGCCATCATCTGCTCGACCTCGAAGCAGACGAGGTCCATGTTCGGGTCGGGCTCGTCCGGCTTGTAGCGCGTCTGCTTCGCGTCCTTGAGGAGTTCCTCGTAGGTCTGCCCGAGATCGTTCCGTGAGACCGGGGATTCCCGGTTGTAGATGCGTTTGAGCCACTGGTCGGCGTAGAGGACCGGGCCGGTCGCCGCGGCGCCGAGGTTGAACTTGTCGGGCCGGGCGATCGGGGTGGGCGAAGCGATGCCGAAGCGCAGGAAGGCCGTCAGCTCGGGCTTCTCGTCCTTCAGGTTCGCGCGCCAGATCTTCGAGTAGATCTTCCAGTAGGCGTTGTAGACCTGGGGCGGCTCGGCGCCGCGCAGGCCCAGGCAGATCTCGACCAGGTCCTTCTCGGCCGGGTCGAGCGACAAAACGCCGAGGGCGGCGGCGAGGTTGAAGTCGGCGACGACGGAGGGGCTCTCCGTTTCGGCCGAAGGCTCGGTCGGCTCGAGGCGGCCGGCCACGAGCTTGCCCAATTGTTCCACGTCGAAGGCGACGCGGCGCGCGTCCGGGAAGGTCTCGCCCCAGATCTTCTCGATCCGCCCGCGCACGTCGGTCGTGATGGCGAGCAGTTTCTCGAGGTAGGGCCTCAGCGACTCCCGCTGGTCCGCGTTCATCGTGCCGTGCAGGTGGATGAAGGCCTGGACGAGGCCGGATGCGCCGAAGAGCATGGCCGCGGCCGTCTCGAAGTTTTTCATCGCGTCGTGCAGCGCGCGCGAGATGCGGGGCAGGGCGTCCGTCAGCTTGGACGTGATGAACATGAGCGGATGGGGCGTTCCGGGGGAAACAAGCCACGTCAGGTAGACGTCGGGCTGCTTCAGGATGTGGCTCATGAAGTGGCAGAGCTCGATTTCCGGGAACGGTTCGTCCAGGGGCGCCGGGATCTCCGCGGGCACGTTGCGGTCGACGTTGCCCAGCGAGGGTGTGGAACCGGGCGGAACCTGGGCGAGGATTTGGCGGCCCTGCTGCAGAAATCCGGCGAAGGCCGGGCTGGCGCTGGCGGGTCTCGTGTTGAAGATCGTGTAGAGCACCGTGAAGTTCTCGGTGTAGGCCGAGACGCGCCGCGTGAGCCCCTCGATCTCGTTCCACCGCCCGTGGCTCTGGAGCACGCGGTTCATCAGGTTTCGTGCGATCAGGAGGCCCGCCTGGATGTTCCCGCTCACCCACTCCACGATCGCTCTCTGCCCGCCGGCGACCCAGATCAGTTCGCACGGTTCGAGCGCGCGCAGCGAGGCGCTGCGCGGCGTGCCCTCCAGCGCGCCGATCTCTCCGACCGGCGTGTTCGTCTGGTCCAGGATCGCGATGCGCCGGGCCTTCGCGGCCACGTCCGCTTCCGTGGGCGAGGCAAGGTCCTCGCAGAAGAGGACCTCGAGCGCGCCTTTCTTCAGGACGAAGAAGGAATCGGAGGGCTGGCCCTGGATGCAGAGGAACTGGCCCTTGTTGAGGGTGACCTGTCGCGACGTGGCGGACACCTCAGGGCTGCTTCAGGGTGACGGGCCCCGTGCTGACGAACCGGCTCGAGAGACCCTCCTCCGAGACGGAGCGGCAGGTGATCCAGTAGCTCGAGGAGGGAAGCTCGGCGCGGGTGAGGGCGACCCCAAGGCGATCGGCCGCCGCGGTCCGCCGGGCGACGTGGCGCTGGAGGTCCCGGTCGCGGAAGAAGTCGCAGACCATCGTCTGCCCCGTGCGCCC
>CAZWVM010000251.1:0-4042 GCA_964637705.1 uncultured bacterium
TACACGACGCTCTTCCGATCTCGGCAGCACGATCTCCGAACCGCTCATCCAGAGGCTGATCCGTTCGCGCGTCGAGACGATCTTCTTCGACGAGCCGGCGTTGAGCGAGGTCGCCGCCGAGGTGGTCCCTCCCGCGCGCGTCGCCGCGCCGGAGCCCGAGAAGGGGGACTCGATCCCCTACCGCTATATCTCCGAGCGGATCCAGGGCATCTACGAGGACCAGTCCTACCCGAAGATGGTCGGCGCCGAGACGCTCGCCCACTCCCGCGACCTCCTCGATTCCGTCTTCGACTTCGGGTCGAACGCGGAGCCGAGCTACAACCCGAAGGAGATCCAGCGCGTGGCGACGTCCTTGCGCGACGAGATCGTCGGAAACCGCACCGCCATGATGAACCTCATGAAGCTCGACCAGTTCGACACCTACACGACGAACCACTCCCTGAACGTCGCCATCCTCGCCACCTCCTTCGCGTCCTTCCTCGGTTACGAGGGAGAATCTCTGGAGCGGATCACGGTCGGGGCCCTCCTCCACGACATCGGGAAGATCCGGGTGGGCGCGGAGATCGTGAGGAAGCAGGGACCCTTGAACGACGAGGAACGCGCCCTGATGCGACGGCATCCGGAGTTCTCGCGCGAGATCATCCTCCAGCGCGGCGGCGTCCCCCGCCCCTCCGTCGTCTACGCCTTCCAGCACCACGAGCGGATGCACGGGAACGGCTATCCTCTCGGGCTCCTCCAGCACCAGATCATGCGCGAATCCTTCATCCTCGCGATCTGCGACATCTACGACGCCATCACCTCGATCCGCTCCTACGACCGCTCCCACTCGCCCCACCTCGCCGTGTACCGGATCATGGAGGCGGCCGAGAAGGAGGTCCCGAAGGAACTCGTCTCGAAGTTCGCGGCCTTCATGACGGTGCTCCCGACCGGTTCCACGGTGCGGTTGGACTCCGGCGAGATCGCGATCGTCATCCGCCCCAACCGGGCGAACGCGTGGAAGCCGATCATCAAGATCGTGACCGGACCGGGCGGGGAACCCCTCGACGGGGACCTCCTCGACCTCACCTTCGACAGCCGGAAGATCCTCTTCGCTTTGGACATGAAGAAGGCGTAGAAACCCGTAAAACCCTCCGGGGCGATCCGGCGCCTCGGTTCACCGCGCGGCTTGCGCCGCGGACTCCCTCACGATCTCGACGAGGGCGCGGGCGATTTCCTCCAGGGGAAGCACGCGCTGGGCCGCGCCCAGTTCGATCGCCTGCCTCGGCATGCCGAAGACGGCCGAACTCTTCTCGTCCTGGGCGATGGTGCGGCCGCCGGCGCGACAGATGGCCTGGAGTCCGAGCGCCCCGTCGTCGCCGAGGCCGGTCAGGAGAACGCCAATGCCATGCGGTCCCGCGATCTCCGCCACCGAGCGGAAGAGCACGTCGACGCTGGGACGCTGGTTGTTGACGGGTTCCGAGCGTTTCAGGAGCAGGCGGTAGCGGGTCTCGTTGCGCCGCAGGAGGAGATGACGGTCGCCGGGCGCGATGTAGACCTGCCCCCGTTCCACGTTCTCCCCGCTGATCGCCTCCCGGACCTTCATCTTCGAGACGCGCTGGAGAGTCGAGGAGAGGCTCGTGGAGAATCCGCCGTCGGGAATGTGCTGGCAGACGAGAACCCCCGGGAAGTCCCTGGGGAGGCCGGAGAGAACGGATTCGATGGCCTGGATGCCCCCGGTGGAGGCCCCGATCGCCACGACCTCCTCCCTCAGGTCCGGCAGTACCGGAACCTCCTTCTTCCGCTCCTCCTCCTGCCGGACCCGGATCCTCTCGATGAGCGCCAGCATCTCCCTCAGGTCGAACGGCTTGTTGATGAAGTCCGCCGCGCCGTACATCGTGGCCATGACGGACGAGGAGAGGCTCTGGAAACCGGTCATGACGACGACATCGACCTTCATGCGGTTCGCGCGGATGTTCTTGAGCATCGTGATGCCGTCCATGGCGGGCATCCGGACGTCCGTGATGACGAGCCGGACCGGGCGCGCCTTGAGAAGGTCGAGCGCCGCCCGACCATCGGCGGTCTCCATCACGTCGTAGGAACGCGCCTTGAGAAACCGGACCAGGGAGTCGCGCACGGCGTGATCGTCGTCCACGACGAGGATGGGAAAGGAATCGCGCTTCGCTTCAGTCACGGAAGACCTCCTCGAGCCGGGCCGACGGCAGCCCGAGAAGCCGCGCCAGCTTGCGCCGGAAGGTGGCGTGGCTCCCGTGGATCCTGAGTTCGCCCCCGTCGCCGGCGAAGAGCCTGAGGAACCGGGCCAGTTCCTCGAGCGGTTCCTCGTCGATGAACTCCAGCCCGCTCGCGTCGATCTCCATGGAAGCGGGCGAGGAGGAGATCCATTCCTTCAAGAGTCTCCTCATTCTCTCCGTCGCGTCATCCGGCCACTCACCCTTGAGGCTGAAACGGCGGAAGGGCGTCTCCGGGGCCGGCGACGAGGACCGCGCGGGCGCGAAAGACGGCGGCGGCGCCTCGTTCGTCGAGATCGGCGATCTCGTCCGGAATGCCTCGGATCCCGTCGTGAGCTTCCGATCCCCGGGACTCTTCAGGTTCGTCGAAGAGGGGCTGACAGCGTTTCGTGGGCGCGAAGAGGAGACGCGGGGTGGCCGGTCCACGGGCGGAGACGGTTGAGAAACGGGGGGCGTCGATGACGCCCCGGAGGAGGGAGGAGATACGCGGAGTGCGGGCGACGACTCGCGGAGCGGGGTCACGTGCCGGTATTCGAATTCGCGGAACGGATCGCCGAGAATCCGATCTCTCAGCTTCTCCGGGAAATTGATCCGGACGCCCACCTTCATCTTCATCCCGAGATGGCAGATCTCTCTCAGCACATGCAGGCCGTGGTTGTTGATGTACTGCAGATTCACGGCATCGATGATCACGGATTTCCGGACGAGCATCGAGAAGGGAATCGAGGCGAGGAGCATATCGCGGAAACGACCGATCTCCTCGCCATGGATTCCGACGTCGATGATGCCCGAGAGGGGCAGGATCCACTCGTCCGTGCCGACCTGACGGCAGGGCTGGATCTCGAACGACTTGGCCATGGGGATCCGCCGCTCGCCGCCCACGGCCCATTCCTTCTTCCGGTGCCTCTTGTCCATCGTCCACTTGGTATAGACCGTGACCCCTCCCAGGGGACGAGGCCGGAAGTATTCCGGGTAGTCGCGCAGGTTCTCGGAATAGCCGATGAGGAGCGAGGAGTCGGGGTAGAGAACGTCGAAAAACTGCTGGAGGATCCGCGTTCGCTCGGGAACGGGAAAGTAGATCATGACGTTGCGGAAGAGGATGAGGTCGAAGGGCCGGGGATAGACCGGTTCGAGGAGGTTCATCTCGCGGAACTCGATCCAGCGCCGGTGCTCCGTCCGGACGCGGAAGCCGTCTCCTGCCCGCTCGAAGTAGCGGTCCACGTCGCCCGGCGGGACGTGGGAGACGCTCCGGGCGCCGTAGACGCCGCGGCGGGCGACATCCAGCGCGCGGCCGGAGACGTCGGTGCCGAGGATCTGGATCTTCAGCGAGGAGGCCGCGGGGATCTCGGAGAGGAGGAAGGCCAGGGTGTAGGGTTCCTCGCCCGTGGAGCACCCGGCGCTCCAGAGGCGGATGGCGCCCGCCCCCTCCCCGTCGCCTTTCTTCTTGGCGATGATCTCGGGCAGGAGTATCCGCTTCAGGGCCTCGATCTGGGTCATGGTGCGGAAGAAGTAGGTCTCGTTGACGACGAGCCGCTCCGTGAAGAGCCTCATCTCGTCCTGGCGATGAGCGCCGGTGGAGAGGAACTCGTAGTAATCCGCCGGCTCCCGTCCCAGTTCGCCCGCGCGCATGCGGATCTGCTCGGCCAGAAGCGCCCTCTGGCCCGGCTCGACGTGAAAGCCGAGCGCGTGCCGGATCAGATCCCGGTAGGAACCGAACTCCTCGTCGGAAAGGGCGAACCCCCCCCGGGGCGAGGAATCGGGACTCATGACTGGATCTTGAACTCCGAGACCATCTTCTGCAGGCCGGTGGCGACCGT
>CAZWVM010000252.1:0-4042 GCA_964637705.1 uncultured bacterium
CCTATTAAAGCGGTACGTGAGCTGGGTTCAGAACGTCGTGAGACAGTTCGGTCCTTATCTCCAGTTGGCGTTGGATGCTTGAGAGGAGTCGTTCTTAGTACGAGAGGACCGGAACGAACCGACCTCTGGTGAAGGAGCTGTCACGCCAGTGGCAGACGCTCCATAGCTACGTCGGGTCCGGATAACCGCTGAAAGCATCTAAGCGGGAAACCGACCTCGAGATGAGGCATCCCGGCCCCTTGTGGGCCCTGAAGACCCCTGGGAGACTACCAGGTTGATAGGAGGCAGGTGTAAGCGCGGTAACGCGTTGAGCCGAGCCTTACTAATCGGTCGTGCGGCTTGGCCACATCACACCGGGTGCTCCGTCGCGCATGCGACGCGCACCGTGACCGTTCTCGAAGCGCTTGTGATCATGCTTTGTTCAAGGCCCGCTCTTCGCGGAGCCAGAGGTTTCCGGGCCGGAGAGATCCGCCCGGTTTTGAAAAATGAATAAGTTCCGGTGGCCATAGTGGCGGGGCCACACCCGTTCCCATTCCGAACACGGTCGTTAAGCCCGCCAACGCCGATGGTACTTGCCTGGTAACGGGCTGGGAGAGTAGGTTGCCGCCGGATTTGCATCATGTCGAACCCCGGTCGAAAGACCGGGGTTTTTCTATTCCCGGATCGCGCTCCCTCGCTCTGAAGCTCCGCGGACGAAGACCGCCGCATCGACGCCGCCGGCGCTCGCGATCTCGCCGACGACGTAACCCGGCGGCGCCGCGCGGCTGATCGCCCCGGTTCCGATCACGATTACGGTGTCCGGGTGCGGTGCGTCCCCCCAGGCGCGCCCCACGCGCACGTCGCGGGACGCGAACGCCCGGTGGAAGAAATCCTTCTCGTAGGGCTGGATCTGGCGGTCGAATTCCTCGGGCGCGATGTACCGCGGGCCGGCAACGGACGGCAGATACCGCAAGAACGTCATCAGTTCGAAGAGGCTGTCGAAATGGAGCACGGCTCCCTCGTACACGCGGGGCGAGAGCTCGCGGGCCAAGGCCCGGGCGTCGCGGTCGCGTGGCGTGTTCCAGTTGTAGCGGCAACTCGTGTCGAAGTAGAGAAGCACGGCCAGCATCCACGAAAGGAAGAGCCCCCCCGAGAGGAGAAGGCGGGCCGAGCGGGAGGGGAGGGCGGAGAGACCGAGCGCGGCGACGACCACGATCAGGACCGACGAGGGGTAGAAGGAACGATACGTGAAGCCGGGATCCACGAGATACTGGGCCACGAGGAAGAATCCCAGGGGCATCAACGACGCCGCCAAGAGGTCCCGCTCCAGCCCCGGCCGGCGAGCGGCCCTGAGAACGCCGCACAGGAACGCAAGCGACCCGAAGGTGAGCCCGCCCCAGAGCGCATATTTCAGCTCGGGGTAATGCGCGTTGAAATTGCCGGCGATCGTCGTCTTCAAGAACACGATCAAGAGACGTGGAGTGAGTCGGTCGAACGCCACGAACAATGTCGCATCGCTCAGGTAGAGTTGCGCGGGAACAAGCCAGGCGGCGACGGGCAGCGCGGCGAGAGCGAGAGAGACGGCGGCGGCGCGATCCCTGCGACGCCACGCTTCCCAGAGCAGCCAGGGCGCGTGGAAGACGGCATAGGGGAAGGTGAAGAACGAGCCCGCCCAGAGCGGACCCCACCATCGTCCCGGCAGGCGGCCGGCCGCGATCGCGAGGCAGGGCAATGCGGCCAGCACCGCATAGAGCGAATACATGCGGTATTCCCCGCTCCAGTAGACGTTGAGGGGATTCAAGGCGAGACAGAGCCCGACGATCCAACCCGCCCCCCGACTCCGGGTCTTCTCGACCCAGTGAGCGGCGGTGCCGACGAGGATCGCACCGAAGAGGAGCGAGGGGAGGCGCAGGAGCCAATCCGGGCTGTCGGAAGGAAGCAGAGACATGAGCAGGAAGAAGAGGGGCGCGTGGGGCAGAGTCGTGGACGGGCGCAGCAGGTCGAGCGGGGAGAGTCCGAGGAAGAGCCAGGAGAAGAGCTCGTCAAGTCCCAGATCGCGATTCGCGAGAGAGGGCAGTCGGATGAGCAGCGCGATCAAGGCGCACGCGAGCGATGGCGGGATCACGGGGGAGACGAGCGCAGGGTCGGACATGGGCGTCGAGACGGCGGCTTTCAAGCGGATCCCCGGTTGCGCGACATGGAAGCGGCGGCAGGATATCTCCGTGGCGAGGAGTCGACCAGAGAAATGTGAAGGATCCCCCCCGCTTGGCGATTCAGGACCTCCCGTGTAGGATGCGCCCATGTTCGACCTCTCGCTCGTCATCGCCTGCTACCGCGACGCCCCTCACCTGGAGCGCAATGTCCGGATCATCCGGCAGGTCCTGGACGGGCTGAAGTGCGTGACGGAGTGGATCTTCGTCGAGGATGCGAGTCAGGACGGAACGATCGAGATCCTGGAGCGGATCCGGTCGGAGCAGCTGCCCGAGGCGCGCGTGATCCTGCACGAGAGGAACAGGGGGCGGGGGCGGACGGTCCGCGACGGGTTCGCCGTAGCGAGGGGGCGGGTTGCCGGCTTCCTCGACATCGATCTCGCGGTGGCCCCGGTCTACATACCGGCCATGATGCAGGCGATCCTCATCGACGGTTTCGACGTCGCGACCGCCCGTCGCATCTACCGGAATTCGCTCCATCCGGGATCTCTCGTCCGCGATCTCGCCTCCGCCAGCTATCGCGCCTTCTCACGCCGCTACCTCGGCCTGCCGTACCTCGACACCGAGACGGGATACAAGTTCTTCCGGCGCGACGTGCTGCCGGCCCTGGAGGAACGGTGCGAGCACGACGGTTGGTTCTGGGACACGGAGGTGATGGCGCAGGCGTTTCTCCTGGGGCTGAAGGTCGTGGAGATCCCCTGTGTCTACCGGCGCGACATGGACAAGGCGAGCACGGTTCACCTCGCGAAGGACACGATCGAGTATCTCAATTACCTGCGGGCGTTCCGCCGCCGGCACGGGGCCTCCCTGGAGGAGGCCGCCCGCGGAGTCCGTCGCCCCTGATTCAGGCTCCCTGCTTCGCCCTCAACCGCTCCACTTCCTCCCGGAGCGCCTTGAGTTCTCCCCGCGCCTTGATGCTCTTTCCGACGTTCCCGAGGTAGACGGCGAAGAACGAGAGGAGCGACATGGTGACGAAGAGGTTGAGGATCGCCGCGGGGGTGTAGCGCCAGACCGGCGCGGTGAGGAAGTGCAGGCTCGAGTAGAGCAGGAAGATCAGGGCGGCCGCGAAGGCCCCCTTGGTCTCGTAGAGGATCGAAAGACTGATCAGGGGGAAGAACAAGACGGCCAGGAACGGGCTGTTGATCTCTCCCGTCCAGGTGATGAGGCCGCAGATGAGAGCGGCGTCGAGCAGGCAGATCAGGTAGCCGAGGTGCTTGGATCGGGTGCGGTCGAAGGGGAGGGCGGAGAGGGCGACGGCGTAGAGGCCCGCCACGATACCCAACGTCTCCAGCGCCACGATATTGCCGTCGACGAGCTGGATCAGGCATAGGATCAGGAAGACCAGCACCAGGCGCGCCGTGTTGATGAGGGTGACCAGGGGGTTCTTCTCGCCTTGCTCAAGCATCGCGTGGCCTCCCGCTCTTCCGAGCCCGTCGAAGAATGGTTGAATCGGGTTCCCGTTTTCACATAATACAGACCTTCGGCCCCGGGCCGCAATGAATTCATTAGAAGGAGTCGCACGATGAGCGAGAGACCTTACAACCTGTATGCCGGTCCGGCGATCCTGCCCCTGGACGTCATGAGGCGGGCCCAGGAGGAACTCCTGGACTTCGCGGGCACCGGGCTTTCGATCCTGGAGATCAGCCATCGCTCCAAGGAGTTCGACAAGGTCATCAAGGAGGCCGAGGCCGACATGCGCTCGCTCTTCGGCATTCCGGACGACTACCACGTCTTCTTCCTCCAGGGTGGGGCGAGCCAGCAGTTCGGCATGATCCCGATGAACTTCCTTGCGGGCGGGACGGCCGACTACGTCCACACGGGCGAGTGGGCGAAGAAGGCGATCCAGGACGCGA
>CAZWVM010000253.1:0-4036 GCA_964637705.1 uncultured bacterium
TGGTGGGAGCACAACGCGAACAAGGCGATCGTCTCGGCCGTGATCGCGATCCCGATCGGCATCTACATCGGTCTCCTCGACTACCACCTGATCATCCACACCGGCATCGAGTATGTCTCGTTCATCGTGCTCCTGGCGTCGCTCTTCATCATCTCGGGCGGGATCTACCTGACGGGAAACCTCACGGGTCGTCCGATGACGAACGTGATCTTCCTCGCGGTGGGCGCGGTGCTCGCCAACTTCATCGGCACGACCGGCGCCTCGATGGTCCTCATCCGCCCGTTGCTGCGCGCGAACTCCGACCGCAAGCACAAGCAGCACATCTTCATCTTCTTCATCTTCGTGGTCTCGAACTGCGGCGGCCTCCTGACGCCCCTGGGAGACCCGCCCCTCTTCCTGGGCTTCCTCCGCGGCGTCCCCTTCTTCTGGACGCTGCAGCTCTGGCCCGAGTGGCTGCTCGTCAACGGCCTGGTCATCGCGACCTTCCTCGGATTCGAGATGCGCGCCTTCGGGAAAGAGCGGCACGAGGACATCATGGCGGACCTCGAGGTGCAGATCCCGATGCGGATCCTCGGAAAGGTCAACATCCTCCTGCTCCTCGGCGTTCTGGGTTCGGTTTTCATTCAGAAGCCGCTCTTCGTCCGCGAGGCGATCATGGTCGTCATGGCGCTTCTCTCCTACTTCGTCGCGCCGAAGGGACCCCGTAACGAGAACAAGTTCACTTTCGCGGCGATCAACGAGGTCGCGATCCTCTTCGCCGGGATCTTCATCACGATGGTGCCGGCCTTGCAGATCCTGCAGGCCCGGGGGGCGGAACTCGGCATCGACACCGCGGTCAAGTTCTACTGGTTCACCGGCGTTCTCTCGTCCTTCCTCGACAATGCCCCCACCTACCTGACCTTCGCGACGACGGCCTGCGGCCTCCTGGGCGCCGACGCCAACAACCTGGCCAGTCTTCTCTCCACGCCCCAGGGCACGATCATCCTCAAGGCCATCTCCTGCGGCGCCGTGATGATGGGTGCGAACTCCTACATCGGGAACGGCCCGAACTTCATGGTGAAGGCGATCGTCGAGGAAGCCGGAGTGAAGATGCCCTCCTTCTTCGGCTACATGGTCTACTCGGGCCTCGTCCTGGTCCCGAGCTTCATCATCGTGACCTTCATCTTCTTCTTGTGAGCTCGGGCCGGCGCGAGCCGGGGGAGGAGTCGCCATGGGATCGATCCTGAGTCACCTCGAGACGCCGGTCGCGATCGTGACGGCCCGGGCGGGGGAACGCGAGGGAGGCATGACGGCCGCGTGGATCACGCAGGTCTCCTTCACGCCGCCTCTCCTCGCGGTCTCCATCGCGCCCGAGCGGTTCACGCACAAGCTCATCGAGGAATCGGGCGCCTTCGCCGTCAACCTGCTGAGGGCCGGCCAGGAGTCGATCGCGAAGGACCTGGGCTTCCGCTCCGGCCGCGCGGGCGGCAAGCTGGCCGCCTACGAGCTTCTTCCGGGCAAGACCGGCTCTCCGCTTTTGTCCGACGCCGGGGCCTATTACGACTGCCGGGTCGTCGATCGGGTCACGACCGGCGACCACACGCTCTTTGTCGGTGAGGTTGTCGCCGAGGGAGTCCTGAAGGGCGGACCGTACCTGCCGTTCGTCGCGAGCGTCTACTTCGGCTGACCGTCAATAAGCGAGGCGGCCCGGCGGCGCGTCTCCCGCCCTACGCGATGACGATCGTATCCTTCTGCTCGGGCGAGGTCGAGACGTAGCGAATCGGGCACCCGATGTTCGATTCGACATACCCGAGGTAATCACGCGCCTCGGCGGGCAGCGCCGACCACTCGCGGCAGCCGGTGATGGAGTTCTTCCAGCCCGGCCGATCCTCGTATTCCGTGACGACGCGCTCGAGCTGGGAGAGCCGGGCCGGGTAGCTCTCGACGCGGCGCCCGTCCAGCACGTAATCGCGGGCCGCGCGGATCGGCTCGATCCCGGTGAGGACGTCGAGCTTCATGATGGCGAGATCGGTGACGCCGCAGAGACGGGTGGAGTAGCGCAGTTGCACCAGGTCGATCCAGCCGCAGCGGCGCGCGCGGCCGGTCGTCGTGCCGAACTCCCTGCCGCGCTCCCGGATCCGCTCGCCGAGCTCATCGGTGAGTTCCGTCGGGAAGGGGCCGTGACCGACGCGCGTCGTGTAGGCCTTCATGACCCCGATCACGCGCCTCAGGGCGCGCGGGTTGAGCCCCGTTCCGTTGAAGCCGCCCGCGGTCGTCGGCGAGGAACTGGTGACGTAGGGATAGGTGCCGAAGTCGATGTCGAGCATCGCACCCTGGGCGCCCTCGAGAAGAATCGACGCGCCGTCCGATTCCATCTTCTGGAGGAGCGAGACGGTGTCGCAGACGAAGGGGCGGAGGCGCTCGAATAGCCGGAGCTGTTCGGCGACCTCGTCGCCGGAAAGGCCCTTGGCGGAAAGCCGCCCGGCGACGTCGCCGTCGAGGAAGTCGCCCATGCGGATGCCGGACCGCCCGTACTTGTCCTGGTAGGCGGGGCCGATCCCGCGGCCGGTCGTGCCGATCGGGGAGTCGCCCGCCTCGCGGCTCTGGTCCTCGCGGCGGTGCGTCGGCAGGACGACGAAGGCGCGGTCGGAGATGCGGAGGTTCTCGGCGCCGAACCCGTTCTTCTCCAGGGTCTCGATCTCCTCGCAGAGCCGGACCATGTTGACGACGACGCCGTTGCCGATGACGGAGAGTCGTCCGGGAGTGGCGATGCCGGAGGGAAGGAGGTGGAATTTCAGGGTGAGTCCGTCGCGAACCACGGTATGACCCGCGTTGTCCCCGCCCGCGTAGCGGACGATGGCGTCATAGTTGCCGGTCAAGAGGTCGACGAGCTTTCCCTTCCCCTCGTCACCCCACTGCAGTCCCAGGATGGCGTCAACGGACACGGTTCTTCCTCCGCCGGGCGGTCTTGAATCGGGCCCGGCTCTCCCCTTCTTCGCGCTCGCGCGCGCGGATTCGGAGGCTGGCCGCCCCCGGGCTTTCCGGCCGTCTCCTCGATCGACCGCGTTCTCAGTTGACGGGTGTAAGCTCCGAAAAGCCGCGAAACCTTATACCGCTCGTCCTCCGATGGCAAGCGAAAAGGGCCGCGGCGGCGGGCTTTCCCGGCGGTGGAAAAGGGAGCGAAAACCGTTGACACTGCGGGCCTCTCTCGCTAGGCTCGGTCGCTCGTATGAAGACTACGATTCCCAGTAAAGACTCGATCCAGCGCAACTGGGTCGAGATCGACGCCGCAGGCAAGACGTTGGGTCGGGTGGCCACCCGCGTTGCCACGCTTCTGCGCGGCAAGCACAAGGCCACGTTCACGCCGCACCTCGACACCGGCGACTTCGTCATCGTGACGAACGCGTCCCAGGTGCGCCTCACCGGCCGCAAGGCGGAGAACAAGCTCTGGCAGCGCCACTCCGGCATTCCCGGCGGGTTCAAGGCGACCTCGTACGGCGAACTGATCGAGACGCGCCCGGTGAAGGTCGTCGAGCTGGCGGTCCGGCGCATGCTCCCGAAGAACCGTCTCGGCCGCCGCCTCTTCACCAAGCTGAAGGTCTACGCGGGCGAGACCCATCCCCACGCGGCGCAGAAGCCGAAGAAAGTGGAGCTCTAGAATCATGACGACGCAGACGAACAAGAAGTCCACGCCCTTCACGGGCCGCCGCAAGGAAGCCTCGGCGCGCGTCCTCGTCACGCCGGGCAAGGGGAACGTCGTCATCAACAAGCGGGCCCTCGACGATTACTTCCGCCGCTCGGATCACCGGTCGGAGGTCATGAAGCCGCTCGAGGTCACGAACATGAAGGAGCTCGCGGATGTCAGCGCCCTCGTCGAGGGCGGCGGCATCACGGGCCAGGCCCAGGCCGTCAAGCTCGGCCTCGCCCGCGCCCTCTCCGTCATGAACGCGGAATTCAAGCCGCTCCTGAAGCGCGCCGGCCTCCTCTCGCGCGACCCCCGCAAGGTCGAGCGCAAGAAGTACGGCCGTCCCGGCGCCCGCCGCCGGTTCCAGCACTC
>CAZWVM010000254.1:0-4032 GCA_964637705.1 uncultured bacterium
AGCTGGTTAATCGTCGGCAATGTCCTGCCTCCTGCATCAAAATCGTCGCCCGCGCTGCCAGGCAAAGAACACGACAGCCCCCGGCCGTAACAAAACTCGGGGTGCGCCGCCGCAACATTTGCTGGCGACACACCCCGAGCCCGGCTGAGGATCAGCGAGGAAGACTCGCTCCCGCTCGCGCGGAACCGATTCTGTCGCGTTCTTCTATGCACAGCGCTCGGAGCCTTGGCCCCGGGCAACGGCCGAGAAGTCTAATTGAAGAGCCGACCATGTCAATACTTTTCTTCGCTCTCGGGCTCTGTTTTCTTCTCTTCTATCTCACATGGAGCGAAAGAGCCCGGCGACCCGGAAGCTCGAAAAGGGGCTCTGAAAGTTTCAAGAAACTTTTGTCGAACTTTGAAATCTTATGAAAGGGACATCTTCTCTTGACCCGCTGCTCTCCAAAGAGGCCGCGAAACCAGGAGAGCCCCGATGACCATGAGGGACCATAAGAGGATGAGGGGCCACGGGGAGAAGCCGAGCTTGTAGGCATAGAATGGCCAATAGTCCGCGGTCGACCTCAGTATCACGGTGGCCGGATGCCCCCCGGCAGGCAGGGGGCCCTCCCCCGCACGGTCCGCCAACTGCTCCAGGGTCAATTCTCTCATGACGAGCCTCACGCCCCAGACCGGCGCCAACTCGACCTCGTCGCGCGTTCTCAGGGGATTGATCCCCGATTCCACGAGGTGATCATGATAGCTGTCCATGCTCACGATCCCTCCCCACAACTGCATCGACACCGAGAGACCTGCCAGGGCGATGAGCGCGTCGCGCCGGCCGCGCGATACCAGCGCCGCGGCGGCGTCGCCCAGCGGCAGGCAGAGTAGCGGCAGGACGCAGCCGAGGTAACGCGGCCCCCAGACCACTCCCCCGTCCCACGTTTCCGCCTTCGCGTAGAAGACCGCATACACCGCCGGAAGGAGAAGGCTCCACCTCTTCTCCATGCCCTGCCGGAAGGAGAAGGGCAGGATGAGGAGGATGGGCGCGTGGAAGAGAAGGCCCCGGTTGGGCGAGAGAAGCAGCCCGTAGAGGCCGGACAGCAAGGGGGTCCCGAAGGGATCGGCCGATTCGAGATTCGAATAGCCCAGCTTCCAGGGTGAGCCGAAGCGGAGGAGATTGTGCCCGAGGAGGAGAAGGGCGAAGGGCAGCAGGGCGACTCCGAGAGAGGCGAAACGACGGGCACGGTCCGCACGGGCGCCATCGCCCCGCGTCATCGCCAGGAGCGGCAGGAGTGCCGCCCCGATCGCGGCATCGTAGCGCACATTGACGGCCAGGCCGAGGCACAACCCCGCGACCATCCATCCGCGATTCGAGTCGTGGAGAAACGCGTAGAGAGCGCCCACGAAGAGAAAACCCACGATCACGGAATTCGCGGAGTATTTCGACCAGACCAGGGCCGGCGTGGCCAGGGCGTAAAGGGCGGCCGCTGCGAGGGCGCGGCGCGATGAACGGCCCCGCCGCCTCAGGATGAGAAAAACGAGCGCGGAAGTGGCGGCCGTGAGAACGGCGCTGGCGAGCGACATGGAAGCCTGCGACAGGTAATGGCTCGACCCGGCGAGAGCCCCGGCGGCCCGCCCCAGGGCGACGAACGGGAGGAAGACGAGCGGTCCCCCGATGCCGTAATACGAGTAGGGGCGCCCGTCCGCGCCGGTCGTGGTGTTGAGGTGCCTCGCCCGTGAGGCCTCCTCGAGGTCGATCGAACCGCGCGCGAGAATCGAGTCGGCTACGTGGAAGTTCGTGTGATCGTCCATGCTGTAGAGGTGCCCCCCGGAAAGGGCGGCGTAGAGAAGGAGGAGCGCCAGGAAGAGCCGCAGGGCGAGGGAGCGGTCCGTGAGGGTCACCGACGGGTTCACGCGCCGACTATAAGAGGAGGATTCGCGCGTTTGAAGGGCTTTTCCCGGGCCCCGGGAGGGAAGGAAGGGTCATCACAACTTCACGTCCCAGAGCGGAACCGCGAGCCGCCGCCGGCGTGTCTCCCCCGGCAGGAGATCCGTCTTCCGCTCCGGCAGCGCCGCGCGCGACGTGACGGCGCTTCTCTTCAGGAAAAGCCCCGTCCCCGCGCTCACCACGTGCTTGCCGTATTTCTCCGCCAACCCCCCGATCTCGTCGTACAAGGCCCTGCCCTTTTCGCTTCGCTCCGCGTCTCCGAAGAGCGAAACCTGCAGGGGACCGGTCGGCGCCAGCCCGGCGAGGACCACGCCGGTGGCGCGATAAAGCCGGCCGGAGCGGAAGAGGGAATCGAAAAGCCCGTTCAGGACCGGAAGGATCTCCGGCGGCAGGTTCGTCCTCTGCTCCAGTCTCGCCTCCTCCCCGTCGTAGCGAAAGTCCTGCCGACGCAGGTGCAGTTGAACCCGGTCCGCGTCGAGCGAATGGCGGCGGAGCTTGATGCAGGCCGATTCGAGATTGCGAAGGCACTGCGCGCGGACGAAGACGCGATCCGAGGAGGGCGGCGTGAAGGTCTTCGATTTCATCACCGAGTGCTCCGGCGAGCGCGATCCCGCGACGACCGGGTTCACCAGGGCCCCCTGCAGTTCCAGCCAGAGTTCGACCCCGGGGCGCCCGAGAAGCCTTCGCACCGACGCCTCGGAAAGGTCCGTGAGGTGCTTCGTCGTCGCGACGCCGAACTTCGCGAGAAGCGCCGCGGATTTCGGCCCGATGCCGCAGACCGCCTCGACCGGGGTGCGTTCCAGGAGATCCGGGATGCGCGACTCGGAAACGGCAACGAGACCGCGGGGCTTCCTGAGACGCGAGGCGATCTTGGCGAGGGTGCGGGTGAGAGAGAGCCCGATCGAGACGCCGATGCCCAGTTCCCGCTCCACCGTCCGCTGGATCTCCGAGATGACCGCGCGGTAGCCCTTGCGGTGGAGCCGGGCGACGCCGGTGAGATCGAGGAAGGCTTCGTCGATGGAGTATTCCTCCACGTCGGGCGTGTAGCGCCGGAGGATCTCGAAGAGGCGGAGCGAATACAGGGAGTAGGTTTCGTAGTCGGAAGGGAGGATGATGCAGTCGGGGCAGATCTTCTTCACGTCCCAGAGCGCGACGCCGCGCTTGACCCCCTTCGCCTTCGCCTCGTACGAGGCCGCGCTCACGATGTTGCGCTCCTGGCCGGTCACGACCGGCCTCCCGCGGTATTCCGGGTGCATGGCCTGCTCCACGGAGGCGAAGAAGGCGTCCGCGTCGACGTGCGCGATCGCGCGCGGGAATCCCACGGGATCCGTCGCCCGTCAGGCCGGGCCGGAGCGGTATCGTCGGAAGACGCCGCGCACCACGCCGCCGATCTTCAGTTCGTTCTTCGGCCGGATCTCGGGATACTTCTCGTTCGCCGCGCGCAGGACCACGCCGCGCGACGTCCGGTGGTAGTACTTCAGGGTCCAGTCTCCATCGACCTCCGCCGCGACGATCTCGCCGCTCCGCGGTTCCGCCCCGCGCTCCACGATGATCACGTCCCCCGGCAGAATCCCGGCTCCGATCATCGAATCCCCCGAGACGCGCACGAGGAAAGCGGATTCGCTGCGGCCGATCAGGTATTCGTCGAGCGAAATGACGTCGCAGAGTTCGTCCTCCGCCGGGGAAGGAAATCCGGCGCTGATCGAGGCGTAGCACTTCCAACCGGTGAGCGCGGGGGCGGGAGAAAGTCGCCGCCCTTCGCGGCGAACGAAGCCCGAATCCTCCGCCGCGCGGAAGAAACGCGTCGCGGCATGGGGACTGGACCAACCGGCAAGAGAAGCCATCTCGCGAAAGCTCGGAAGCCGGCCCTTTTCGCGGAGAAAGCCCCGAAGGGCGGAAATGCGCTCAGGGGAAAGCAGATTTTTTCGAGACCGTTTCGCGGCCATGAAAGAAATGTAGTATACAAACGTATACTTGTCAATCTCGGAAAAATTGTGAATAGTTTGAAATGACAAGAAAAAGAAAATATACATTTGAAAGACTGCAATTATTGTATCGCCGATGCCTGATTCAAGCTGGTTGATTTCACCCGGCACGCAACGCAGA
>CAZWVM010000255.1:0-3994 GCA_964637705.1 uncultured bacterium
GCCGCTCTCCCCGCCTCGTGCGGCCTATTTAAATAGCTTAGAAACCGATTACATAGGCTTTTAAACAAGAGGAAGAGGGCGGGGGCCCGCCGCTTCGCGCGTTTCCGGACGATCAGTTGTAACCCCAGTTTCCTCCGCCTGAGGACGGGCCGCGCCGGGAGCCCTGCCCGCGCCCGCCGCGTGCGTTCTGTCCGCCCTGGAACCGCTCCCTCATACCCTGCATCGCCTGCTGCTGGACCGAGAGCCAGCGAGCGTACTTCTCGGGACCCAGGAGCGCCCTGACTTCCTTCGCGCCGCTCACCATCTGCGCGTGCATCGCGTCGCGCTTCGCCTCGATGCGGTCGATCTGCGCGTTCAGTTCCGCGTCCGAAGCGTCGTTGCGCAGAAGGTCCTTCAGCTTCTGCGTCTCCGCCCTCATCTCCTCCCCCAGTTTCTTCCTCGCCTCCTGCTGGGTCTCGAGGAGCGCCTTGAGCTTCTCCGTCGTCGCATCGTCCAGTTCCAGCCGCTCCGCCACGCGCTCGATCATCCGGTCGCGCACCTCTTCGCTCCGGGCCGTGTTGTCCCGCGTCCCGGCACTGCTCCGGCCGCGCGTATTCTCCGCGACCGACGCCGACACGAACGCCAGGCAGGCCGCGCCCGCCGTCAACCACCTCGTCCAGTTCTTCATGACCTTTCTCCTTCCGTCCGGTTTCTCAACCGTTCGATTCGAAATAGACGCTGAGTTCGGCGTCCGAGATGAGTTCCACCATCGCGCCCGCCTCCTCGTCCGTCAGCACCAGTTCCTCTTCGCCTCTCGGTATCGCCGTCGTTTCCGCGGCCGCCAGGTTCGTGACTTCCACGGCCGACGGCTCGATTATGACAGGTGTCATAACCTGATTATCCACGAGTTGCGGATATACCGCGAGCCCGACCGCCAACGACGCCGCCACGGCGAGGTAAAGCATCTTCCTCCTCGGGATCGCGCCGGTTTTCTCCTTGCGCGCGCCGCCGTAGGCTGCGCTCATCCGCTTCTTGAAGACCGCGAGATCCCCGAACATCCGCGCGCATTCCGGACATGCCGCCAGGTGCTCGTTCGCCCGCTTCATCTCCTCGCGCGTCGCCTCTCCCGAAAGCAGCGCGCCGAAATCCGATTCGCATGCGGCGCAGTCCATCGCGCGCTCATCCCGCTCAGACGAGGTCATGCAATTCCTCCCTCAGCCGCTTCACGGCGTGGAAGTAGTGGACCTTCGACGTGTTCTCGGCGATGCCCAGGCGCGCGGCGATCTCCGCGTGTTTCCGACCCTCGAGTTCCTTCATCAGGAAGACCTCGCGCTGACTGCGCGAAAGACGCCCCAGGGCCTCGTCGATCCGCGCCGCCGCGTGCCGCGCCTCGAAACGCGCGTCGGGTTCGCACCCGCGGGACGCGCGCAAGGACTCGGATACCTCCTCCGTCGCACGCTCCGTGGAATCGTAGACGAGATTGAGGAGGATGCGGTGGAGCCACGTCCCGAATGCGGACTCGCCGCGGAAGCTCGCGAACTTCTCGAAGGCCCGCGCGAAGGCCTCGGCCACGAGGTCCTCGGTTCGATCATGCGAGCGGGTGAGCCGCCAGGCCGCGGCGCGAAGACGGTCGAGGTGTTCCGCGTAGAGCCGCGCGAAATCCTCTCTCGTCGCCGGTTCCGTCGGCATCTCTCTCCTCGTGACCTCACGGGCATTCATCTCCTGCCCCGTTGGACGGGGACGGGAGAAAAAGGTTTAGGGGCGGTTCAGTAGCGCGTCGAGTTCGAGGGGCGTTCCAGGCCCACGGCCTCGTTTTCCAGGCGTTCATGACGCTGGTGGAGGCGTCGGCGCGTGTTGACGAGGTTCCGGCGCTCCGCTTCCTCGTCCACGTCCGGAACGATCTCGCGCACCCAGATCCTCCTCATCGCGTCGCCCGTGTAGTCCGGATTCGCCTGCGGATCGCGCGGACGGATCGCGTCGACGGCCGTCATCCCGGCGATGACCTGCCCGAAGACGGTGTATTTCCCGTCGAGGAAGGGCGTGCGCGTGAAGCAGATGAAGAACTGCGAGCCGGCTGAATTCGGATCCATGGCGCGCGCCATCGAGAGGGTCCCGCGCTGGTGCGGCAGGTTCGAGAATTCCGCCTTCACCGTGTAACCGGGACCGCCCATCCCGGTACCCGTCGGATCGCCGCCCTGCGCCATGAATCCCGGGATGACCCGGTGAAACGTCACGCTGTCGTAGAAACCCTTGCGCGCGAGCGAAACGAAGTTCGCGACGTGGTTCGGAGCGGTCTCCGGGAAGAGCGCGATCTCGATCGTCTCACCGCTCGTCATCTCGATCACCGCGTGATACTCGATGCCGGGAACGAGCACGCCCTGGAAGCGGGGTTCGAGGCGGGACGTGTCGGCGAGCACGTGGCCCTCGAACCCCGACGAGCGGATCGCCGTGTCGATGACCGGGGGATCCCCGGGCGCCGCGGAGAGGGGCAGGGCCACGGCCAGGACCAGGATCGTGAGAGCCAGGGCGGTACGCATCATCGTTCGAACCTCCGGGGAAATCCTAGCGGCTCGCGAGGATCATGACAACGCCGCCGAGAACGGTGACGGCGGCGGCGAGTCGCCAGGCGCCGCCCTCTTCCCCGCTCCACAGCCCCGCGATCACGCCCACGAGGAGCCCCGATCTCTTCACGGCGATGACGACCGGGACCGGGAAGTGGTCGAGCGACGCCATCTGGCAGAGGAGCATCAGGGACTGCGAGGCGGCGAGGAGAAGCGCGGGCAGAAGCGGCGCGCGGCCGGCCGCCCGTATCTCCCGGAACCGCGTCATGTGCCAGACGATCGGGGCATACAGGAGGCTGGCCGCGGCGACATGGATCGCGGGATAGGTGGCGGAATCGGAGGCGAGGATGCAGCGCTTGTCGATGTTGGAGGTCACCGACCAGACGAGGGAAACCAGCAGGGCGGCGCGGGCCCCGGGATCGCGCGCGAGAGCCCGCACCGGCGCCTTCCAGCCGGAGCGGTCGCGCGAGGAACCGAGCAGGTAGGCCCCGGCGGCCACGAGGAGGACGCCGAAAATCGATCGGGATCCGAGCGTCTCGCCGAGCATCAACCACGAGGTCAGGAGCATGAAGACCGGGGAGAGGGAAACGAGGGGCAGAACGATCGACACGTCCGTCAAGCGGATCGCGCGGAAATAGAGCGTGAAGGCGACGCAATTGCCGAGGACGCCCGCCAAGAGCCAGGGCCAGAATCCCGGCCTCAATGCGCCCTGCCCGAAGAACCAGGCGAAGACCCCCAGCGGCAGGATCATCAAGGTCACGTTCATCCACGCCACCGTGAACTCGCTCCACCCCCGCCTCGTCAGCATCTTGGCGGGAACGGCGTTCAAGCCGAAGAGAAGCGCCGTCGCGATCGGCAGGAGAAGCTCGACGCTCACTTATTCACAACCCCATCGCGGTCCCCGCGGAGGCTCTTGATTTTCGCGCTCGGCCGAAGGTACAATCGTACCGTCCTGCGTTGCACGCGAGGCACCGATTTTTTGGCCCAACACTTTTGGTGGAAGGGGGCCTGACCCGACGGGGACGCGAAGCCTCTTCGCGAGGTAAGCCGAACCGGTCTCGAGGCTCCCACCTGTTTTAAAACAGGGTCCATAAAGAAGGTGCTCCACGGCTATCGCGGGACTTTTTCTTGGAGGGCTATTTTCCGAAGAGCTTGTCGAGCGCGGCGCGAGCGTTGGCCACGCCGCCGCCACCGCCGACCGGACCCGCTGCCGGCTTGCTGTTCCACCCCGTCTTCTCGGGCGGGGCGATCTCGGCCGCCACGAAGAAATCGCAGAAATTCACCCGCTCCTTCTCGACCGGCGGTTCCGCGCGCGGCTCCGAGCACTGGTTCGCAAGGGCCGATTCGTAGAAACGGCATCCCCGGCAGGATCGAAGCTCGGCTCGACAGTAGGGGCAGTCATCCGTGCGGGCGGGCCGGCCGACGATGCCGGTCACCTTGCCGCAACTCCAACA
>CAZWVM010000256.1:0-3965 GCA_964637705.1 uncultured bacterium
CCGGCAAGGGCAACGACCAGGTCCGCTTCGAACTCTCCTGCTACGCCCTGAACCCGGCGATCAAGGTCATCGCGCCCTGGCGCGAGTGGGATTTCAAGGGCCGCGAGGATCTCCTGGCCTACGCGAAGAAGCACGGGATCCCGGTCCCGAAGTTCGGCGGCAAGGCCTACTCCTCCGACCGCAACCTCTTCCACATCTCCTTCGAGAGCGGGATCCTCGAGGATCCGTGGATGGAACCGCCCCGGGACATCTACCAGATGTCGGTCTCGCCCGAGCAGGCGCCGGACCGCCCGACCTACGTGACGATCGACTTCGTCCGCGGCAACCCGGTCGCCGTCAACGGGAAGAAGCTCTCCCCGGCCAAACTCCTGACGCTCCTCAACAATATCGGCGGCCGGAACGGCATCGGGCGGGCGGATTGCGTCGAGAACCGCTATGTCGGCATGAAGTCGCGCGGCGTGTACGAGACGCCCGGCGGCACGATCCTGCACGCGGCCCACCGCGCGCTCGAGACGCTCACCCTGGACCGCGAGGTCATGCACCTGAAGGACTCGTGGATCCCGCGCTACGCCGAGATGGTCTACTACGGATACTGGTATGCCCCGGAACGCGAGATGCTGCAGGCGGCGTGCGACGAGGCACAGGCATGGGTGAACGGCACCGTGAGGCTGAAGCTCTACAAGGGCAACTGCATGGTGGTGGGCCGCAAGTCCCCCAATTCGCTCTATCGTCCCGATATCGCGACGATGGAGGCCGACAAGGGCGTGTACAACCAGGCCGATGCCACGGGCTTCATCAAGCTGAATGCGCTGAGACTGCGCATCCGGTCGATGGTGAGGAAGTGAAGAGCGAGGAGTGAGGAGTCAGGAGTGAGGAAGAAGATCCGCAAGCAGAAATCCACAACCCGAAATCCGCGATCGGGGAAGCTCTGGGGTGGCGGATACGGGAAGAGCACGGCCGCGCTCGTCGAGTCCTTCACCGAGTCGATCTCCTACGACCGCCGTCTCGCGCCCTTCGACATCCGCGGCTCGATCGCGCACGCCGAGATGCTGGGACGCAGGAAGATCATCCCGGCCGGCGATGCGAAGAAGATCGTGGGGGGCCTGAAGTCGATCGGGCGCGAGATCGCGGCCGGTCGGTTCCGCTGGGACGAGAGCCTCGAGGACGTGCACATGAACATCGAGGCCGCGCTCACCGCGCGGATCGGCGAGGCGGGGAAGCGCCTGCACACGGGCCGGTCGCGCAACGACCAGGTCGCGACCGCCTTCCGGCTCTGGTGCGCGGATGCGGCGGCGCGGCTCGAATCCTCGACCGTCGAACTGATCTCCGCGCTCGGCCGGGTCGCGAAGCACGATGGCTCCGCGCTCCTGCCCGGCTACACCCACCTCCAGCAGGCCCAGCCGGTGACGGTGAAGGCCTGGTGCGAGGCCTACGAGGCCATGATGCTCAGGGACCTCACGCGGCTCGTCCTCGTCCGCTGTCGCACGATGCAGGATTGTCCCCTGGGCGCGGGCGCGCTCGCCGGATCGTCCCTTCCGCTCGACCGCTCCGCGACCGCGAAGGCGCTCGGCTTCATCGAGCCCTCGTCCTCCACGATGGATGCCGTCTCGGATCGCGACTTCGCGCTGGAACTGCTCTTCGCCTGCGCCGTCTTCCAGCTTCACCTCTCGCGCCTCGCCGAGGACCTCGTCATCTATTCCTCGAAGGAATTCGGTTTCGTCAGGCTCGACGACGCCGTGACGACCGGATCGTCCCTCATGCCCCAGAAGAAGAACCCGGATGTCTGCGAGCTGACGCGCGGCAAGACCGGCCGCTGCGTCGGGAACCTCGTCTCCCTGCTCGTGACCTTGAAGGGCCTGCCCACGACCTACAACCGGGACCTCCAGGAGGACAAGGAGCGGGTCTTCGACTCCGTCGATACCGTGATCGCCTCGGCCGCGGCCATGGCGCTCGTGGTGCGGACGATGACGTTCGACGCGAAGCGAGCGGAGGCGGCGATCGACGCCTCGATGCTCGCGACCGACCTCGCCGAGCACCTCGTCGAGAAGGGCGTGCCGTTCCGCGAGGCGCACGAGATCGTGGCGCGGCTGGTGCACTCCGGACGTCCCTTCGCGGGCCTGTCGGACAAGGAACTCGCCGCGGTCCACCCGAAGCTCAAGGGCGCCGCGAAGCGAATCGATCCGCGAGAAGCCGTCCGCCGCCGAAATTTGTAAAAGGGGTCACTCTGACACAGTGACACAGATATCGTGCTGAGGGCCTTTCGCAATTGAAAATCCTGGCGTTCAACGATATCCACACCGATCTCGCGGCTGCGCGCAGGCTGGTTGAAACGAGCGCAAGCGTCGATGTCGTCGTGGGCGCCGGTGACTACTCCGCCTGCCACGAGGGGCTCGAAGAGACGATCGCGGCGCTCTCGAAGATCGGGAAGCCGACCGTGCTCGTGCCGGGAAACAACGAGACCGACCGGGAACTGAGGAAGGCCTGCCGGGGTTGGAGGTCGTGCCATGTTCTCCACGGCGAGGGCGTAACGATCGACGGAATCCGCTTCTTCGGAGCGGGCGGCGCGTGCGAGACGCCGTGGGGTTGGAGCTTCGATCTCACGGAGGCCGAATTCACGCGCGCCTTCGCGGCCTGCTCCGCCGCCGATGTCCTGGTGACCCACGCGCCGCCGCGCGGTATCATGGACCGCAGGGGATCGATGCACGTCGGCAGCGCCTCGGTTCTCGACGCGATCGATCGGATCGCGCCGCGCCTGCACGCGTGCGGTCACGCGCACGAGTTCTTCGGCGAAGAGTTCACCTGCGGCGCCGTGCGCGTCGTGAACGCCGGCCCGGACGGGTGCGTCATCGAGATTCTTGCTGAGAAGGTGGGAGAACAATGATCATCATCATGGGGCCCGGCCACACCGAGGCCGACCGCAAGGCCGTCGAGGACGTCATCCAGCACCACGGCTACCGTTCCGTCCCGATCTACGGCGAACTCCGCACCGTCATCGCGGCGGTCGGCGACGGCGACAAGAGCGTCCTGTTGCAGTGCGAGGCCATGCCCGGCGTCGAGAAGGCGATGCGCGTCCTTCAACCCTACAAGCTCGTGGCGAGGGTCGAGGGTCACGAGCGGCACCGTGTGAAGGTCGGCGACGTGGTGATCGGCGGCGAGGAGATCGTCGTCATGGCCGGTCCGTGCTCGGTCGAGAGCGAGGAGTCGCTCGCGCGGATCGCGCGGCCCGTCGCCGCGGCCGGAGCGAAGATCCTGCGCGGCGGCGCGTACAAGCCGCGCACTTCGCCCTACGCCTTCCGCGGCCTCGGCGAAGACGGGCTGAGAATCCTCGCGCGCGTCGCCGGCGACCTCGGCATGAAGGTCGTGACCGAGGTGATGACGCCGGAGGCCGTGGAGAAGGTCGCGGAGTTCGCCGACATCCTCCAGGTCGGCGCCCGCAACATGCAGAACTTCGACCTCCTCCTCGAGGTCGGCCGCGCCGGCAAGCCCGTGCTCCTGAAACGCGGGATGTCCGCGACGGTCGAGGAGTTCCTGATGGCCGCGGAGTACGTTCTCTCCGAGGGCAACGAGAACGTGATTCTCTGCGAGCGCGGCATCCGGACCTTCGAGACCGCGACGCGCTTCACGCTCGACATCAACGCCGTGCCGCTCCTGAAACTGCAGTCGCGGCTCCCGGTCGTCGTCGATCCCAGCCACGCCACGGGACGGTGGGATCTCGTCGTTCCGGCTTCGCGCGGCGCCGTGGCCGCGGGCGCCGACGGACTCATCGTCGAGGTCCACGACGATCCGGCGCGCGCCGTGTCGGACGGCAGCCAGTCCCTGAAGCCGAAGCGCTTCGAGCAATTGCTGAAGGATGTCGCGCCCGTCGCCGCGGCCGTGGGCCGGCGGATGTAGGGGGGACGATGCCGGGCGAAGCGGGGCGGATGCCATCGGCCGACGACAGGCCCTGGCATGCCCTGTCGTCGGCC
>CAZWVM010000257.1:0-3948 GCA_964637705.1 uncultured bacterium
CGATCGCGATGGAGATCGTCTCGAGGTCGCGCATCTCGCCGACGAGCACGATGTCCGGATCCTCGCGGAGGGCCGCTTTCAGGGCGTTCTTGAAGGACTTGGAATGAACACCGATTTCTCGCTGGTTGACGAGGCACCGCTTGTTCGGGTGCACGAACTCGATCGGGTCCTCGATCGTGATGATGTGGTCCTCGCGCGTCTGGTTGATGAGATCGATCATGGCCGCCAGCGAGGTCGATTTCCCCGAGCCGGTGGGGCCGGTGACCAGGACGAGACCCTTGGTGAGGTAGCAGAGGTTCTTCACCGCCGGGGGCAACCCGAGGTCCTCGCAGGAGAGGATTTTCGACGGAATGACGCGGAAGACCCCGCCCATGCCCTTGCGGTCCATGAAGACGTTGCAGCGGAAGCGGGCGAGCCCGGGGATCTCGTAGGCGAAGTCCGTGTCCCAGGACTCCGCGAACTGCTGCCGGTTCCTCTCCGGCATGATCTCATACAGGATCCCGGCGAGATCCTGCGCCGCGATCACGGGATAGTCGGCGATCGCCTTCATGCCGCCGTCGATGCGCAGCATCGGCGAGCAGTCGGCGGAGAGGTGGAGGTCGGAGGCGCCGCTCTCCATCATGACGTGGAAGAAGTGATCGATGTAGGCGCCGGTCGGCGTTCCTGCCACTGTCTCGTCGGTCACGACCCCATCTCCCGGTGAAATGGCCCGGCCGCGCGAGGCGCGCCGGCCGGAGCGTCAGAGCATCCTGAGAACGCGCCCGGAAGTCAAGAACCGCGACAGGTGAAAAAAGATGCACAGGACACGGCCTGTGATATCCTGCGTCCGCGATGGAGACCCTCAAGGTACCCAAGGTCGGCTTCGACGTCATGATCGAGCTGAGGGACGGTTCGCGGATGACGGGGCGGCTCTTCCTGGCCTCCGCGACCCAGTTCCATGCCGGACACGAGCGCGTCGGCGAACTCCTGCGCGGCCGCGACACCTGGGTGCCGCTGGCGCTGTCGGAGGGCGGAACGCGGCTCATCATGAAGTCCGCGATCGTCCAGATCCGGATGATGCTCGAGCAGGGCCTCCAGGACTTCGATCCCGACGGATCCATCAAGCCGATACTCAGGCCGGTCAAGGCGCGCGTCACGCTCGTCACGGGCGAGACGATCGAGGGACGTGTCCTCGTGACGCCCGACCTCTCGCGCGATCCGCGTCTCCTCGACTGGCTCAACCGTTCCCAGGACTTTCTTCCCCTGGCGACGGACGAGCAGCTCGCCTACATCATGCCCTGCGCACTCTGCTCGATCGAGGAACTGCCCCCGGAACCCGAGTTCTGACCCTCAGTAGACCGTCACGCGCACTTCGCGATCCGGCCGGTAGGGCTGGAGGAAGTGGGGGCGCACGCTGATCTTGATGCGCGCCGTGCCTCGCCTGGCCGCCTGGAAGGAGGCGACGAGCAGGCCCTCCGGCGTCTCGGAATCCCCGGTCGAACGGACGACGCTGCCCGTGAACTCGTAGCGGTAGAAGGGGCCCGAGCGCGAGCCGGTCCGGCCGTAGGGAATGCTGAAGGCGGTGCCGCGGGCGACGCGGCCGCCGGGCGCGT
Source organism: uncultured bacterium (assembly GCA_964637705.1). GTDB lineage: Bacteria > UBA8481 > UBA8481 > UBA8481 > UBA8481 > CAZWVM01. The sequence goes on from CAZWVM010000257.1 coordinate 1,593, forward strand.
AGACGATCGTGCGCGTGACCGAGATCTCAGCGCCGCTCCAGGAGCGGCCCTTGATCTCGACGCGGTTCACGCCGCGCCTCAGACCCGGTTCGATCACGATGCCGGGCAGAGTCACGAAATCGTCCGGGACGATCTTCTGGTAGGCGAGATCGACCTCGCGGCCGTTCACGAAGACCTTGGCATCCTCGACGAGGCGGATGCCGATCATGAGGGGTTTGGCCTCGGTCCAGAGCTCGTTCTCGATCCAGGCGGGCAGGATCGCGGCGGCGGGCCGGTAGGAGACGCGGCACTCGCCGGTATGGGTGCGCGCGCCGGACGTGACCTTGACGGTGACGGTCTTCTCGCCGGGCGCGGCGCAGTGAATCGCCAGGTCCCTCTGTTCCATCCCCGCGCCGGCCCCGCCCGCGACAACCTCGTAGGGAACCTCGACGCCGTCGAGGCGCACATCGAAGGTGGCGCCTTCCTCGATGTCCGGCACCGGGTATTCGACGCTCACGACGATGCGCCCCGGCAGGTCGGAGTGGACGACGCTTACCTTGGCGGGGAGCTCGAGCGTCCACCCGGTCTCCTCGAACGCGGCGCGGCCGTAGGAGTTGCCGGCCGCGCGCGCGGGACCGGCGGCCGCCAGGACGACGAGAGCCGCCGAGCCGAGGGCGAGAAGAGCGGTGGAAACGGATGTGCGGATCATGGTTGAACCTCCGGGTTCGAACGCGCCGGGCTGTCGGGCCGGGCGACGGGTTGGACGGGTGTGTCGGAGACGTTGGCGCGGCCCGCGGCGGCCGGCGCGATGCGGGACTCCTCGCGGACCGAGAGGGCGTCGAAGGAGCGGGAGCGTCGTGCCGCCGGCACGACCACGGACCGATCAGCGTCCTCATATGTCGCTCCCCCCCCGGGCGGGTCAAGGGACTTCTCCGCGGCGGGCGCGGCCGGGACGGCGGGGGCGGGCGCGGAGGAGGCGGCGAAGGAGGCGGCCGCGGGGGGAGACGGCGGCGAAGCGACGGAGCGGGGCGCGGCGCCGTCCGCCGGTGCGGCGCCGGATGACGCGGGCGCCGGCGGCGCGGTCCGGCCCGCCGCTCCGGCTTCGCGTGGCCTGGGCGTGGGCGCCTCGTCGTCGTCGTCGGGCGACGCCGCCGGGAGGGGCGCCGTGCCTTCGGCTGCCGCGGTCGCGTCGGTCGATGGCGCGCTCTCGAGGGGCCGCTCGAGCAGGGGGCTCGGCTCCGACGGCAGGCCCTTGACCGGGAGCCGGTCGGCCGGCGAGCCCGTGACCGCCTGGAAGGTTTCCTCGGAGAAGATGCGGCGCCCCTCGGACGTGAGCATGAAGGCGACGGAGACGAGGAGCACGGCGGCGACGGCCCGGAGCGGCGAGAACCAGGTGGCGCGGCGGGAGGGCGGCGCCGCGGCGATGATCCGTTCCGCGAGGCCGGCCGGCGCCGGGCGATGGAGCGAGCGCAGGGCGAGGGCGAGGGCCCGCGCCGCCTCGCTCTCGGCGCGGCACTCCGCGCAGCCGCTCAGGTGGGCCGTGATCTCGGTCGAGAGCGCCGGCGTCGTCTCTTCGCGGACGAAGGCGTCGATGTGATGCCGGCAGTGTTCGCAGATCATGGCTTTCCTCCGAACCTCCGCCGCAGCGTCTCGCGCAGCCTTTCGCGCCCGCGGTGCAGGCGCGATTTCACGGTGCCCTCGGGGATCCCGAGCGAACCGCCTGCCTCCTCGAGGCTCAATCCCTCGATGTCCACGAGCGTCACCACGTTTCTCCACTCCTCCGGCAGGGCCGCGACGGCCTCTCGGACCGCGGCGACCTCCTCGTTGCGCACGGCGTCGGAGGCGGGATCATCCTTCGCGCTGTGGCGCTCCGGATCGACTTCGCCGCCCTCGCGCCGTCGCTCGGCCTGCCGCCGCTCGATCGCGTCGCGTCCGACGTTCAGCGCGATGCGATAGAGCCACGTCCCGGGGGCCGCCTCGCCGCGATAAGCCGGCAGGCTCCGGAACGCCCTCATGTAGACCTCCTGCACGAGGTCCTCCGTCTCCTGCGCGTGCCCCGTGATGCCGTACATCATCGAGTGCACGCGGTCGACGGTTTCGCGCACGAAGGCGTCGACGGCGGCCGGTTCCAACCGCGCCAATGCCTCTCGATCCATTAGACGGAGGGGGCTCCGAAAAGGTTCCCGAATGTGGTCATGCCGGGAGGATTACACTCCAAAGAGGGGAGTTGGGCAAACGATTTGCGCCCCGTCATCATCCTGGCCCCGAAAGAAAAGGCCCTTCCGCCGCGAGGCGGAAGGGCCCGGGTATGACAGTTATCAGGCCACGCGGGCGAGGTGGATCTTGCCGATCCCGTGCTGGGCGAGGCGGGCCTTCA
>CAZWVM010000258.1:0-3914 GCA_964637705.1 uncultured bacterium
AACGGCCAGATCATGCAGGAACTGGAGGCCGCCTTCACCGGCGCCGGCTGGAACGTCATCAAGGTCATCTGGGGCGGCCAGTGGGATCCGCTTCTCGACCGCGACGAGGACGGGGTCCTGGTGCGGAGGATGGGCGAGGTGGTGGACGGCGAGTACCAGAAGTACACCGTCAGCCCCGGCTCGTATATCCGCGAGCATTTCTTCGGCACCGACCCGCGTCTCCTGGAACTCGTCCGGAACCTCTCCGACGAGGAGCTCCGCAAGCTCAACCGCGGCGGCCACGATCCCGTCAAGGTACACGCCGCGTTCAAGTCCGCCGTCGAGAACAAGGGCTCGCCGACCGTCATCCTCGCGCGCACCATCAAGGGCTACGGGCTCGGGGAGGCCGGCGAGGGCCGCAACGTCACCCACCAGCAGAAGAAGCTGAACGAGGACGAGCTCCGGGAGTTCCGCACGCGCTTCGGGATCCCGATCTCCGACGAGGACGTCGCGCGCGCGCCCTTCTACCGCCCGCCGGACTCGTCGCCCGAGATGCAGTATCTCCGCGAACGCCGCGCCGCGCTCGGCGGATTCGTGCCCGAGCGCAAGGTCGTCGCGATCCCCTTCGCGCCGCCCCCAACCGATCTCTTCGCCGAGTTTCACGGGGGCACGGACGGCCGGGCCGTCTCCACGACGATGGCCATCGTCCGCCTGCTCACCAAGCTCCTGCGCGATCCGGTCATCGGAAAGCAGATCGTGCCGATCGTCCCGGACGAGGCGCGAACCTTCGGCATGGAGGCGCTCTTCCGCCAGTGCGGCATCTACTCCCGCGTCGGACAGCTCTACGAGCCCGTCGATTCCGACAGCCTCCTCTACTACCGCGAGGCGCGGGACGGGCAGATCCTGGAGGAGGGCATCACCGAGGCGGGGTCGATGTCGTCCTTCATCGCGGCCGGCACTTCCTACGCCAACCACCGGGTGAAGATGATCCCCTTCTTCATCTTCTACTCCATGTTCGGCTTCCAGCGCATCGGCGACCTCATCTGGGCCGCCGGCGACCTGCGCACCCGCGGGTTCGTCGTCGGAGGCACCGCCGGCCGCACCACGCTCGCCGGAGAGGGGCTCCAGCACCAGGACGGGCACAGCCACGTCCATGCCTCCTGCGTCCCCAACTGCGTCTCCTACGACCCGGCCTTCGCCTTCGAGGTCGCGACGATCGTGGAGGACGGGTTGAAACGCATGTTCGAGAAGGACGAGGACGTCTTCTACTACATCACGGTGATGAACGAGAACTATCCCATGCCGGCAATGCCGGAGGGTTCGCGCGAGGGGATTCTCAAGGGCCTCTACCGCTTCCGCGCCTCGTCGCTGGAGACGCCGCGTCATCGCGCCCAGCTCATCGGCAGCGGCACGATCCTGAACGAGGTCCTCAAGGCGCAGGCGATGCTGGCGGAGTCATTCGGGGTCGCGGCGGACGCATGGAGCGCGACGAGCTGGAACGAGCTTCGCCGCGACGCGCTCGCGTGCGACCGCTGGAACCGGCTCAATCCCGCCGCCCCGCCGCGCACGCCCTACGTCGCGCAATGCCTCGGAGGAACGGCCGGCCCCCTCGTCGCCGCCACCGACGCCATGAAGATCCTGCCCCACGGCGTCTCGCCCTGGCTACCCCGCCCGCTCGTCGCCCTCGGCACCGACGGATTCGGGCGCAGCGAGGGGCGGACGTCCCTGCGCGACTTCTTCGAGGTCGACGCGAAGCACATCGTCGCGGCGACCCTTTCCGCCCTCGCGAGCGACGGCGCGATGCCCGCCGCCGAGGTTGAGGCCGCGATCCGCGCGCTCGGCATCGACCCGTCGAAACCCGACCCCTCGAAACTCTAAGGAGACCCGAACCATGGCCACCGATTTCAAGCTGCCCTTCCTCGGAGAGAACATCGCCACCGCGACGGTCGTCCGCCTGATGGTCGCCGAGGGCGACACGGTCAAGGCCGAACAGGCCGTGCTCGAGGTCGAGACGGACAAGGCGGCCCTGGAGGTCCCCTGCCCCCTCGCCGGCCGCGTCGCCCGGATCCACGTGAAGGAGGGGCAGAAGGTCTCGGTGGGCGCGGTCGTGTTGACGATCGAGGAGTCGGGGGCGGCGGCGCAACCGGCCGGGTCGGTCGCGGTATCCGAGCCGAAGCCGGCGGTCGCCGCGGCGCCTCCCCCCGCGCCGGCCGTGCCGGTTGCGCCGGCTGTGCCCGCGAGGAGACCGAGCGAGACCGAGACGGTGGTGATGAAGAGGCCGTCGGAGCAGTCGACCGTCGCGGCGCCGCGCCCGGAGCCCTCGGTCTCGACCGTGCCGGAGGAGGGCTACTCGTCCTCCGGAGACGTTCTCTCCTCCCCCGCCACGCGGCGCCTCGCCCGCGAGATCGGCGTCGATATCGCGCAGGTGAAGGGGACAGGCCCCGAGGGGCGCATCACCAAGGACGACGTGAAGGAGGCCGCGCGGCGGATGAACAAGGACGAGCCGTCGGCGCCCGCCGCGGTCGAGCCTGCGGCGCCGGTTGCGCCCGCCGCTTCCGTGCCCGTGCGCGCCGACGTCCCCCTGCCGAATTTCGAATCCTTCGGCGCGGTCGAACGCGAGGCGATGTCGCAGGTCCGTCGCCTGACGGCCGAGCGCATGGCCTCGGCCTGGGCCACGATTCCGCACGTCACCCAGTTCGACAAGGCGGACATCACGGAACTGGAGGAGATCCGCAAGCGCTTCGCGGCCTCGGTCGAGAAGTCGGGCGGCAAGCTCACCGTCACCGCCATCCTCGTCAAGGTCGTGGCCTCGGCGCTCAAGGTCTTTCCCAAGTTCAACGCCTCGATCGACCTGGCGCGTAACGAGATCGTCTACAAGAAATTCATCAACATCGGTGTCGCGGTCGACACCGAGCGCGGGTTGCTGGTGCCCGTGATCCGCGACGCGGACCGGAGGAACATCCACGAGATCGCCGCGGAGCTCGCGCGCATCGCCGAGAAGGCGCGCACGAAGAAGATCACGCCCGACGAACTGCAGGGCGGGACCTTCACGCTGACCAACCTCGGCGGCATCGGCGGCACGTACTTCACCCCGATCGTGAACGCGCCGGAGGTCGCGATCCTCGGGATCTCGCGCTCGCTGAAGGAGCCCTGTCATCGCGAGGTGGCCTGCGCCCCGCGCCTCATGCTCCCGCTCTCCCTCTCCTACGACCATCGCCTCATCGACGGCGCGGACGGCGCCCGTTTCCTGCGCTGGATCTGCGAGGCGCTGGAGCAGCCGTTCCTGCTCTCCCTGGAGGGCTGAGCCATGCCGGAGACGAAGACGCCCCGCGATCCGCAATCCGAAATCCGCCAGGTCGTCGTCATCGGAGGCGGGCCCGGCGGGTACCCGGCCGCCTTCGCCTGCGCCGACCTCGGCATGGGAGTCACGCTCGTCGATACCGAGGCGAATCCGGGCGGCGTCTGCCTCTACCGCGGATGCATCCCTTCGAAGGCCCTGCTTCACGCCGCGCGGCTCATCACCGAGGCCGAGGAGGCGAAGGAGTGGGGGCTGGAGTTCGGCGCCCCGAGGGTCGACCTGGAGCGGCTCAGGGACTGGAAGAACAGGGTCGTCGCGAAGATGACCGGCGGTCTCGGCGAGCTCTGCCGCAAGCGCAACGTCCGATTCGTCCAGGGCCGCGCGAGCTTTTTGGACAACCGCTCGATCCGCGTGCACGCGCCCGACGGCGCCGCGCAGCAGATCGACTTCGACCGCGCCATCCTCGCCTCCGGATCCCGTCCCGCCTTCATCCCGCACCTCGCGCTCGAAAGCCCGCGCGTCATGAATTCCACCGGAGCCCTGGCGCTCGAGAGCATCCCGAGAACGCTCCTCGTCATCGGGGGCGGCTACATCGGGCTGGAGCTCGGAAGCGTCTACGCCGCGCTCGGCACGAAGG
>CAZWVM010000259.1:0-3909 GCA_964637705.1 uncultured bacterium
TACCTTTCCCGTCTTCTCGGAGGGCGAGAAGTTTCGGTAATACATTGATCGGCAGAACGAGGGAAAACTTAAGACCTTTTTCCCGACCGTCGATGAAGTACCATGAGCCTTCTCCACAGCCCCTCAGGGGCCCTTGCCGCCCTGTTTGCGCTCCTCCTCCCGCTCCTGTCCGCCCTTCCCTCCCGATCCGCCCCGCGCGTCCTCTCGGGCGACATCGAGTACGGCGAGAAATACACCGACGTCTACGTCGAACCCGAGGAGGCCTCCCTCTCCGCGGACGACGACACCCTGGACCGCTACGCGTACCGCAACGCGTGGCTGCAGTACGAACACCCGATCCGCAAGGAGGTCAGGGTCGCCCTGCGCGTCCAGGACATCGACCGCACCTACGTCTCGCGTCCCTCGCTCGACAACACCACCCGCTACGGCCAATTGCGCCTCACGATCGAACCGGCCGAGGGATGGGCCGTCTGGCCCCACGTCTCCTGGCGCGACCGCGACTACGCCCGGGAGAGCCTCGACAACGCGATCCTGCTCGCCGGCGTCGAATCGCGTTATCGCTGGGGCGTCAGGCACAACGTCCGATTCGGCGCCGCGTGGTCGGAGACGAGGTACGACGAGGAAACAGGGCGGAACCGGCAGACCGGTTCCGTCTTCGCCTCGTACGAGCGGCCGTTCGGCGAGCGCCTGACGGTCCGGTGCGGAGCGCGCGGCGAGCAGACCTCCTTCCGGCAGCCCAGCGCCCTCCGCGAGAACGCCTTCAAGGGCGCGGCGAACGTCGGTTTCCGTTACGAGTTCTGATTTGCGATTATCGATTTGCGAATGCCGATTGCAAAACGAAGATCGGCAATCGAGAATCGCATGTCGAAAATCGTTTGACCTCGCGACGAAAGCCGGGACAGGATCTCGCGTGAAAAGGTCGATCCTTCCCCGTCTCGCGCTCCTCGCCTCATCTCTCGCACTCTGCATCCTCCTCGCCGAATCCCTCGTCCGACTCCTGCCGTCCCTCCATGTCAACGCGATGGGAACGGTCATGAGGCCCGATCCGATCCTGGATCACTCTCTCCGGCCGGGCGCCCGCGGGCGCATGAAGAGCCGGGAATACGACGTCACCTACCTCATCAACGGACTCGGACTGCGCGACGATGAGCCCGAGCCGGGATCGATCATGATCCTCGGAGATTCCTTCATGGAAGGATACGGAGTGGAACGGGGGGAGATTCTCGCGGACAGGCTGGCGACGGCCGGATTCCCGGCGGTGAACGCCGGCGTGAAATCCTACTCGCCGCTGCTTGAGTATCTCTACCTCCGCCATCGCGGCCTCGAACTCCGCCCCGACACCGTGCTTCTCTTCCTCGATCTCTCCGACCCCGCCAACGACGCCTATTACGCGCGGCGGCTCGTGCGCGACGAGAGCGGCCGGCCCCTTTCGATCACGCCGCGCCGCTCGCGACTGCCCCTTCCCTCGGGCGCGCTCTCAGAGTGGCTCGACCGGAACAGCGCGCTCTACGCCTACGGCATCCATCTCGCCCTCAAGCACTTCCCCGCCTCCGACGGCGACATCGGCTACTCCGGCGCCGCGGAGGATCTCGATCTCCTCTTCCCGGGCCGCGATTCGCTCTCCGACACGGAGTTCGCGAAGGGCTGGGACGTCACCTTCGAGGCGTTCAAGGAGATCCGCGACCTCCTGTCCGGACGCAACATCTTCTTCGCCGTCATCACCTACCCTTATGGCCACCAGGTCTCGCCCGACGCCTGGAGCGAGGGGCGCAAGGCATGGAACTTCCCGCCGGGCGTCTCGTCCGACAGGCCGTTTCGATTCGTCGAGACGTTCTGCGCGGCGGAATCGATCCCGGTCTTCTCTCTCGACCGAACCTTCCGCGCGCACGAGAATCCCGGATCGCTCTACTTCACGTGGGACGGGCACTGGACGGCGAAGGGTCACGCCGTGGCCGCGGAGGCCGTGGAGTTGTGGATGAGAAACGCCGTCAGGAGTGAGGAGTGAGGAGTTTATTGCTCCCTCGCTCCTGACTCCTCACGCCTCGCTCTTCATCATCCCCCGGATGTAATTCGCCCGCGCGACATCGCGCTCGGCGTCGCCGAGGCGCCGTTTCTCCATCTTCTGCAGGTGGCCCGGTTGGGCGCGGATCTGGAGCGTGTTGAGCGTCGCGAGATCGGGTGAGCCGACGATCCCGAGATCCAGGCCCAGACGCACCGTCGAGAGGAGATCCATCATCTCGCCCGACGGGAGGATCCGGGCGGAGGAGAGAACCGCGCGCGAACGGTGCACCGCGTCCTCCAGGGCCAGCCGGTTCTCCGCCACCACGCGTTCCCGCGCCTTCAGCTCCCGCTCCACCACGTGCCTCACCGCGCTCTCGACGTTCTCCACGATCTCCTCCTCGCCCTGCCCGAGGGTCGTGCGGTTGGAGATCTGGAAGAAGTTGCCGAGCGGCCGCGAACCCTCGCCGTAGAAGCCCCGGACCGCGATGCCGACGTGGCTCGCGGCGTTGACGACCGAGGGCAGCTCGTTGAGGCGGGCGAGACCGGGGAGGTGACAGAGGGCGGAGACCCGCAGGCCGGTGCCGAGGTTGGTGGGGCAGGACGTGAGATAGCCGTAGGGCGGGCGGAAGGCGAAGGAGAGTATGCCGTCGGCGTCGCGCTCGATCTGCTTGAGGACCCGCCAGGCCTCCATCGCGTCGAGCCCGCACCTCAGGACCTGGAATCGGAAATGGTCCTCCTCGTTCACCATGATCGAGACCGTCTCGTGCTCGTCGAGCACGAGCATCCTCCCCCCGCCGTGGAGAAACTCGCGCGAGATGAGATGGCGCTCGAAGAGGATCGAGCGGTCGAGCGCGACGGGCTTCTCCGCGCCATCCGAGTCCTTTTCGAAGACGATGACGTGCATCGACTTGAGGAGATAGGACGACGCCGCGAGGCGCAATCCCTCGGCCACGAGCTTCCCGATCGATTCCGGCGCGCGGTTGACGAGGGGCGGGAACGGCATCGACTCGAGATTGCGGGCGAGACGGACCCGCGTCGAATGGACGACGCGCGCCTCCGGGCCGCGGTTCGCGAGCCAGCGCGCCGGCGACTGAGTGAGCCGCTCGATGATCTCGCTCACGCGTTCCTCTCCGCCTCGCGGATGCGGTCCCTCAGCCTCGCCGCCTCCTCGTACTTCTCCGCCTTCACCGCCTCCTTCAAACGCCGCTTCAGCTCCTCGAGGTGGGCACGCTCGAGCGCGGGTCCGAGGCGCTGGGGAGCGAGACCCCGGTGGGACGTGCCGGCCTGCGCCCGCTTCACGACCTGGGAGACGAGCGCCTCGAAGACCTCGAAACAGCGCGCGCAGCCGAGCCGGCCCGTCTCCTGGAACTGGGCCGCGGTGAGCCCGCACCCCGGGCAGGCGTCGGAGGCGGGGCGCTCGCCCGGGGCGTGGACCGCGGCCATCGCGGCCATGAGGGACGGCAGGTTGAAGGTGATCTGCCCGTTCTGCTGCTGGATCCCGCGCTGGGCCGCGCACGAGGCGCAGATCGAGATCTTCCGGGTCTCCGTCCCGCGCTGCTCCATCAGTTGCAGGGCGGCCGGCGCCTGCCGGCAGAGGTCGCAGACCGGGGGCGAGGCGGGATCGAACGGGAGGTTCATGAGGGAAAAAGGCTATCAGCCGAGGAGGCCGTGTTCAAGGCGGAGGCGGCGGGCGGTGCGGGCGGCCACGCCCGGATCGTGGGTCACGATGACGAGCGCCCGGCCGTGGTTGTCGAGAATGGAGAAGAGGAGATCCTGGATGACTGCCGAGGTCTCCTCGTCGAGGTTTCCCGTCGGCTCGTCGGCCAGGATCACGCGGCCGCCGGACGCGAGCGCCCGCGCGAGCGCGACGCGCGCCGTCTCCCCGCCCGAAAGCTCCGACGGCAGGTG
>CAZWVM010000260.1:0-3874 GCA_964637705.1 uncultured bacterium
GCTCGCGCCTCGGCGTGGGCGACCATCTGTCTGGGACGCCGCTTGCGCGGCGCCTCGAGCAGCCTACCCGCGGCTTGTCGGGCGCGGACCGCGCCCCGGCCCCTTGCGGGGCACTCACCGCCTATTTGGCCTTGCTCCGGACGGGGTTTGCCATGCCGTGCCTGTCACCAGGCGCGCGGTGGGCTCTTACCCCACCGTTTCACCCTTGCTCCCGGCCGAAGCCGGGGGCGGTATCGTTTCTGCGGCACTATCCGTCGCGCGGCCCTCGCGAGCCCCGCGCCTGGACGTTATCCAGCGCCCTGTCCTGTGGAGTCCGGACTTTCCTCCCTCTCGCCGAAGCGAAAGAGCGGCCGCCCGGCCGCCTGCGGAAGGGATTATAGCACCGGTGTCGGGCATACGCACTTACGCAATGCGAAGCCAGTGAGGCAAGAGCCGCGGAATCAGGCAGGGGGGAGATGCGCCGGACCGACGCGACGGTCTGCGCAACTGCGTATGCCCGGCACCTGCCCCCGGGCCCTGAACCGGAACAACTGCGCCGGGCGCTGGATGCCCTCGCGCCGCCATTCCTTCAAGGGTTGAACGAGCCCCTTCTGCAGGATCTTCCGTCGGAAGTTCCGCTTCTCGATTTCGCGGCCGAGGATCGCCTCGTGCACGCGCTGAAGATCCGTCAGGGTGAACTTCGCAGGGAGGAGCCCGAAGCCGACCGAGGTGTAGTCGAGCTTGCCGCGCAGTCGTTCGACGACCGTGGCGAGGATCCTCGCGTGGTCGAAGGCGAGCGAGGGGAGGGAGGAGACCGGGAACCAGGCCGCCTCGTCCGCGTCCGATCCGCCGCGGGGAACGAAACGATCCGGGGGGATGAGCGCGTAATAGGCGACCGTCACCACCCGGCCTCTCGGATCGCGCTTCGGCTCGCCGAAGGTGTAGAGCTGCTCGAGGTAGACGTCCGAGACGCCCGTCTCCTCCTCCAGTTCGCGCTTCGCCGCCTCCTCGAGACCCTCCTTCTCGTGCACGAACCCACCCGGGATCGCCCAGCGCCCCTTCCAAGGGGCGATGCCGCGCCTGACCAGGAGAACCTGCAGCTCGAGGTCGCGGATGGTGAGAATGACGATGTCGACAGTCAGTTTCACGGCCGGGATTCTATCGCGGCTCGCTTCTCTCCGCCATGAGTTGTGTCAAACGCGGAGACACCACGGATGAGAGCATTCATCAACAAGAATATCCAGGATGGACAGGATGTATTCCTGATTTGGAACCGAACAATCATTCGGCCGATCCTGATCATTCTCCATGCGGATGAATTCCTCTTCATCGGTTGTTACCCACCACCAGGCGCGCGCGGCGACTGCCGACCGAGACGCGAGCCACGGCGCCGGAGTTGAAGGAGAGCGAGTCGCGCTCCACGCCGTCGGAGAAGATGACGCCGTCGAGGGGCATCTGGCTCTCGACGACGAGCTCGCCGCCGTCCTCGAGGATCCCGCAAACGAGGCGGGCCTGGGAGTGGCGGCTGGCAAAGGGCTCGCGCACGACGAAGACCAACCGGCTCTCCTCCCATTCCATCCTCATCCCCGCGACCCCGTCTCCCCCGCGGAAGCGCGAGAGGCCGTCGGCCATGTTGAAGAGCGAGGACAGCCAACCGGAGGATCCGGCGCCGGTGGAGACGATGATGCCGCTGGAGGACTGCGCCTCGGTCCGCCCGTTCCAGGAGATCCGATACCGCGCGGAGACATGCGAGCGGTGGCCGATGAAGAGGTCGTTGAAGGCGAGGAGCTTCTGCCCGTCGCCGAGCCCCGCCTCCGCCATCGCCACCTCGCGGACCCGGGCCCGGCCCGAGAGAACATCCTCGACCGCGCCCCGTGCCTCGGGGATCGTGAAGGGGAGGAGGATCCCGTCGAAGCGCCCGGGCTCGGGGTTGACGGCGACGAGCGGCTGGCCGCCGACGTACTTGGCGGTGTTGGCGACGAGCCCGTCCTGGCCGAGGGTGAGGACGACGTCCTTCTCCGAAAAGAGGTAGTTCGGCATGAAATCGCGGTCGACGACGTGGAGCGTGAGGCTCAGGTCGAGCTGCGCCCGGATTTCGTCGAGGGCGAACCGGTAGGTATCGTCCTCGCGCTGGTAGTCCGAGAAGTCGCCGCCCGCGTGCTCGATGTAGAACCGGGCCTGCCGCGCGCTGTTGAAGCGGCGGACGAGGTCCTCGAGGCGCGTGCGGCGGGTGACGAGGACGAGGCGGTCGAAGGAGACCCGGGCGCCGGCCGGCGCCGCGGGCCTCTCGTTCGAAGCCGTTCCCGTGTTCAATCCGCGATCCGCGTTCACGTTCGTCACCCCTTCTTCCCGTGACCCGTGCCGATGAGCTGGGAGAGGAGGTCGGGGCTGATGTTGAGTTCCCCGATCTTCTGGGCATTCTCCGCCATCTCGCGGAAGGCCAGGGCGATCATGAGCTTCGGATCGACGACGCCCGGGGCCACGGCCATCAGGGTCTTCCAGTCGACGTCGCGGACGGGCTTGAGGACGGCGTCGAGCGCGTAGGCCCGCGTGTCGGCCTCACGCCGCTCGTTCTCTGCCCGCTTCTCGATGAGCGTGCGACGCCGCTCCTCGACGGCGATTTCGGCCTGCATCTGCGTCTCGCGGATCTCCTTCTTCTTCTCCTCGACCGCGATCTCGGTCTTCAGCTCGTTCTCACGGATCTTCCGCTCCTCCTCGACCGCCGCGTTGCGCCGCACGTAGATCGCACGGTCGGCGTCGCGCTGGAGTTCCTCGCGCATCTCGGCCTCGAGCGCCCGCGCCATCTCGGCGGTGGGCTGGATGGAGGTGACGGCCAGGCCCAGGATCTCCAGTCCGCACATCGCGATGGAGGGCGAAGCGCGGAGGCCGTCGAGAACGCCGGTGGCGACGCGGCCGCCGATGGTCAACGCCTCTTTGAGGGGTGTCCGGCGGATGACGTCGCGGGTGAGCTCCTGGACGATCCCGACGAGGCGTTCGGAGAGCTTGTCGGGGTCCTCGGAGACGTATTGCCCCCCCGGCCCGACGCTGAAGTCCATGAGCGCGGCGAGCTGCGCGGGCTTCTCGATCCGGTAGGTCAACTGCCCCTGGACGGTCACCGCCTGGAAGTCGGCGGTCGTCTCGGTGAAGATGAAGGGGAGGTCGGTGGAGCCGACCGGGATCGAGACGATCGTGGAGAGGGGGGCGAAGTAGAGAAACGAAAGACCCGTTCCCTCCTTCACCGCCTGGCCGTTCCTGAACTGCATGACGTAGGCGGTGGGCACCGCCTTGTGGTAACGGAATCCGAACATGGCCGTCCTCCTTTCGTGTAGCTATGACACTAATATAGTGTCAAACATACACTAAAGTCAAGGGGGCGGCGCATTCGGGGCCGCGAAGGGCTCGGCGGGGCCGCCTTGGAGGCGGCCGGGGTGAGCCCGGCGCCGGCCCACGTCGGGCTTGCGGGCGGAATTCACGAGGAGGACGGTCACCACGAGGCTGAACCCGGGGCGCACTCGGTCGAATCGCGACGCGGTTGCGCGGGTTGATGAGCTTTTCAACAGGCCGCGCCCGCCCGATGCGCCTCGCCTCTCGCGCGCCCGCGACGCCCGTGCTATCGTGGCCGCCACATTCCGTTCAAGGGGGGATCCTCTATGAGTCTCGATGACGCCTGGGCCGACGTGAGGGAGTTCCACCGGTGCTTCGGGCACCCGATGGGGGAGAGGCCCCGCCCGCTCGAGGCCGAACGCGCGCTCGCGCGCGCGGCGTGGATGCGCGAGGAGGTGGACGAGTTCCTGGAGGCGCCCGACGTCTACCGCCAGGCCGACGCCATGATCGACCTCGTCTACTTCGCCCTCGGCACGCTCGTCGAGATGGGCGTGAAGCCCCAGGCGCTCTT
>CAZWVM010000261.1:0-3857 GCA_964637705.1 uncultured bacterium
TCCTTCTGGCTCTTCAATTCGCTCGACACCTTCTTCACCGCCGCGTCCGTCTCCTCGCGCACCTGCTGCACGCGCTCGACGACCTTGTCCGCCGTCTCCTCCGCGTAGAACTTCAGGCGCCGGCGCGTCTCCTCGCCCGAACTCGGTGCGTAAAGAATGCCCAGGATGCCGCCCACGCAGCCTCCCAGGAGAAAGGCCAGGATCGTCGATCCGCCCCCGTCATGGTTCCCGTCGCAACAGCTCATATCGCTTCCTCCTCTGTTCGATCTCGATTATTCGTTTTCATTCTCGCCGGCGTCGCGGCGAAGGATGGAGGCGGCCGCCGTCTTCACCCCCGCCAGGACGCTCGCCGCCATCACCGCCGGGCGGGCGATCGCCCGGTTGTACATGTCCACCGTGCCGCGCACGTTCTCCACCATGCCCATCGCGTTCTCCGTGATCGCGTCGATCCGGGCCGTCTGGATCGTCACCTGCCGCGTGATCTCCTCGACGTTCGCCGTGATGCGGCGCGAGTTGTCGAGAAGCGGAATGATGCGACTCTCGAGATTGCGGTACGAGCGGAGCGTCTGGTTGACTTCCCGGAGCGTCAGAATGAGCTGGATGGCCAGCGCCGAAACGCCGATGGCGGCGAGAGAGATGAGAAGTTCCTTCATGGCGCGCCTCCTCTGTTCGCCGCCATCATCCTCGCGGCGCGCGGGCTCGTCAAGACTTCTTCACGTCTCCCGGCGGCTCGGAATCGGAGACGACCTCGGCCTGGAAGACCTCGATCCGGGCGAGCCCGCGCTCCACCGCGTCCTCCGGGAGCCCCGCCTTCTCGGAGCAACAACTGCGCACCAGTTGCCGCGCGTTCCATCCCGTTTCGAGCGCGACCTGGGGAAGGTAGCAGCCGCGGCGCGACCCGCGCGAGACGATGATTCCGTCGGTGCCGGGGCGCACGGCGGAGATATCCGCGACCGCGCGGGGCGGCGTGAGAATCGAGATCTCGATGTCGAGGTGTGAGCACTCCTCGGGTGACACCGGGGAGAACCGGGGATCCTCGAGTGCGGCCGCGGCCGCCATGGCGGGAATCGTCGAGGAGAGCGGCTCATCCGTTTCGATCCGACCGATGCAGCCGCGCAGTCGGCCTCCCCTCTTCAAGGTCACGAAGCATCCGCGGCGCTCGGCGAGGGCCGGGAGTCGGGGCACGGGCGGCGCCGCGTCTCCCCGGGCCGCCGCTTCGACGCAGGCGCGTGCGTAATCGAGAAGGCGTCGGGACTCGTCCGGTGACATCGTCATCCTCAAAGATTGAATTGCCATCGCCGGGCCGCGTCAATAGGCTTGCCCCCATGGAGGAACTCACCCTCGAGCAGGTCGTCCGCCAGACCGGCATCTCGACGCGCAACGTCAAATACTGGTGCACGCTCCACCGTCTCGAGGTCCGCCGCCGCGGACGTCGGAATCTCTATCCGCCCTCCACCGTCTCCCTTCTTGAAGCCATCGCCCGTCTCGCCGACCTGCACGTCTACACGACGCGCTTCACGCGATGGCTGGTGGATCTGGCCCTCGGGCGCCCGCCCGCCGAGCCGGAACTCCACCGGAAGCTGAACCATCTCTGCGCGTTGCACGGCGGGATCCTCGGGATCGTCCTTCCGAAGAAGCCGGGGGAAGGCGACCGGGGCGAACTCCCGCGACTCGCCGGTTCCTGGCGCATCCCGTCCGCGCCCCGATCCCCCGTCGACGACGACACGCTCCTCTAGGCGCCGAATCCCTCCTCCAGCACGGCCCCGGAAACGAAGCCCCGGCCCGGCACGTCGAGCACCGTCGCCACGATCCGGCCGTCCGAGCACGCGATGCACGGACCTGACGCGCCCGGTTCGCCTTCCGCGCGCGCTTCGTAGACCTTCACCATCGTTCCGACGCACGGGGCCGTCGCGCCGAAGAAAGGGTTCGCGGCGCGCACCAGCCTCAGGGCCTGGACGCGGGTCAGGCCAGGGCCGAGCACGAGGTCTTCGCTCCGGACGCGCGGAGCGCGCGGGCATCCTTCCGCCGAAGCCGGTTGGGGACGGAGCGCGGGGAGATTCCCTTCGAGCAGCGCGAGCGCCTCGAGACCGGCTTCTGCGCCGAGCTCATTCAGTTTCGCCCAGAGCGTCCCGATCGTCTCGTCCGCGCGAACCGGGCAGGACCGTTGGAGCAGGATCGGCCCCGCGTCGATCTCGTCCGTCAACGCGTGGACCGTCACTCCCGTTTCCTCTCTCCCCTCCCGGATGACGTGGAAATAGGGATTGTGCCCGCGATAATCCGGAAGCAGAGAGGGATGGACGTTCCATCCTCCGAGGCGGAATCGTTCGCGGAATCGGCCCGCGATCCGCTTCTCCCAACCCGTCACCAGCAACGCGTCGATACCCTCCGCCGCCGGGTCCCAGGCGTCGAGATCGTCAATGGTTTCGCAACGGCACGGAGCCTCCGGGAAATCTTCACGGTATTGCCGGATGATAACGGCGGGCGGTTTCTCCCTCTCGGCGGCGCGGCGAAGAAACGCGTCGCCCGGGCCGGGAACGGCCATGAGTGCATAGCGAATCATGGAGGTCAGCGTATCATCCGGCGTTGGAATACGACAACCGATCCTCCCGGCTCGAGCTTCGTCACGTCAGGCAGGAGACCGTCAAATGAGTTCTCATATGTACTTTCGTACACAACCGTACTTCGTCTCACGATCCTGCAATTGAAAAAACAAGCGTTGCATCCGGCACGATATCTGCTCCTGAGAATCGCACAGGAGACGGTATGTTTCGACCGGGCGGAAGAGTGATTCATCCCGAGTACGGGGTCGGGCTCTTCAAGAAGATCATCGGGCAGCGTGTCCGCATCGCGGTCGTCGAGTTCCCGGTGAGAGGACGAAGACATTTCACCCTGCCGAGCGAAAGCCTGCGGTCCATGGAGTCCCTGAGGAGGGAGGGATGGGGACGGTTCTTCGGTCGATACAAGGAGGGAAAGGAAAGGAGAGAGGGACGATGTCCGATATGAATGTGATCGTGCTGAGCGGCCGCCTGGCGGCCGATCCCGAACTGAGGTTCACGGCGAAGGGAACCGCCGTCGCGTCGATGCGAGTGGCTTCCAGCCGCTACATCCACACGCCGGGATCCCCGGAAGGAGATTTTCAGAAGAAGAGCCTCTTCATCACGGCGGAGGCCTTCGGGAAACTCGCGGAACGCATCAACGGCCACCGCAAGAAGGGCGATCCGCTCATGGTGCGCGGTCGCCTCATCCTGAACGAGTGGACGGGCGAGGACGGCAAGAGCCGTTCCACCTATCGCGTGATGGCCGACGAGGTGAACTTCATGAAATCGAAGAACAGCGGGTCGGAATCGAATGCGTCACCGGACTCCGCCGGCGCCGCAAAAAGCATGAACACGGAAGGAACGGCCGCGGGCGACGAGGACGAAGAACCGATTCCCTTCTGAGGTGGAGACGGTTCCCCGCGGGCCCGCGCCGAGTGGAGAAGAAGGAGTCCGGACCCGCCCGCCCGGCGCGTCACCCCCGCCGCCCCGTGAACGGGGCGGCGGGATGCGCCTTCGCGCGGGATTGAGCTTCGGGCGAGATGGGGTCCGAAGCGGCCTTAGAGCGCGGCCGGAGCGGGTTCGGCCACGGGCGTGCCTTCCGTCGCCTCTTCCTTGGCCACGCCGATCTGCTCGCGATACTGCTTGATGCCGGTGCCGGCGGGAATGAGATGACCGATGATCACGGCCTCCTTCAACCCGCGCAGCTCGTCGCGCTTGCCGAGAACCGCCGCCTGCGTCAGGGCCCAGGTCGTCTCCTGGAAGGACGCGGCTGAAATGAACGAGTCGGAATGCTTGGCGGCCTTGGTGATGCCCAGGAGC
>CAZWVM010000262.1:0-3855 GCA_964637705.1 uncultured bacterium
TCCGTCGAGGACTGCATCTTTCCGAATCACCGCCCCAAGATCGACGATTACGGCAACTACCTCTTCATCATCTTCCACGCCATGGCCCTGAAGGACGGCGTCGCGATGCCCGAGAATCTCGAGATTCTCGAGTTGAACATCTACATGGGACCGAATTACCTCGTCAGCTTCCACGAGGATCCCATCACGATCATGAACCAGGTCCGGACGAAATGCTCCATGAACCCCGTCCTCCTCTCCCGCGGCCCCGACTTCCTCCTGCATCTCATCATGGACAGCGTCGTCGACGACATGACGCGGATCCTCGACAAGCTCGAGGACAAGCTCGACGTCATCGAGGACGAGATCCTGGCGGACAAGGAGGGGTCGATCACGGCGATCAACGAGTTCAAGGGGATCATCTCGAAGTACCGCAAGGTCGCCGGTCCCCAGCGCGACGTGGTGCGCATGCTGATGAGCCAGACCTTCTCCTTCATCTCCACCCACCGCGTCATCTACTTCAAGGACATCCATGACCACCTCGTCTCCATCAACGAGAACGCCGCTCTCCTGCGCGAAGTCATCGCCTCCACGATGGACACGTATCTCTCCATGGTTTCCAAGAAGATGAACGACGTCATGAAGATCCTGACCGTCCTCACGGCCATCTTCATGCCCCTTAATCTCATCGCGGGCATCGGCGGCATGTCGGAGTGGTCGATGATGACGAACCCGGAGAACTGGGACCGCGCGTGGTGGATGGTCTCCTACCCGATCTTCTTCCTTCTCATGGCGCTTCTCTCCGCCGTCATGTGGTGGTGGTTCAAGAAGTTGAAGTGGTTCTGATCGCGGGTCAATCCGAAAGAGCCGCGATCGCGCTTCTCAACCCCTCGTGCACCGCGGCCACGTCCGCCGGCCTCCACGCCGCCGGGTCGTCCCTGAGGAACGAGGTCTTGTCGACGCGGTTGTCGAAGCGGGCGATCGGGACGAGGTGGGTTCGGCCGCGCGCGCGGATGGAGACGGCGTTGGACTTGCCGGACTGAGCCACGAGCCACTCGATGTCGTCGCACCCGTAGTCCTTCCTCATGACCTCCTCCGGCACGCCGTGGTGCAGGATGGAGCCGGGGTCGTTCGGGTCGGTGCGGGCGCGGTTCTTCCTCCGCGACTCCTCGGGCGTCACCCAGATGTAGAGGATCGTGGCCGATTCCAGGATCGCGTCGGAGAGGCGCGAGAGCGAGTAGGCGTAGCCCAGGGGCTCGGGCAGGGGCATCGAAGCGCCCTCCGGGCCGCCGCGGGCGAACTCGATGACGAGC
The DNA here is from genome assembly GCA_964637705.1 of uncultured bacterium. Taxonomy (GTDB): domain Bacteria; phylum UBA8481; class UBA8481; order UBA8481; family UBA8481; genus CAZWVM01. Next base: position 1,293 of record CAZWVM010000262.1, read on the forward strand.
GTCTTGCCCTCCAGAGTCGCCGGCAGGTTCGCGTTCTTCTCCTCCAGCATCCCGCGCGCCTCGGCGTCGAGCGCGTGCGCGAGACGACCCCGCGTGATGTCGTCGAGAGGGGCGAGGAAGGAGGGGATCCCGGCCTTGGCCCCGGCCGCGTCGATCCTCTGGAGGAGGTGCAGCGAGGGCTGTGTCGCCTTGACGACGTTGCGCGCGAGCACGTCGGCGTGGTCCTCGTTCACCAGTTCGATCAGCGTCCCCCAGTGGCGGGCATCCTGGAACGGCCGGTCCGGGGCCAGGAAGAAGACGCGCGCCCGCCCCAGCTTCACCAGCTCGTCGTCGATCCGCCGCATCGCGTGCACATAAGGGTAGTCGTCGAGCTGAACGCTCGGCCCCATGCGGAAGTCGGCCGCGCGCCGGGCCGGATCGACGTGCTCGATGTAGCGGCGCACCTCGGATTTGCCCGAGGCGGGCAGGGCGAGAAGAAGAACGGTTTCCAGGATCCGCGTCATGGGATGCCTCCCGGGTTCAGGATTTGGCCGTCTCCGCGGCAAGCTCCCTCTCGGCCTTCAGTTCGGCCACGCGCTTCTGCTCCGCGATCGTCAGGTATACGACGGCGATGCAGATGTAGAGGAGCGAGAACCAGTCGGTCATCTTGGGGAACTTCCCGCCGAAGAGAAGGGCATAGAGCACGGTGGAGAGGGTTCCGGCCACGAGCGACGTGAGACGATTGGCGAGGTTGGCGAAGGTCGCGGTGCGACCCTTGAACATGAAGATGAAGACGGAGAAGAAGGCGCCGAGGCCGAAGAACATGCCGGCGCCGATGGCGTGCGTGCGCGTGGTCCAGAGACCGGCCCGGCGGAGATACTCCGCCTGCGGCTCGCCGAAGGAATCCCGGAAGACGTAGAGCTGCTCGACCGGTTCCTGCCGCGCCGCCTTGACGCGCGCGGCGACGTCGGTGTCCGTGACAACCGCGCCGCCGCCCGCGCCCGCCTTCAACGCCTCCTCGATCGCTGCCTTCTCCACCACCGGCCGCTCCCAGCCCGCCCAGGAGGGCAGGTTGTAGACGAAGACCACGGCGAGGGTGATCGCGACGACCGCGGAGAACTGCTCCACGGCGAAGAACCAGCGGTTGTTGAGCACCGCTCCCTTCGGCCGCGTGTTCTTGTAGTAGTTCATGATGTAGATGCGGATGGCGTAGGCGGTGAGATAGCAGGAGAGGACCGTCATGGCGGCGAAGTTGCCGATGAAGTCGAAGTCGCCGGGCTTGACGAAGAAGAGCTGCATGCCGGCCGCGGTCAGGGCGAAGAGCACCGCCGTGTTCTCCTCCTGGTAGACCTTCTTCCTGAGGATTCCCTGCCGGATCTGGATCTCGTCCACCGCGCGCCCGATCACGATGAGCGAGGCCCGCATGATCACCATGGCGACCATGACGGAGATCGGGAGGAGATACATCATCGTCGTGGTGGGGATGACGACGGCCGTGCAGATGCCGGAGGGGATGATGTAGAGAAGGGCGCGCGTGTCGACGCCCTCGGGCCGCCACCAGCCTCGCAGGAGCACCCAGGTGACGCAGAGGAGCGAGCCGCCGATCGTGGACCAGACGAGGTACTCGATCTGGTGCATCCCCGCGTGCTCGGGGAACCACTTGGAGGTGATGCCGAAGAAGACGTAGGTGACGAAGTACGCCGCGCAGAACTGGACCAGCTGGCGCGTGGAACCCTCGGGAGCCTTCCAACTCATGGACACAATCTATCCTTCCGTTCTCCCCCGTCAACAGGAAGCGTGCCGCCGGCGGCGCGTTTTCCCGTCAATCGACGAAGTCCTCGAGACGCCGGCGGCGCGTCGGATGCCTCAGCTTCTTCAGGGCCTTCGCCTCGATCTGGCGGATGCGCTCGCGCGTGACGTTGAAGATCGCGCCCACCTCCTCCAGCGTCCGCGGATACCCGTCGTCGAGACCGAACCGGTAGCGCAGGACCTTCTCCTCGCGCGGGGTGAGGGACTGCAGGACGATCTCCAGCTCGTCGCGGAGCATCAGGTAGGTCGTGGCCTCGACCGGCTGCTCGACGTCCTTGTCCTCGATGAAGTCGCCCAGGTGCGAATCCTCGTCCTCCCCGATCGGCGTCTCGAGCGACAGAGGCTCCATCGCGATCTTCATGACGCCGCGTACGCGGCCGATCGGCCAGCCCAGGCGCTCCGCGATCTCCTCCGGGGAGGGCTCGCGGCCGTAGCGCTGGATGAGCTGGCGCGATTCGCGGACGACCTTGTTGATCTGCTCCACCATGTGCACCGGGATGCGGATCGTGCGCGCCTGGTCCGCGATCGCGCGCGTGATCGCCTGGCGGATCCACCACGTGGCGTAGGTCGAGAACTTGTAGCCGCGGCGCCACTCGAACTTCTCGACGGCCTTGATGAGGCCCATGTTGCCTTCCTGGATGAGGTCGAGGAAGGTCAGGCCGCGGTTCGTGTAGCGCTTGGCGATCGAGACGACCAGGCGGAGATTGGCGTTGACCATCTCCTCCTTCGCCTGCTTCACGTCGTTCTCGCCCTCGGCCACGCGGTCGGCGTCGGC
>CAZWVM010000263.1:0-3803 GCA_964637705.1 uncultured bacterium
GTGTAGTAGTAGCGCGTCCCGGACGTGAGCCCGGTGTCGGTGTGGTTCGTCACGGAGGGCAGGAGCGTCTTGATGAGCGACCACGGACCACCGGTCGTCTGGGACCGGTAGAGCTTGTAGCCCGCCAGGTCGAAGGCCGTCGAAGCCGTCCAGGAGACCTTGATCGTGTCGGCGCCGATGACGAGCGAGACGCCCGTGGGCGTCGCCGGAGCCGGGTCGCCGACCTGGCCCCAGACGTTGTTGATCTGCATCATGCCGCCGCCCTGGTCGACGACCGTGACTTCGCGGTTCTTCGAGGTCGTGACGAAATCGGCCTCCCAGGTCGACGTGTCGCGCACGTACTTGTACTGGATCGCCGTGCCGGCCGGGTAGGTCCTCGTCACCTGGTAGATGCCGGAGGAGAGCGGGGAGAGCCACGTCGCGCCCGGCGTCCAGGCCGGGGAGAACTGGTCGCCCGCGACCTGCACCACGCTGTAGGTTCCGACCGACCGCATATCCACGCGGAACGTGACCGAGACACCCGCGGCCGGAATGCCGGAGACCTGCGACGAATAGGGCGACTCCAGGCCGCCCGAGTTCACCGCGGTCACGACGTAGTAGTAGGTCGTGCCGTTGGTGAGGCCCGAGACGGAGTATTGGGTGTTGGTGATGAGACCCGAGGTGTTGACCTTGGTGTAGGGGCCTCCCGAGACCGTGGCCTGGTAGAGGTTGTAACCCGAGACGCCGGCGACCGCATTCCAGTTCATGGCGATCAGGGTGTTCGCCGGGGTGGCCGTGACACCCGACGGCGCCGCGGGCGGCTGGGACTGGTTCGCGAAGGTGACCGTCGCCGAGGACGTCGCGGATCCGCCCGTCCCGTTCGCCACGGCCGTCGCGGAGACGACGCGCGAGCCGTCGTTGTAGTTGGCGGTATTGACCGAGACCTGGTACGTGTTCGACGCCCCGCCGCCCTCGGTGCCGACCTTCACGAACGGCACCGTGAAGATGTCGATGTCCGCCCACTCCTTCGGCGAGTTGTAGACCTCGACGCCCGGCGTGTTCGTCACGGCCGGATCGGACGGGAGACAATCCACGCCCGAGGCCATGTCGCCGTCGCCCTGGCCGACGAAGATCCCGATGGTGCGGCTGTTCAGGTCCGGGTTGCCGAGGTAGCGCAGGGGGATCTTCAGCTCGAAGAAGGAATTGCGCGTCGTGTTGTGTCCGCGCGTCATGTAGTTCGAGCCGTCCGACTTCAGGATCTCCCATCCCGCGAAGCTCACGGCCGAAGCGCCCTCGAAGACACCGGCCTGCTTGTTGATCTTGTTCGAATCGACGTTCCAGCCGCTCCGGTAGGGAATCAGGAACGGGCCCTGCCAGAAGTTCGAGGCGAAGTAGACGACCGTGTCCACGCCCGTTCCGCCGCCGAAGAGTTGCCCCTTGTGCCAGGCGTCGTACTCGCCCGAGTTCGCGCCGCCGGCGTTCACGCCCGTGTAACCGCCCGGAGAGACGTCGAAAGCGACCCACTGCGGCAGGTTCATCGCGGCCGCCTTGGTTCCGGCCGAGGAACCGGCGTTGGACGGGTCCTCGACGTCCGTCACATCGACGATCTGGAATCCGATGTAGAGATACGTCGCGTCCCAGGCCGCGTAGAGATCGGTATAGTCGAAGGGCGTCTCGTGCGTCGCCCAGGCGCCGTTCACGACGTTGGCATGGTCCCAGGCGTTGTCCCGTGCGACGCGGCAGAGCTGGGTCCACTCGCTCGCCGTGTTCGTCCCGTCGATCGTGATCGTCTTGTTCGCGACGCCGAAGACGCCGCCCGATCCGCCCGGCTGGGGCGTCGTCGCCGTCGCCGCCAGCTGACCGTCGACCTTGAACTCCACGCGGTTGATCCCGACCGGAGCCGTGCAGGTCGCCGTGAAGTTCGACGCCCCGGTCAAGGTCTGGCCCGCGGTCGGCGCGGTCAGGGTGCAGGTGACGTTCGCGGTCGCCGAGGGCGTCTCGGAGACCTCGCTCGAGTAGGGAGAAACGAGACCCGACCGGCTCTGCGCCGTCACGACGAAGTAGTAGCGCACGTCGTTGGTGAGGCCCGTCGCGGTGTAGGCGCCGCCCGTGAGGAGGCTCGCGTTCATCTTCGTGTACGGCCCGCCCGAAGAGGTCGCGCGGTAGGCGTTCCACCCGTCCAGGGTCGTGTCCGTCGCGGTCCAGGAGAGGTTCACCTCTCCGTTGCCCTTGGAGGCCGCCAAGCCCACCGGGGCCGCCGGCGTGTCGGTGGGGGAATTCGGCGTGGCCGAGACCTGGGCCGACGTCTCCGACTGGATGCCACGCGTGTTCACGGAGCGCACCACGTAGTAGTACGTCGTGCCGTTCGTGCGGCCCGTGTCGGTGAGCGAGGTGGCGGTGATCGTGTCCGGGCCGATCCGGGTGTAGGGACCGCCCGAAACCGTGCCGCGGTAGAGCTTGTAGCCGGCCAGGTTCTGCGACGAGACCGCGCCCCAGCTCACGAGCACCTGCTGGTAACCGGCCGTCGCCGAGACGCCCGTCGGGGTCGCCGGCGTGTCCAGGATCACGTTCGGATCGTTGTCGCTGAGGTACAGGGAGAAGCTGAAGCTGTCGTTGCCCGTCACTTCGATCTGCTTCGTGAAGGGCGTGTTGGTGTTGTCCGGCGTGCCGTCCGTGAAGGAGGAATTGTAGGTCGTGTTCCCGAAGACGAAGCGGACCTCACCGCCGTTGGAATTCCGGACGCCGTAATAGGTCCCGCCCGAGCTGCCGACCGTCGTGACGTTCCGTTCGCCGTTGTAGATCATGTCGTAGAGGTTCGCGACGAGGCCGTTGCGGACGTAGGCCGGACCGGTGAGGGTCTCGTTGTAGTTGACGTAGAGCGTCCCGGAGCCGGCGGGCAGGCGGACCGTCTTGACGATCTTGCCGTCGGGCGAGGTGAAGCGGATCGTGTCGGAGCCGAGGGAGGCCGTGTAGAGGGCGTTCGCGTAGGCACCGTTGTTCATGTCCACGAGCGCCGAGACGCGGCGATAGACGTCCTCCTCCTCGCCCTCGTAGCCGGCGTTGGCGATGTTCTGGCCGAGAAGCTGGATGCCGCCCTTCGTCGCATCGTACGCGAAGCCCATGATCAGGCGGCCGCCGTCGTTCTCGAAGAGCGCGTAGACGCGGTTGTTCTTGACGATGAACTCGTTCTCGCCGTCCTGGTCGATGTCCTTCTGCTCCACCACCGTGGCCGCGCCCTGCGTGAGGCCGGTCACCGCCGACGACCACGCCGCCACGTCCTTGTAGGCGCTCAGGCGCCGGACCTGCCCGTGCAGGTTGAGGGCCCAGTAGGAGACCGGGTCCCACGTGACGTCCGGGTAGGTGAAGACGTGGTTCGCGTCCCACTCCTTCTCGCTCATGTCCTCGTCGTGCCAGGCCGTCTCGTAGATGAGGTGGCAGTAGCCGGCCTCGGCGACCGTCTTGATCTGGCTCGAGGGCATCGCCTGGATGTCCGTCCAGGCATCGCGGAAGACCGTGCCGACGTCCCAGATGGAGCCGTACTTCTTGCCCGAGGAGATGAAGACACCCGTCGTGTCGTACTGGCCTCCGCGCAGAACCGGCACGAGGTCCTTGAAGGGCGATTCCTGCGCGGAGCCGAAGTACCAGTTGTCGTAGTTCATCTCCGAGGCGTGCAGGAGCCACTGGTAGGTGTACTTCGGCAGGTTCGTGTTCGTCCCGTGCTCGATCGGCGTCCAGTTGCGGTCGAGGATCTGCTCCAGCGTCACGACCTCGATCCACGGGTGCTGGGCGATCCAGCGGATCGTGTATTCGTAGTTGTCCGGGTT
>CAZWVM010000264.1:0-3783 GCA_964637705.1 uncultured bacterium
TGCCGTGGTAGTTGTCGCCCCAGGGCAGGAGCGACTCGAAGCGCGAGAAATCGTCATCGCGCCAGTAATGCCCGTGCCAGTCGTGGAGGAAGACCGGCCGGACGGCGACGGAGGAGAGGACGGTGTCCCACTCGTCGGCCGAGAGCCAGACGTCGCGCAGGGTCGGCCCGGGCGAACCCCAGGCGTAGCTGGTCAGGACGGGCCGGCCGTCGAGCCTCAGGTACGACGGCGCGGAGAACCATTCGCGCTCGAGGTAGGAGAGCGTTCGTTTTCCCAGTTCGACCGCCTCGCCCCTCGTCGTGACGCTCTGCGCGTAGCCGGGGAAGAGCGACTGGTCCTCCCAGCAGATCGCGACCTTGAAGTCGAGATCGCGGGCGAGGTCGCGCATCACCTTGAAGGAGACGTCCTCGTAGTCGTGCCCCTCGCCATACCAGTCGCAGACGAAGGCGTCGATGCCGGCGAGCCGGGCGAGGAGGATGTGGTATTCGCAGAGGTCGGGATCGGCGGAGTCGTAGAGCCCGATGACGGGATAGTGAACGTTGGAGGATTGACGCCATCCGAGGCGGTTGCGGAGGTCCGGGAAGCGCCAGAAGCGCTTCGGGATGTTGTCGCGGTTGATCTGCCAGTGACCCCAGGAACCCGAGAAGCTCTCGGTGCGGTACCAGCCCATGTAGTGGGCGACGATCAGGGGTTTGCCTGCCGCGGCCGGGGACTCGGCCGCGCCGATCGGCGCGACTCCGCCGGGGGCGAAGGCGAGGGAGAGCGTGAGCGCCGCGAGAAGCGCGGCCCGGACGGATGTCGCCGTTCCCGCCCGGCCGCTCCCCACGGCGCTAACTCCTTCCGTCCCGCACGAGGACCTCCGCGACCGGCTTGCGCTCGGTCAGGACGGTCGGGCCGTCGGGGTATCCGACGGGGACGAGGCTGACGAGAGTGAATTCCTCGGGAACGCCGAGGAGCCGGCGGACCGCCTCGACGTAGTCCTTCTTGTCGCCGGCGACCCAGACGGCGCCGAACCCGAGCGCATGGGCGGCGTTCAGGATGTTCTGCGTCGCGGCGCTGCCGTCCTCGAGGTAGTACTTGTTCGCCTTCCGGCTGAAGACGGCGATGCAGAGCGGGGCGAACTCGATGTAGGGGCCGTTGTCGGGACAGAGGTCCTTCAGGGCCTTGCGGCGCGCGGGATCCTCGACGGCGACGAAGAGCCAGGGCTGCTCGTTGCGCGCCGTCGCGGCGCGGACGGCGCTCGCGACGAGCCTCTCGGCCGTGTCGGCGGGAAGGGGATCCGGCAGGAACTTCCGGACGCTTCGTCTCGACACCAGGCACTCGTAGGCTTCCATGGGATCCTCCTCGGGGGTCTCGGCCGATTCTACCGAGGAACGGGAGATCGGGGAGAGATATTTCCGCCCCGTCTCCGGCGGGAGGAAAAATCCTCACAAAATGCTATCAATGACCGGTTCGCCGGTGATAGCATCACCCTTTGTCGATGAACACCTCTTCTGAAACGCTCTTCAACATCTTCCGGCTTCTGGGCGGTGCAGGACTCTTCATCTTCGGGATGAAGGTGATGACATCGTCGTTGCAGGAGGCGCTGGGCGGGCAGTTGAAGCGCGTTCTGGCGATCTCGAGCCGCAACCAGCTCGTCGGCGTGCTCGTCGGCACCGTCGTCGCCTTCCTCGTCCACAGCGGCGCCGCGACGGTCATGGTCGTGAATTTCGTGAACGCGGGGCTCCTGGAACTCGTGAAGTCGATCGGGCTCACGGTCGGGGCGAACATCGGCACGACGCTCTCGATGCAGGTCGTCGCCTTCGACCTGGGGAAGTACTGCTACCTGGCCGTCGGCATCGGGTTCCTGCTGGAGATGGTTTCGAAGAACAAGAGCGCCAAGCACGTCGGACGGATCATCATCGGCTTCGGCGTGCTCTTTCTCGGGATGGAGACGATGAAGGAGGCGATGATGCCATACCGGTCATCGGAGTTCTTCCGGTCGCTCATCACCTCGACCGACGCCTCCACCCCGACCGGCATGGCCTGGGGCATCTTCGTCTCGACGCTGATCACGGCGATCCTCCAGTCCTCGGGCGCGATGATCGGCATCATCTTCGCCCTGGCCGGGACGGGCCTGGCGACGGGCTTCCAGTTCGTCTTTCCCCTGATCCTGGGCGCTCACATCGGGACGTGCGTCGTGACGATGGTCGGGGCCGTCGGCACGAACATCGCCGCGCGCCGGGCGGCCTGGAGCCACCTCGTCTTCAACGTGGCGGGCGCGCTCCTGGCCGCGCTCATGTACCCGCTCTACGCCGCCGTGATCCCGTCGTTCTCGGGCGGGAGCCTCGTGCGCGAGGTCGCCAACACGCATACGCTCGTGCAGATCGTGAACGGCGTGGTCTGCGTGGCGCTGGCGGCGCCCTACGTCCGCCTCCTCCGCGTCATCGTGCCGTCCTCCGAGGCGGAGGAACACGGCTCGTGGCTCTCCGACGGGCTCCTCCAGACGCCCGAGAACGCCATCTCCGTGGCGGTGAAGGAATTGAGCCGCATGATCTCCATCACGCGCCGCATGTTCCGCACGATGATCGCGGGTTTCACCCGGAGCGACCGTTCCAAGTTCCTCGCCGTGGAGAAGGACGAGGACGCGGTGGACAAGATCAAGGAGGCGATCGACGACTACGTCGTGAGTCTCGGCACCATGAAGCTCTCCGACCGCCAGTCCGTGATGATCCAGCTCATCAGCCAGGCGGCGGCCGACATCGAGCGGATCGGCGACCACATCGAGTCGCTCATCGAGATCACGGTGATGAAGATCGAGAGGGGTATCTGGTTCAGCGAGAAGACGACCCTGGACCTGGTCAACCTCGTGAACAAGGTCGACCAGATCCTCCAGCTCGCCAGCGCCTCCCTGGATCCCGCTCACGCCGACTTCAAGGACCCCGGCGGCAAGATCCGGGTCGCGACCGAGGAATACCAGGCGCTGGCACGGGCGGTCCAGGCCGCGATGCGCGAGCGGATCGAGAGCCACGCCGAGCAGGGGATCGTCGGTTTCTTCTTCATGAAGTACCTGACGAGCTTCAACAAGCTCGTGAAGCACATCCGGGGGATCATGCACGCCGAGAGCGAGAACCACTTCCTCATCAAGGAGGACAAGCTCAACCAGGTGGGCGCCCGGCTCAGCGAGCAGGACCTCGACACCGAGGGCGTGATCAAGTTCTAGCCCGCCCCGCCGACAAGGCCGGCGGGACCCGGCGCCCCGCTACTCCCGTCCCGAGAGGATCGCCTGGATCTCCGGCTGGATCTCCTCCAGAACCTCCCGCGCCGGTCTTCGCCCCTCCCAGACGTATTGCAGTTCCCGGTCGAGGATCTCCTGCATCCGGCTCCACTGCGAGACCGTGGGCGTGGGGGAGGCGCCGTCGATCGAGTCGAGGAAGACGCGCGCGTCGATCCTCTGCGGAATCGCGGCCGCTTCGAGGAAGTCCGGCGACTCCGCGACGGACCGCGTCACGGGCACGGCGAGCCCCGTGCGGGCGGTCGAGACCTGGCCCGCGGGGCCGGTCAGGAACTTCACCAGTTTCCAGGCCTCCTCCGGGTGTTCCGAGGCCGAGGCGATGGCGTAGCTGACGACGAAGAGCGTCGAGGCGCGCCGGGCGCGATAGGGAAGGACCGCGACGTCCCAGTCGAACTCCTTGATGTCCTTGAACTGCATGCACATCCAGCGGCCGTAGGTGCACATCGCGGCGCGCCCCGCCTTGAAGATCGCGCTCGGCTCGCGGTCGCGCGTCACCGAGGCGTTCGGCG
>CAZWVM010000265.1:0-3769 GCA_964637705.1 uncultured bacterium
TGCCGTTGCGCATGTTGCGCTTCTCCCGCCGTGTCATCACAGCTTGCCCCTCCTTCGGAGTCGCTCCATCTCGGCCTCCATGCTCCGCTGCAGCCGCTCCTGCGCCTGCGCGGCCGCGGCCTCCGGCGTCATCTTCTGCAGCCGGATGCTGTCCACGGCCACGTAGATCTCGCGCTGGTACTCGTTCCAGATCCCCATCGCGGGCGTGGAGAAGACATCGCCTTCCGCGATCTCGCGGAAGATCCGGATGTAGGGATGCGGATGCTCGGCATAGAAGGAGTCGGTGACGTCCCGGAGCGGGGAGAACTTCCGCTGGCCCATCGCGAGAAGCTCCATCATCGGCTGGGTCTGGACGAAGCGGATGAAATCGAAGGCCGCCTCGGGATGGCGAGCACCCTTCGGCACGACCAGGACGTCCGCCTCCACGTAGCCCAGGGAGCGGCTGCCGTCGTGGTAGGGTACCGGGCAGACGCCCCAGTCCATGCCCTTGGAGTACTTGTCGATGAAGTTGTACATCCAGACGCCCTGCAGGACCATCGCGACGCGGCCGGACATGAAGGCGTTCTCGGAGGAGGCGAAGAGGCCGCGGAAGCTCTGGTAGAAGGTATTGACCTTGTCCGGGCCGTAGCGCTTGAGAAACTGGTCGAACCAACGGAGATACTCGAGGTTCCCCTCCTCATTCCAGGTGATCCGGCTCGATCCGTCCCAGAGCTTCCCGCCGAACCAATGCCCCCAGATCCACAGGTACCAGTCGGGTTCGAAGGGCAGGAATCCCATCTGGACGATCTTCCCGTCGGCCGGGATGACCCCGCCCAGGTCCGCGAAGGACTTCCGGGTGCCGTCGGGGAGCTGGTAGACCGTGAGCCGGTCGTTGAGGTCGATGTACTCGCGCAGGGTCCGCGGCGGCTTCTCGGGGTCGAGCCCGGCCTGACGGAAGAGGCGCTTGTTCCAGTGGATGGCGAGGGTGGCCACGGTCGAAGGGAGACCGTAGACGTGGCCGCGATGCGAGCAGAGGTCCCAGAAGGCGGGGATGTAGGAGTCACGGCGGAGGCCGGCCGCGGCGACGTAGTCGTCCAGGGGCGTGAGTGCGTTCTTGTCGCCGTAGATGTTGATGGCCCACGTCCAGATCCCGGCCACGTCGGGCGGATCGCCGCCGGCGACGGAGACGAGGAGCTTGCGGTCGATCTGGCTGGTAGGCGTGAGCCGGACGAAGTAGCGGTCCTGGCTCTTGTTGTATTCGTCCACGACGGCCTGCATCGCGTCCAGCTCGAACCCGTTCCACTTCTCCCAGTATTCGATGATGAGACGTCCGTCCGAGTTGTATTCGTCGCGCGACCCGCCGCAACCGGCGCCCGAAAGCGCGACGGCGGCCACGCAGGCGAAGGCGAAGAGCGGGACGAGGATGGAAGCGCGGGATCTCATCGGACCGGGCGCAGTATAAAAAAGGTCGGCGAAGAGCGTCAACACATAACTTTCAAAAATCTTACATCGAATCGGGACGCGCCGTCGGCGCGGACTCGGCGCCGGCTTTCCTGCTAACCCTCATTATCCCTCTGTTGATTCGCATTATCCACGCCAATGAGGTGAGGCGGGATGGCAAAAAAACAATGAAAACAGATTCTTGACGTCTGCACTTCTTTCCTGTAAGATTTTGTAAGATGAGAACGCCGGGAGGGGTTGCGTTAGGCGGGCCGGCGGGGAGGGACTCTCAGATGGGTCATGCGATGTCCGCGATGTGCGCTCGCCTCGTGCGACCGCGTGGATTCACGCTGATCGAATTGCTCGTTGTCGTCGCCATCATCGGGATCCTGGCCGCCATGTCGCTCGCCAAGGTCCAGCGCGCGCTCCTGAAGGCCAAGGAGGGCCAGACGCGGGCGAACCTGGACGGCCTGCGCAAGGGCGTCGAGATGTATGCCGCGACGAACGCCTTCTACCCCCAGAGACTCGGGGGCTCCGACGCCGACATCGGCTGGCCAACCTGGGGAGTCGGCCCCATCGAATCGATGCGGCCGTATCTCAACGACATCCCCCCCTGCCTCATCTCCCCCAACTCCGCCATGTCCAACGGGGTCTGGAACGTCGTCACCTACGATCCCGACGACGCCGGCAACGACGACGGCTGGCGATACGCCTACTGGCCCGTCGGATTCGTCGGCATCAACAACGGCACCGTCTCCACCGAGGGGGACAAATATTCCTACTGGGGTTACACGCCATGAAATTCACCCGCCGCGAATTCTTCCTCATCGCCGCCTGCATCGTCCTCTCCGCCTATTTCATCTACGACGTCCGGTTCGCGCCCCGGAAGCCCGCCGCGTACCGCGGACCGGCCTCAGGTGATATCGAGGTCTGGGCCTTCGAAGGCGACGCCGACGCCCTGGAGACGGTCGCCGTGAACTTCCGTCGAACCGAGCCCGGGGTCACGGTCCGTATCCGCCGCCTCCTCTGGAGCGAAGGGCATGCCGAGATCCGGAAGGCGATGGCCGAAAACCGGCTCCCCGACGTCATCCAGCTCGGCACGACCTGGATTCCCGAGTTGGCCCATGCCGGGGCGCTCCTCCCCCTCGACAGCTACTACTACGGCTCCTCCTCCTTCGCCCCCACCGATCTCTACCTCTCGTCCAAGCGTTCCTCTCTGAACCTCGACGACCGCCGCATGTACAGCCTCCCCTTCACCGTCGAAACCCGTCTCCTCGTCTACAACCGCGCGCTCCTCGCGGAGCTCGGATTCGAGAAGCCGCCCGCCTCCTGGGACGACGTCCGGCGGGTCCAGTCGGCCCTGAGGCGGAAGGCTCCGGGCGCGACGACCTGCTTCATCCCGCGTTATGACGTCCTCTTCTTCCTCCCCTTCGTCTGGCAGAACAACGCGGACATCTTCGACTGGGTGGAAGGCCGCTTCACCTTCGGCGACGAACGCGTGGCGGAGGCGCTCACCGAGTACAACCGCCTCTTCGCCTCCGGCGCGATCGTCGATTACGACCGCGAGATCAAGCCGAGGACGGGCGAGGACCTGCTCGCCGCGTTCCGCGCGGGGAAGATCGCCATGTTCCTCGCGGGCCCCTGGATCCTCAGGAGCCTCTCCCGCGGCGAACTGGCGGGCTTCGAGGAGAAGACGGCAACCGCGCCCGTGCCCGCCCTGCACTATCCGGTCTCCTTCCTGGGCGGAACACACTGGGTGATCACGCGCGGCGCGAGGCATCCCGAGGCGGCCTGGCGCTTCATCGAATACACGATGCAGCCGGAGGCGCAGGTGCGCTTCTTCCAGATGACCGGGTCGCTCGCCGCGCGCCGGAACGCGTGGGACGGCCCCTGGATCGAGCCCGACGCGAACCTGAAGTCCTTCATCACGCAGGCCTTCTCCACCAACACCGTACCCCCGGTTCCCTGCTGGGAAACGGTCTCCGACAGCCTCATCCGGGTACTCAAGTCGAGCGGGACGGACACGCGGCGGAACCGGGCGATGCTGGAGGCCCTGGACGCCGAGGCGAACGCCCTCCTGGAGTCCGGGAACCGATGAGGGACCGGCTCAACATCTACCGCATCGCCGGCGAGACCGGCGTCTCCATCGCCACCGTCTCCCGCGTCCTCAACAACAAGCCGAATGTCTCGACGACGACGCGCCGGCAGGTGATGCAGTGCATCAGCCGCCTCAAGTACGTGCCCCGCCTCTACCGCAACCGCGCCCCGCTCCTCGGGGTCGTTCTCGAGCGATCCTCCTCCATCTTCTCCAACTACGTGAGCGAATTGATCAACGGCGTCACGGACTTCG
>CAZWVM010000266.1:0-3746 GCA_964637705.1 uncultured bacterium
CCGCGCGGTTGATCTCGCGCGTCGACTTCACGGTCATGAAGCGCACCACGAGCTGCGGTTGGGCCAGGACGCCGATGCCCACGCCCATGACGATCGTGGTGACGAGTTGCAGCCAGAAGGGCGAACCGAAGGCCGGCATCGCGGTCCAACCCTGGTGGCCCTGGGGCCCGAAGGTCTTGACCGCGGCCGGCGCCAGGTCCGTCAGGGTCTGGTGCGCCGTCAAGGGCCCGCCGAGGGAGGCGTAGGCGAAGACGAGAAGGATCGCCATGCCGAAGAACATGAGGCCGCCCTGGAAGGCGTCCGTGTACATCACGCTCTTCATGCCGCCCGCGAGCACGTAGAGAGCCACGATGGCGGTGAAGAAGAAGAGCGTCACGTCGTAGTTGATCCTCAGCGTTTGCGAGAGGAACTGGGTTCCGCCGATGACGACGGCCGCGGCGTAAAGAGGCATGCCCACGAAGATGACGAGGCCGGCCGCACCCTGGATGAAGCGCGAGCCGAAGCGACGGCCCATGAACTCGGAGAAGGTGTGCGCGTCGAGGTTGTGGCCCATCTTGCGCGAGCGCTTTCCGAAGATCGCGAAGGCGATGAAGATGCCGACGAAGATGTTGAGGAAGGTCAGCCACAACAGGCCCATGCCGAAGACGCCGGCCGCGCCGCCGAATCCGACGATGGCCGAGGTCGAGATGAAGGTCGAGCCGTAGGAGAGGGCCATGATCACGGGGTGGATCTTGCGCCCGGCCAGGAGATAATCCGCGGCGTTCTTGGTCTCGAGATACCCGCGGTAGCCGAGGTAGGCGGTGATGGCGAGGTAGATGAAGACGGTGACCGAAAGTAGAACGATGTTCACGCCTGCTCCTCCTTCCGCAACTCATCCTTCTCCCACTTCTGCTCCTCGCTGATCTCCTTCGCCTCGTCCTCCTCGACCTTGTTCCATCGAGAGAAGCCGTAATACGCGCAATAGACGGCGCTCGCTACGCAGAGTGCGTATGCGAGAAAGACCCAGAAATCACCGAAACCAAGCATGGGTGGTTCCTCCGTGAAAAAGTGTACAATCCGGTGAGACTAGGCACGGAAGTCGAAATTGGTCAAGAAATTGAGAGATAAACTGAACACAAAGTGACTGTATTCACAAACGAGACCTGAAATCCCCTCCTGAAGGCCGTGTTCGCGCCTTATTTCAGGATCCCTCTCTTGGAGCTTTCAACGAAGGAGACGATGTAGCGGACCTCCTCGGTCGAATCGACCTCGCCCCGGATGCGCTCGAGCGCCTGCGTGGTGTTGAGACCCGACTTGAAGAGCAGTTTCATCGCGGCCTCGATCATCTTCACCGCTTCAGGGGAGAAACCCTTGCGCGAGAGTCCGATCGAGTTGGCTCCGATGATCGTGGGCGGAATGCCCCCCATCTTCACGTAGGGCACGATGTCCTGGCTCACGCGCGTCGCGCCGCCGATGAAGGCGTAGTCGCCGACGCGGCAGAACTGGTGGATCGGGGTGAGTCCGCCGATGGCCGAATACTTGCCCAGGGTCACGTGCCCGGCCAGGGTCGCGCAGTTCGCCATGATGACGCCGTCGCCGACGTGGCAGTCGTGGGCGACGTGGGAGGTGAGCATGAAGAGGCAGTTCGAGCCGACGGTGGTGAGACCGCCTCCGCCGACCGTGCCCCGGTTGATCGTGACGCCCTCGCGGACGACGTTCTTGTCGCCCATGACGAGCCGTGTCGGCTCGCCCGCGTACTTCAAATCCTGCGGCGGCGTTCCGATGCAGGCACCCGGAAAGAAAACGTTCCCGGCTCCGATATCGGAGGGCCCCTCGATGACGACGTGGCTCCGGAGGACGTTGCCGGCTCCGAGCTTCACGTTCGCGCCGACGACGCAGAACGGGCCGATCTCGCAGTCGTCTCCGATGACGGCGCCGGGATCGACGACGGATGAGGGATGGATCTTCGTCATGGCCTGGGTTTCTTCCTCCTCGGGTTCATCTCATTCATCCGGGATCGAGCATTGGAGTTCGGCCTCGGCCACGACCCGACCCTCGACGAAGGCGGTGCCCCGCATGTGGGCCATGCGCGACCGCACCCGGATCGCCTCCACTTCGAAGATCACCTGGTCTCCGGGCACCACCGGGCGTCGGAACTTCACCTTGTCGAGCCCGGTGAAGAAAACGAGGCGCCCGGGCGAGTCCGAGCCGGAGAGAAGCATCACGCCGCCGACCTGGGCCATCGCCTCGACGATGAGGACTCCGGGCATCACCGGATACTGCGGATAATGCCCGATGAAGAAGTCCTCGTTACCCGTCACGTTCTTCAGTCCCACGATCTTCTTTCCGGGCTCGATGGAGAGGATGCGGTCGACGAGGAGGAAGGGGTGGCGATGGGGGAGGATCTTCTTGATGGCCTGGATGTCCAACTGCTCGTTCGCGACCGGGAGACTGCGGTGGTAGTAGGCCACCGTCTTCTGTCTCAGTTCGTCGAGCTTCCGCGTCATCCTCACGTTCAATCCGTGCCCGCCGCGGATCACGACGACATGGCCCTTGAGCCGGGCCCCGAGGAACATGAAGTCGCCGATGAGATCGAGCATCTTGTGCCGCACCGGCTCGTCGGGGAAGCGGAGCCGGCAGCTCTCGTAGGGCCCCTGGGGCCCGAAGACGACGGCGTTCTCGAGGCTTCCGCCCTTGATCAGCCCGGCGCTCCTGAGGGCCTCGACCTCGTCGAGCGAGCAGAAGGTGCGGGCCGGGGCGATCTCCTTCGCGAAGACCTCCGGCGTCAGGGTGAGGGTGAGAAACTGCGAACCGATCCCGGTGCCGGGGAAATGAATGGTGCAGGAGATCTTGAAGTCCGCGGAGGGCAGGACCACGATCTGCTTGTCGCCGTCCTCCAGCCACACCGGCTCCCTCACGCGGAAGGCCTTGGCCGGGACGTTGTACTTCTTCACGCCCGCCGCCTGGATGGCCCGGACGAAGGGCAGGGCCGATCCGTCCACCGTGGGGATCTCCGGCCCGTCCACCTCGATCACCGCGTTGTCGATCTCCAGGCCCCCGAGGGAGGCGAGAAGATGCTCCACCGTGTGGATCGCCGCCTCCCCGCGGCCGACCGTCGTCCCGCGCTCGGTGGCGATCACGTAGTCCGGGCTCAAGGGAATCTCAGGAGACTCCACCATGTCGGTGCGCACGAAGACGATGCCCCGATCGGGCTCCGCCGGCCGGATCCGGACGCTGACGTCCTCGCCGGTGTGGAGTCCCGCCCCGGAGAAGGTGACGTCGGACGCGAGCGTGGCCTGGGTCATGATCGACCTCCCTCGATCTTGTCGATGCGCCTGGCAAGGCGCTGAATGGCGTTGGTGAGCTGGGTGACCTTGCGGATCAGATCCGGGAGGCGCGGCAGGGAGATCATGATCTTCTTCTCGTCGACATGCGGCTTGGCGGGGAATCCCGAGACGTGGATCCCGCCCGGGATCGACTTGGTGACGCCGGACTTGGCCGCGACGACCGTGCGCGGCCCGATCTCCAGGTGTCCCGCCACGCCGACCTGGCCCGCCAGCGTCACGTTGTCGCCCACGGTGACGGATCCGGAGATGCCGACCTGGGCGATGATGAGGCAGTCGTGGCCGATCACGACGTTGTGCGCGATGTGAACGAGGTTGTCGATCTTGGTGCCGGAGTGGATCAGGGTCGATCCGGAGGCGGCGCGGTCGACGGTGCAGTTGGCGCCGATCTCGACGTTGTCCTCGACCACGACGTTGCCGATC
>CAZWVM010000267.1:0-3734 GCA_964637705.1 uncultured bacterium
ACATGATGACCTTCTTCGCGCCGGCCTTCAGGTGCGCCTCGCACTTCTCCTTCTCCAGGAAGAACCCGGTCGACTCGCAGATGATCTCGGCGCCGACCTCGTTCCACTTGAGGTTGGCCGGATCCTTCTCGGCGGTGAGGCGGACCTTCTTGCCGTTCACCACGAGGGCGCCCTCGGCGGCCTCGACGGTGCCGTCGAACGGACCGTGGACGGTGTCATACTTGAGCATGTAAGCGAGCTGCTTGGAATCGAAGAGGTCGTTGATGCCGACGATCTCGACGTTGGGACGCGCAACCGCCGCGCGGAAGACGAGTCGCCCGATGCGTCCGAAGCCGTTGATACCGATCTTGAGTGCCATGTTTGCAGTTCCTCCTGCCGGGAATTGAGTCGAAATATGTTACAGATCGCACAAGAAGAAGTCAATTCGGCCGGTTTCGCTATCCACAGGCCGCTGCGCCCCCGAAATGGACGTGGCCCGGGGCTACGTTTCCTGCTACACTGGCGCGAATACTCGCTTGGTCCTGCATCGGCCCGATTCCGGGCCCGTGACCTTTCTTCTCCTGGACCTTCCGTCATGAGTCGGAAAACCAAGCCCCGCTACGGCATTCGCACGCATCGCGGCCCTCGCGCCGCGCCAGGAGGTCACCGGCATGGATTCCGCCCACTTTCACCTAGATTTCAAAGGCTACTGGCTGCACCCGCCCAAGAACCGGGAGGCGGCGGCGGGCATCTTCTGCGTCTACACGTGTCTTCCCTCGCCCGAGCAGGGCAAGCTCCGCATCGGGCGCCTTCTCTACATCGGCGAAGGCGAGAACGTCTGGAAGCTCATCGAAAGCGAGGAGGAATCCCGCGCCTGGGGCCGGGAGGCGAAGGGGCAGGAAAAAATCTGCTTCTCCTTCGCCGCGACCGAGGAGACGGGGCGTCGGCGGATCGAAGCGGCGCTCATCCACGAGCATCGCCCGCCGTGCAACGCCGACCCGGGCGATCGATTCGGCTTCGCGAAGACGACCGTGAGCGTCGAGGGGCGTTCGACCCGGCTCACGCCCCGCTTCACCGTCCCCCCGGAGGCGGCTCAACCCGAGTTGTAGAGGCGAAGACGACCCGCGACCGCCTCGCGGGTGAAGCGGTAGAAATGCCAATGGGTGACGCAACGGTTCATGAACGGGGCGAAGCCCGTCATGCCGGGACGGCCCCGACTCCACTGCCGGGCGTAAGCCATGAGGTAGGCCGTGCCGATCGAGCGCAGCGACCCATCGCGCGCCAGGGCCACGCTCAGCGAGAGGAGAAGCCACAGGCCGAATCCCAGGGTGCGCAGTCCCCTCCCCTCTCCTGTCTTCCTCGCGATGGCCGCGCGTCGCGCGGTATAGGCGGGATGCTGGAGGAAGCGAAAATGCCTTTCGAAGAAGGCCTCCGGCTCATAGAGCCTCCTGACCAGTTCGTGGTATCCCGCGCGGAGTTCCTCGCGCGTCATCAGCTTCGGAACGATGTTGAGATTCTCGTCGTGCTCCACGAGACGCCCCTCCGCGGCCAGGCGCGCGTGCAGGGGCGTGGTGGGTATGGCCTGGAGCATCCCGACCATGGCGAGCAGGATGCCGTTTTCCTGGATGAAGCGATACTGGTGCTCGTAGATCCCCGTGTCGTCGCCGTCGAACGCGTCGATGAAACCGGCGTAGACGTCGATGCCGGCGTCGCGGATGCGGTCGATGCGCACCGAAAGGGGTTCGGCGCCGAGGTTCTGGTGCTTCTTCGTCTCGGCGAGCGAGGCCTCCCGCGGCGTCTCGATGCCGACGAAGACGTAGCGGAAGTTCGCGTCGTACATGAGCTGCAGGAGGTCGGGGTGGTCGGCGAGATCCAGGCTCGCCTCGGTCGAAAGCCGAAGCGGAAAGCCGTGTTCCTCCTGCCAGGCGAGGATCCTGACGAGCAGGGCGCGGGCGGCCGCCTTGTTCCCGATGAAGTTGTCGTCGACGATAAAAACCGAGAAGAAGCCGGCACGCCTCATGTCGTCCAGTTCCGCGATCACCTGCCCGGGGTCCTTCACGCGGGGCCTTCGCCCGAACGTCACGGCGATGTCGCAGAACTCGCACCGGTAGGGGCAGCCGCGCGAGAACTGGAGCGAGCCGGAGGCGTAGAGGCGGGCGGGGAGCAGGTCGTAACGCGGACGAGGCACCCGCGACATCTCCGTCCATCGTTCCTGCCGAAGCACGGGCGCGATCGGCCGACCCGCCGCCAGGTCGGAGAGGAAGGCCGGCCACGTCTCCTCCGCCTCGCCCACGAAGACGGCGTCGCAGAGCCCCTCGAAGTAGGAAGGCGCGACCGTGGCGTAGGCGCCCCCCACGACGACGACGGCGTCCGAGTCGCGCAACCGGAGGAGGATCTCCTTCATCCTTCTCTTCTGGACGTTCATCCCGGTGACCCCGATGACGTCGAAGCATCCGAGACGCGCGAAATCGATCTCCTCCACGTTCTCGTCGATGAGCGTGACCCGGTGTGGGGCAGGCACCAGGCCGGCCAGGGCCGGCAGCGCGCCCGTCATCATGCCGCTCTTCTTGCCGCCGGGATACAGCGGCAAGGCGTAATCGAATCCCCAGTAGGAAGGCTCGAAACGAGGATTGACGATAGCCACGCGCAGGGACAATTTCGGAGAAGCGAGACGGCGCGGAGCGGGGCTCGGCGGGAACGAAGAGGCGGTGCTCAGCCTCGAGAGTTACATGACATCTTCATAGCCTCCTGACGGGGCGACCATGCCGGTCGCGGAGCCGCGCTCTGGCGGTCCTCCGCCCGGCACGACTCCATTCTACCATTCCTCCCGGCTCGCGGCTACCCGTCTCCTCGACGCCGCGGCCCTTGCCGAATCCGGTGAGGATCGTATTGTATGCGCACCGCGTACGAATCCCGCCCGGTTGTCCGGGCGTCGCAATGAAGGAGGATCGACATGTCTCGTCTCCGGCTGGTCATCGCCCTCGCGCTCATGGTCGCCCTGATCGTCGTATGCGCGGGTTCCGGCGACGCCGAGCGCGAACACCGCGCCTACCTCGCGACGGCCCGCGGCGAAGTCGAGGTCTGGACGAGGAACGGCCGGAACTGGTCCCCGGCCAGCGAGCGGATGCCCCTCTCCTGGGGCGACCGGATCCGCACCGGCGCGGATGCGCGCGCGATCATCCGTCTCTCCAACGGCAACCACATCTCGCTGGCGGCGAACTCGGAACTCGCCCTTGAGATCGTCTCGGCCGTCGCGTTGCGCGACACGGCGACCGTCTTCGGTCTCTTCCCTTCGACGCATGACCTGTACACCTTCACAGCGCGCCTCGCATCGGGTCGCGCCGTGGGCGTCTTGAGGAACATGAACGACGGCTCCAGCCTGAGGCTGCTCACTCCGACCGCGGTGGTCGAGGCGAGCGAGGCCGTCTTCCTGGCCGAGATCGATGGTGCGTCGACGCGCCGGAGCGGAAGGTCGTGCCTGCCCGTCGCGCGCCGGCCGGTCGTCCTGGGACAGTTCACCAATCCGCAGACGTTCATCGTAACCCCCAACCAGTTCAGGCAGGAAGCCTCGCTCATGAAGCAATACGACCTCGAGGTGGCCCGGATCCAGGAACAGCACGAAGCGAAGACTGCGGAATTGGCACAGTTGGAGGCCCGTGAGCGGGCTCTCGAAAAGAGCCTCGAGGATGCCCGCGCCGAGCACGACATCTCCCATGTGAACGAATTGACCTGGGAACGGGACGCATGCGCGCGGG
>CAZWVM010000268.1:0-3732 GCA_964637705.1 uncultured bacterium
CGGATGCGGAAGGAAAGCCGCGTGGAGGCGAACCCGTGGCGCGTGAAGTGAAGTCGAGCCGGCGGCGCGCGGGCCGGCGGCGCGCGGCCCGGCCGTCCCCGCCTTCCGACTCCGCCGGCGCCGCGATCGAGCGGTTGGCCGCGATCATGGCTCGACTCCGGGCCCCCGGCGGTTGTCCCTGGGACCGAGAGCAGACGCACCAGAGCTTGAAGAAGTACGCGCTGGAGGAGACCTACGAGCTGCACGACGCGATCGACGAGCGCGACGACGCGGCGATCCGCGAGGAACTCGGCGATCTTCTCCTGCAGGTCGTCTTCCACGCCCAGGTCGCCCGCGAGCGCAAGGCCTTCGATCTCGCGCGCGTCATCGACGGCATCTCCGAGAAGCTCGTCGAGCGCCATCCGCACGTCTTTGCCGACGTGAAAGTCAAGGACGCGGGCGAGGTGATCGCGAACTGGGAGGAGATCAAGCGGCGTTCGAAGGAGAAGGCGGGGCGCGCGTCCAGGAAGAAGTCGGGCCTCTTCTCGGGCATCCCCCGGGACCTCCCCGCTCTCCTCATGCTCTTCCGCATCGTGGAGAAGTCCGGCGGAGCGGGCGAGACGCTCTCCGCGGTTCGAGCGCGGCTCGGGAGGGGCCGACGCGACACCGCGCGCATCCTCGAGGACGCCGCGCTCCTGCTCTCCCTCGAGGGGCGCGATCCCGAGGAACTCCTCAGGCGCGCCAACCGGAAACGGATGACGCGGCTGGAGCGGCGCAGGCGGAAGGAGGATCGCGATGACGGTTGAGGTGAGGAAACTCGCGAAGGGCGAGTTCGAGTCGTTGGGCATCGGGCGCTGGAGCACGTGGGGTTGCGGCGTTTCGAGCTTCCCGTGGACCTACGACGAACCTGAGACCTGCTACATCCTCGAAGGCGAAGTCGAGGTGACCTGCAAAGGCGGCGCGGTTACCTTCGGCCCGGGCGATTTCGTCGCCTTCCCTGCCGGGCTCTCCTGCACCTGGAATGTGAAAAAGGCGGTCAAGAAGCACTATCGCTTCGGCTGAACGTTCAGTCCCCCAGCGCCCTCAGCCCGGGCAGTTCGCGGCCGGTGAAATCGAAGAGCGAGAGGTTTTCCCAGGAGGAGCCGTGGCCGGGGAGAGAGAGAGCGGCCGGCTCCCAGTAGAAGACGCCGGCGCCCAGGGACTTCGGAGCGGCGCGCACGCGCCCCATGACCTCGCGCAGAAAAGCCGCCTGGCCCTCGGGCGTCGCCGGGAATCCCGGGAGAAGCCGGCTTTCCGTCCCGACCATGTTGTGCTCGTTGTCGTTCCACCGGAGCGTCCAGGGATAAGCCGTTTCGACGACGATGATCCTCTTCTCGTACGTGTTCGCGAGGCCCTCGAGGTTCTCGGAGAAGGCCTCGAGGTTCCCGTGCCACCAGGGGTAATAGGAGAGCCCGATCAGATCGAACTCGACGCCGCGCGCGAGAAGCTTGTCGAAGAACCAGCGGCATCCGGGCAGGTTCGCTCCCTGGTCGACATGGACCATCGTCTCGATCGACGGGCCGGATCCCGCTCCCTCGCGGACACCGGCGATCCCGGCCGCGAGCAGTCCCGCGAATCGGTCCCACTGCTCCGGTCGGTCGAAGGCGCCGCCGACGCGGCCGTCGTCCCAGAGCATGCCGCCCGTCACCTCGTTGCCCACCTGGACCATGTGAGGGCTCGCGTCCTGCGCGACCATCTGGGCGACGAGAGACCGCGTGTATCGGCGCACCTCCCGCTCGAGTTCCTCGAACGAAAGGTTTCTCCACGCCGCGGGCTTGTTCTGCTTGCCCGGATCGGCCCAGTGGTCGGAATAGTGGATATCGAGGAGCAGCTTGAAGCCCGCGGCGCGCGCCTGGCGCGCCATGGCGATCGTGCGGGCGCTGCCGCACCATCCGCCCGGCGGATCGACCCAGGCGCGCAATCGAATCGCGTTGACGCCGCGGCTTTTCAGGAGCTGGAGAAGGTTCGCGGTCCGACCCGCGCTGTCCGCCCAGGTCGCTCCCTTCGACGACAATTCGTCGGTCCAGGATATGTCGGCGCCGTGCAGGAAAACCGGGGGACCCGGCGAAGCGGCCGGAATCCCGGGCGGAGCGGGGTCCGGAGACGTCGCAGGCTGGGCGCAGGCCGCGGTGGCGAGAAAGCCGAGCAGAAGGCCGAGTGGCGCAAGACGCGCCATCCGCTCAGTATTCCTCCATGGCGAGCGTCTTGCGGCCGACGGGCTTCCCCTCGTTGAAGCATTCGAGCCGCCGTGCGAGGTCCTCGTCGCCCTCCTCGAACTGGATGCCCAGCTGGACACCGGTCGAAAGCTCTCCGACGAGCCGGACGATCCGCCCCTTGAGGCGGACGATCTCCAGGGAGGGAATCGTGAGGCGAATGTCCATCCCGACCTTGACCGGGTGAACGAGCACCGACTTCAAGAACTCCGGCATTTCCGGCTCCACGAGAATCCCCGTGGCCGAGAGGTCGACGAGGCGGCAGGGAAAGGCCTGGAGGTCTCCCGGGCGAAGGAAGAGCATGACGTTCAGCGCCTGGATCCGCGGCGCGGACCTTCGTTCCTCGTTTTCCGTCATCGTACCTCTCCTTATCCCCGCCGAAATCCCGGCGCCCGTCCGATTCTCTACGGAATCACCTTGTTCAAGGGATACTCGACGATCCCGGTGGCGCCGGCCTCCTTGAGCCTCGGGATCAGGTCGCGGGCGACCTTCTCCTCGATGATCGTGTTCAACGCCACCCACTCCGGGTCCTCCAGCTGAGAGACCGTCGGCGATTTCATCGCCGGGAGGATCTCCGAGACGCGGTCGAGATCGGCGCGGCGGACGTTGCACATGAGACCCACCAGGTTCGCGGCGTCGATCGCGCCCTTGAGGAGCAGGGCGATCCAGTCGGCCTTGCGGCGCTTCGCGGGGTCGGAGGCGGAGGCCTTGTTCATGATGAAGCGGGTCGTGGAGGTCATGATGGTGTCGACGATGCGGAGGTTGTTCGCGCGCAGCGACGATCCGGTCTCGGTGATCTCCACGATCGCGTCCGCGAGGTGCGGCGGCTTGATCTCCGTCGCGCCCCAGGAGAAGTCCACCTTCGCCGTCACGCCGTTTCGCTCGAGGTAGCGGCGCGTGAGGTTCATCGCCTCGGTCGCGAGGGTCTTTCCCTCCAGGTCCTTCACGCCCTTCACCGGCGAGTCGTTCGGGACCGCGAGCACCCAGCGCACGGGGTTGGAGGTCTGCTTCGAGTAACCGAGCTCGCAGATCTCGACGACGTCCGATCCGTTCTCCTCGACCCAGTCCGCGCCGGTGAGACCCGCGTCGAGGATCCCATTCTCGACGTAGCGCGACATCTCCTGCGCGCGGATCAGCATGCACTCGAGCTCGGGGTCGTCGATCCCGGGAAAGTAGGAGCGGGAGGAGACGGAGATCTTCCAGCCGGCCTTGCGGAAGAGTTCGACGGTGGAGTCCTGGAGACTGCCCTTGGGGATTCCCAGTTTGAATTTCATGTCACTTCTTCCCGTAGACGACGGCGGGGTCGAAGACCCGCTCGGACTTCCAGACCTTCCACGCCCCGTCCTCGAGGCGGCGGAAGAAGCAGGTGGAATAGCCCTCGTGGCAGGCGGCGCCGCCGACCTGGTCGACCTTCAAGACGATCGTGTCGAGGTCGCAGTCGACGAGGATCTCCTTCACCACCTGCACGTTCCCGCTCTCCTCGCCCTTGCGCCAGAGCTTC
>CAZWVM010000269.1:0-3686 GCA_964637705.1 uncultured bacterium
TGGGCCTCGTTCAGCTTCGCCTCGACCTCGGCGATCTCCTTCTCCAGGCTCTCGACCCCGCCCTCGCGCGCGGAGGCGCGCAAGGCCTCGATCCGCTCCTCCAGCTCGAGAATCGGCTTTTCGAAATCGAGATACTTGTCCTTGTCGGCCATGGGAGGCTGTCCCGCTCCTCTACGTGTCAGTAACGGATCCTAGCGTATCCCACGTTGCCGTCCTGGTCCACGGCTTTGACGACGACGACGCGGCGCGAAGCGCCCGGAAGGCGCAGGAATCGGAAGACCTCCTCGGCCTGGTCGCAGATCCCGTCCTCGGGCAGGAGCGCCTGCCAGCGGCCATCGTCGGCGAGGAGATGGATCGAGGCCACGCGCCCGGCCGCGTCCGACGCCCGCCCGACGATCCGAACGCCCCCTTCCGGGACGTTCTCGGTCTTCAGCTCGACCGCGGGCGGCGTGTTGTCGACGAGGAAGACGTCGGTCGAGGCCGACTCCTCCAGCCCCCGGCCGCGGTCGTTGTCGATCGCATCGCCGACGACGAGACGCACCCGGTAGCGCCCGTCGGGCAGGGAGCGCGTGTTGACGACGTAGAAGGTTCCGCCGTATTCCTCCTCGACGATCACGCTGTCCGTTCCGTCCTCGGAAGTGACCTCGATGCGTGTCGTGAGACGGTCCCGGTCCGGGTCCTGGGCGGTCCACTGGACCTGGACGAGCCCCGAGAAGGGTCGCAGCACGTCGTCGAAGCCGAACCCGGAAACCGCGGAGGCCGTGGGCTGGGAGAAGAGGTTCTTGGCCGCCTGGGCGACCTGCATCACGAGCTGGCCGAGCGGGCCGCCGCGCCCGAGCCGGGCGAGCGTGCGGGGATCGAGAGACAGCGATGAGACGGCGAGGTCGGTGATGCGGGGAGCCCGGTTGAAGACCTGGTAGGTCACGGACGGCAGGCGGAGGAAGTCCCTCGTGTCGGAGCCCGCGTAGCGGATCTCGAACTGGAGATACCGCGCGGAGGGGCTCTCGATGCGGCTGCCGGGGCGCGCGACGGACAGGCTCCAGGCCGACCAGGTCGGATCGGGCGACTGCGAGTTGCCGCTGCGCGTCCGGATCTCCCACGCGCCCCGGGCCTCGAAGGAGAGGACGCCCCACGACGCGGCGCCCTCGGCGTCGAGCGACGGGGAGCGCACGTAGGCGTTCTCCTGGGTGCGCACGATCCGGTGCAGCGTCGCCGGGCGGCCGGTCCCGATGAAGTTGCGGGACATCGAGAGGAGCGTCTTCTCGTCGAGCGTCATGACGAGCGTGCTGCGCGAGGGTGCATCGACGCGGTAGACCTGGCCCCCGTCGGAGGTCGCCACGTAGAGCGCGGCGCCGTCGTGCATCATCGAGCGCACCGGCGAGCGGGACGTGATCCACGGCTCGGCGCGGCCCGCGGCATCGACGCGGTAGATGACGCCGGCCCCGTTGGAGGACGGAGCCGCCGGCCGCGGCGCCTCCTCGGCCGACGCGTTCTCTTCCTCGCCCGATTCCTCGCCGCTCGGCTCGGGCTGGGGAGCCTGGGGCGTGGCGCGGGCGGAGGAGGGCGAGGAGGAGAGGGCGACGCAGAAAATGGACCCGTCGGGCGCGGCGACGATGTCGGCGATCTCGTCCTGGGGCGGATCGAAGACGAGAGCGACACCCGGTGTTTCGGACGCGAGGTTCGTCACCGCGAGCACGGCGCCGGCGGGGCCCTGCGTGCCGGCATAGAGCCGGTCGCCCGCGAGAGCGAGCGAGAGCACGTGGGGATCGTCGGAGCGGTGGATGAGCCGGAGGCGACCCTCGCGCCAGCGCCAGATCGCGCCCCCGGTGCCGGTCTTGCCGCTGCCCGAGGCGATCCAGACGTCGTCGCCGACCGGAACGATGCGCCAGACGTACGAATCGGGCAGGACGATCTCCTCGACGGGCGAGAGCCCCTCGGTCGACCTCCGGAAGCGGATCACGCGGCCCAGCGGGGAGATGCCGGCCAGGACCTCGCCGCGCGCGTTCTTCGCGAGCGCGTACACCTCGAGTCCCTCCCCTTCCCACGCCACGCGGCCCGTGCCTTCACCCTCGCCCGGGAGCGGAAGCACGAGGATGCGCGCCTTGTCGCCGGCGCCGACGTAGACGGCGTCCGGAAATTCCAGGAGCGACCATGCGTAGTCGACCGGAAGAGGGCGCGAGACGGTGGAGAGCCCGGGGCGGACGTGCCCCTCGTAGTCGATCTCGAAGCCGCTGATGCGGAATCGCGAGAAGTCGCCGCGCGCGCCGTATTCCCAGCGGCCGGGCTTCACCGCGTCGGCGGGCAGGAGCGCGAGGGCCCCGAGCGTGACAAGCAGCATGACGATACGACGACCCCGGGTTCTCATTTCCTGACCTCCACGCTCGCTGCCCCTTCCCCTTCGACGGGATACTCCATCGGCCGCCTCGTCACCAGCCCTTCGCTTCCCCGTTCCGCACCCGTTTGCACGCGCCTCAATCCGGGCGGCAGTTCGGGCAGAATCCCTCCCTCGATCTCGGTGAGCCGGCCTCCGGCGGGCAGGAGCCGCGCGACGAGACGGTCCGAGGACTCGTATTGCCCCAGTCGCTCGAACAACTCCTCGAGCGACGTGGGGCGCGCCTGCTCGGGCAGGGTGAATCCCCGTCCGCCGCCCACGCGCACGTCGAGCCGTCCCTCCGGGCACGACGCGGGCACGGGCAGGTCCATCCGGACGCGCCGCTCCCCCTCGCCGTAGACGCGCAGGACGACGTCGAGAGGCAGGGTATCGCCGGGTTTCACGACCGTGCGCGACGGAGCGACACGCAGGATCCGCGCCTGGCGCACGTCGCGATCGACCGAGACCGATACGCTCACCCGTTCCGGCATGAACCTCTCGAAGGCGTTGGAAAAGAGCATCCGCAGGGGCAGGGTCGGCATGACCTCGAGAACGCTCTGCGAAACCACGCCCCGGTCGCGCAGGGCGATGACGCGGCCGAACGCCCCCACCTCGACACGGATCTCCACGCCCGCCTGCCCGGCCGTGAAGAGCCCGGCCTCCGCGGAGGCCGACCACGCGATATCGATGAGCGCGGGGGTCAGCAGTTCGTCGCGCGCGATGCGGTACTCGTACCGGTCGAGGCTCCAGGGCGTCGCGACCTCGACGGTCATCGGGATCATCGAGGGCACGGGACCGAGGCGCCCGGCGATCCCGGGATTGCCGTCGCGCAGGAGCGTTCCGAGGTCGTCGAGGGCGGAGCCGAGCTTGGTGGAGACCCGGTCCGAGGGCAGGACCGCATCGATGCGCGCGCCGCACATCGGGAGGCGCGTGCGCCCTCGGTTGAGGAAGGGATGGCCGAACGCGAGGACATTCGAATCTCCCGTCCACGTGACGGTGCCGATGGCGGTGATCGAGAGGTCGCCGTCGATCAGCTTCACGCCGACGGGACTGCCGGGTTCCAGGCGCGCCGCGCGCCCCGCGCCGCGACCGCCGGGCACGGCGAGAAACCCCAGCCCGTCGATCCGTCTCCACGTCTCGCCCTCGCGCGACGCGCCGAGCCCGGCCACGGAAAGCGGCGCATGGAGCGGCAGCCACTCTCCCGGAAGCGGCGATGTCTCCTGTTCCCCGACGACGCGCATCATGTCCTCGATCGGCGTCACGCCCGCGATCGGTTCCTTCGAGAAGGCCCAGGCGTAGGCGAGGGCGCCGAGGA
>CAZWVM010000270.1:0-3678 GCA_964637705.1 uncultured bacterium
GTGACAGCTCGGGCAACTGGTACAACGCCCGCTACTTCTGCTACCCGAGCGGCCGGGGGCGCTTGAACCGCGGCACGCCGGGACGGGCGAACGGCGCCCCCCTGTCGACCCGCGACGTGATCATCTCCGAGGTCTTCTGGGACGAGCCGGCGGCCGGCAATTGCTGGATCGAACTCTACAACACGAGCACGACGAAGACCTTCATTCTCGACACCTTCACCTTCGAGGCGGGCGGCTCGAACATCTTCAACGCCTCCCTGCTCGCCGGTGAGACGTTGGGGCCCCAGATGTATTACCTGATCGAGGAGGCCGAAGCCGCCACGAACCCCACGGCGGACAAGATCGACGCCACGCTCCTCTCCGGGCCCGCCCAGGCGACCCAGATGGTCTTGAAGGACAACAGCGGCGCCTCCATCGATGCCACGCCGGTCAACATCCCGAACTACGCGATGGACAATTACTACCACTCCTTCGAACGACGGAGCCTGGCGACCCCGGGTGACGGCACCGACGCCGCCAACTGGCAGGACTGCGTCAAGAATCATTTCAGCTCCGGCGGCGGCGCGACATTCCGCGGAGGAACTCCCAAGGCCGCGCCCGCCTCCTTCACCTCCGCCGGCGCCGCGGTCTACTTCTCGGAGTTCATGCGCTCGGTCAGCGGCTCCGCCGATTACATCGAGCTCTTCAACGACGAATCGGACACCGTCAACATCGGCGGCTGGAGCCTCTACGTCAACGGCGGCCGCGATGTCGGCCCGATCCCGGCCGGATCGGTCATCTACCCCGATTCCTATTTCCTGATCGAGGACGAGGAAGCCGCGACCTCCGTCACCGGCGATCTCACATCCGACGTCATCGCGGGCATCCAGGCCAACATCGACCAGTTCGTCCTTCACGCCACGCCGACGAATTCGGGCGGCTACGAGGTCGACACGGCGGGCAACGGGTCCGACTGGAAGGCGACGACGGCCGGCACGGCTCTCGAGAAGGTGGCCGTCGATCCCGCCGCCGACGGAACCCAGGCCATGAACTGGGGCAACTCGACCGGTTCGGAGGGCGGCGTCACCGGTACGCCGCGCACGGCGAACGTCTACGGCGACGCCACGGCGCCGGAGGTGACCGTCTATCGCGACATGTATGTCATCCACTCGGACGGCCAGAAATACGGCAAGCTCTTCAACGTCGCCTTCGCCGACGCCTCGTCGAATCTCGACTCCGCCTGGATTATGGGACCAAGTTTCACCGACACCTGCACGATCTTCCAGTCGCCGGGTTCGTCATCCTACTCCTCGCTCTGGGCGGTTTCGAACGCCTTCACGGCCGCCCTGCCCAACGGCGCGAATACCTGCTACATCCAGGCGCGCGACGTCTTCGGCAACGTATCGTCGGCGAAATCGATCACGATCCAGAAGGAGGTCATCAACGCCTCCTCCGACGGCGGCGACACGAGGGACTGGCAGAGCGACGAGTACCTGACGACACGCAAGAGCAACCAGTTCCGCATCGCGTGGGACGACACCAGCATCTTCTTCTCCTACGGCGGAGCCAACGGCAACCTCAAGATCTCCGACTTCTTCATCTACATCGCCACCCCGGACTCCGCCGGAACCGGCTCCACCAACACGACGATCGACTGGGGCGGCGACGGAACGCACACGCTCCCCTTCCACGCCAATTACGCGATCGGCGTGGACGGCAACGGCCTGAACGACTACGCCGAGGAGCAGCGCGCGGAATTCCACAAGTACAACGGGGGATGGCCGGTCGGCGGCACCTTCCCGACCGACTCCGAATTCTACTACGGCTGGCCGGACACCAAGACCACGGAGTGCCGCTTCAACTGGTCCTCGTTCGGCGGAAAGCCCGCCTGGATGAAGCTGGTGGTCATCCACCAATACGAGCAGACATCTCATCTCTACAACTCCTACCCCCCCGGGAACCCCGCGCCGGAGAACACGGGGCAGACGCTGACCGAGTATTACTTCTGGCAGAACCTGTACGAGACCACGGCGCCCTCCGCGGCGGAGATCATCAACGTGACGGGCGCGATCCGCACCGTCGACGGAGATCCCGACGACTGGACGGATTGGAACGCCGCTTACGACGACACCTCGATCGTCCGTGACTCGGAGTTCATCTGGAAGGCCTCGACCGGCGATGTCCGCGGCGACGCGGCCGACCCTGACGACGATTTCGACCTGACCTCCTTCCGCACGATCGGCGACGCCAACAACCTCTACTGCCTCTTCCAGTTCAACGGCATCAGCAACGCCGCGCGCCCGTGGATCACGTTCTGCATCGACACGGACCAGGTCGCTTCGAGCGGCCAGGCGGTCGTCGGGAGTTCGGCGAAGATGAACACGGTCGCCGCCGCCGAGTGGGAGATCCAGCCCGTTGTCAACCTGAACAAGACCGGTTACAACAACCAGACCTTCGGTTGGACCTGGCAGGGCAACAGCTACATCCATGCCAGCAACAAGACGATCGAATACTCGATCCCCTGGGCCGCGGTCAGCCGCACGGGGACGCCTCCGGCGCGTCTGCGTTTCACGGTCATGACGGCCCTGAACTCGGGCGGCGACGCCGCGCAGGTGACGGGCGGCGCCGAGGACCCCCGGGCCCTGGACGGCGTCACGGCCCCCTGGGCCAAGAACAGCGGGAACTACTCGAACGAATCCTCGGACGGCACGGCGGACTACTACTTCGAGGTGGACTACGACACCTGGGGCGCGGTCGTTCTCAATCACATCAAGCCCACGGCGCACGTCCTGACGGCCTACACGAGCCGGACCTACGGCGTCACCCTGAACGCCGTCGACTTCAACGACATCCCCTGCACCATGCGCCAGCCGGGCGGCACGATCCAGTACAGCCACAACGGGCACGGGGCGCTCACGGTCGTCGACACGGCCTCGTGGACGAACGGCGTCAAGGGATGGTGGTTCAGCTACGACATCCCGGAAACGATCACGATCACCTGCACCGAGCCCCTGCACGGCAAGTCCGGCTCCTTCACGATCGGCTTCACCGTCGACACCTACGGCGTGAACAAGTGGTACGTCAACGACCTCTCGACGGCCGGGGACTCCTGGACGAGCGCGCACGGCTACGACACCCAGAGCGGCCTCTCGCCTTTCGTCCCGAAGCGCACGCTCGACGAGATCTTCTCGATGGTGACCGTCGGCGACACGATCTACATCGACAACGCCAGCGTCACGGCGACGGCCTCCCTGACCCTGAACACCGGCCCGGTCTTCGTGATCGGCGTCGACTCGCTCGTCTCGATCATCAACTTCGTCGACTCCACGGCCGGTCGTTCGCTGAAGGTGGCGGGCGGCAACGACAGCCTGACGATGAGGAACATGCAGGTCCGGCAGGCTCATTACGGGCTCTGGCTCGAGGGCGCGGACGGGTGCCTCGTCGAGTCCACGACCTTCGCGCTCTGCGGCGAGGTCGGTGTCTACTTCACGCAATCCGGCGGGGACGTTCCGGAGTCGAGCTTCTTCGGCCGCTGTCACATCTACAAGGGGAAGACCGGCGTCTTCTTCAACGAGACGGCCCGGAAGAACTACTTCGCCTACGTGCGGGCGGAATCGACGGTCGACCGCGGTTTCGACGTCCTCAACACCGCCGAATCGAACGTCTTCATCGGGTGCGAGGCGAGGCAGGTCGACGGCA
>CAZWVM010000271.1:0-3676 GCA_964637705.1 uncultured bacterium
AACGACACGATCGCCATCATCCACTACGCGCGCCACAACGGCTACAAGGACGGCGTCGACGATCTCACCCCCTTCAACGGGAACGCCGCCAGCAACTATTCGGCCTCGGCCGCCGTCATTCCCTTCCAGGATACCTTCGTGATCCTCTATCGCATCAAGCAGGGTGTCATCGACGCGACACACTGGCCCGATACTGCCCCCATCTCGGGATACCGCGCGATGAGAACTCCGGATACGCCCACCTTCGGCGACCGCGTCAACCTGGTGGCGCGCACCCGCCCGTCCGGCGTGGCCACCTCCGTAAACGCCTACTACTCCATCGACACCGGGACGACATGGACGCCGGTTTCGCTCGGCCTGGAACTGCAAAGCGGAGGAGCCGACTTCTGGTCGGCCTACCTGCCCTCCCTTTCGAAGGAATCGCAGGTCTTCTACTACTTCGAGCTCCAGTCGACCGCGATGACGACCTACCTCTACGGGACGGACACGCAGTCCACCGCGGGGTCTTCGCTGGCGACGGCGCGGTCGAACGCCTTTGCCCTCCAGGTCGCCAACAGGACTCCCATCGCCCCGGCATCAGTCGCCATGGACCCGGTTGCACCCAGTGACAACGACACCATTACCGCGACCGCCTCCGGCGCCGGCGACTCGGATGCGCAGGACACCGTCATCTACCGATTCCAATGGTATCGCAACGGCATCGTGAGCTTCACAACCTACGACGTGGACACACCGTTCACGTCCCAAGTCCGTCCTGAGTCGACCTCCGTGGGGGACAGTTGGATTGTCTACGTCTCCGCGGGTGACGGCGTGGATACCTCCTCCCCGCTCGTGGGCCTCCCGGTCGTCGTCACGACTCTCGCTCGCTGGCCGGGCGTCCTGCCCTCCCTCGCCAACACCGCCCAAGTCGTCACCAACGGCGGCATCACGGAGTGGATCTGGCGAGACAAGAGCGGCGAGGCCCGTCAGGGCGTCACGAATTACGACCTGAAGGAAGCCCGTCTCCAGGCCGATACCGACTATCTCTATCTCTTCTTCCGGCTTGGCCCCTTCGTCCTGTGGGGCGCCAACATCGCGGTAGCGATCGACACAAGCCTCAACGCGACGGGAGGTAACGAAATCGGTGACCAGACGAACACGCTTCTCGACTCTCAGATCTCCTCCCCTCCCGTTCGCCACGAGAGGCAGATCATCGTGCATTCCGTCATTCCGAACACTCTTTCCGTTGAGATCGACACCGGGGCCGGCGTCCCCAACTGGGGCTACCCCTCCTCGGGTTCCTCCGTTTCCGTCGCCCCCGATGCGGGCGTAGTGGAGATCAAGGTGGCGCGCCAGGATCTCCTCCTGAAAGGCCCCGGGACGTTCCGAGCCTCGATCGCTGTCTTTGCGAACTTCACGGGACTCGCCTCGACGACCAACACCACGGGGTCGCTGACCCCGAGCGACGCCTACGACGCGGTATCCGTTGCGAAAGCCGGCCTCAATGACACGGCACAATACGCGACGGCCTACGAGGAGGACCTTTCCGACGGAGACCTCGACTTCTGGATCCAGTTGACCCTCTCCGACACGTCCATCTTGCCGAACGCCGCGCCATCGCCCACGCCGTTCCAGGTTCCGGGCACGGGAGACACCGTCCTTTCCAACCCGCCGACCTTCACGTGGGGCCTGCCGACCGACACGGATGCCGGCGACACGGTCGCGGGATTCCTCTTCGAGCTGGCGGATTCGGGCACGCCCCTCGACGGCCAGGTGCTGTATCGAACCACCGTTATCGGCCAGCTCTATTCGCTCCCTTCCATGCTCATCGACAGTTCCTTCTACACCTGGCGCGCGCGCCCCTTCGACCGGACGGGGCAGCTCGGGACCGCCCCTTCGCGCACCTTCTTCCTCGCCGACTCCACCAACATCCTCGTCTCCGCGCCCACCGACCTCCAGAACAACAACAACATGGGACAGATGAACGGCCTGGAGGTGGCTTCGACCTCGATCCGCTGGAACTGGGTCGCGGCGGTGCACTCCGAGAGCGCCCCGATCATGAACTACGTGATACAAATCGACACCTCCACGGCTTTCTCGCCGCCGCGCGATTCCATCACGCTGCCGAGCACGGCGCGGCTCTACACCTATTCCGGCGCGGTTCGTGGGCAGACTTATTACGCCCGGATCCTGGCCGTAGACACGGGCGGCTTCACCGGCTACTCGCCAGCCTCCGACGGCATCTACGTCAGCCGGCGCCAGGCCAACGGCGACACCAGCGACTGGGGTCCGCAGGGAACGGCGGCCTCCAACGACACCTCCTACAGCGCCGCCTACTCGGAGATCGTCTGGGTCGACGCCTCGGGCGATCAGCGGCCCGAGCCGCCGAATCACACCTCGCTCGACCTGCGCAACTTCCAGGTGACGGCCGATCCCTACAATCTCTACATCCTTGCGACGACCCAGGGATTCGTCGACGGCTACGCGATCGGCCAGGTCGCGATCTCCTACAACGGCAATTCCGAAGAGCGAGCCTTCCAGGGGCGGTCGATCTACGCGCAGGATGCCTTCACCACGACCAGCGCCTCCTGGGAGCACATCGTGCGCTGGCGGACCGGGAACGACGACTGCTACCTCCTCAATACCAACTACAGCGGCCAGCCCTGCAAATACTCCGAGCACACCATCAACAAGTTCGTCGAACTCGCCGTACCCCTCTCCTATTTCGGTTCGGCCTCCGACATCCTCGGCAAGACCGTCACCTTCACCGTCGCGATGTTCCGGAACGACAACGGGAACATCGGGCAGTGCGACACCGGGTCCAACAACTGCAACGCCGCCGATGTCATCACCGACCAGGCCGGCAACACCTACACGGCCGAGGTCAGCGACCAGGTGATCAACTACTGCATCGTCGCCACGTTCAACGAGAGCGGCCTTGTCACGAGTTTCTACGGGCTGCGTGAAACCTCCTCTTACACGCCCTCCCTGCCCGGGCAGTCGGGCGAGGTCCTGCAGGAGGAGCGGGACCTGATCATGTACAACGTCTTCATCGACCGTTTCTACTCCGGACGGAGCGACAATCCACCGCCGGACCCGAACATGACGGGCGGCGATTTCCAGGGCCTGATGGATTCCATGACCTACTTCAACTACTTGGGCATGAACGCCATCTACACCTCCCCGGTCTGCGACTTCGGAGGAGGCGCCTGGGGCTACAACCAGAGCGATCTCTACGCGGTTCAGTGGTCCTACGCCGATCCGAGCGCACGCTGGTATCGCCTTCAGTCCTTCGTCGAACTCTCCAAGAAGGCCCGGAACCACAACATCAAAATGGTGATCGACTGGGTGCCGGGGCAGATCTACCAGGGGCGGACCACGCGCAATCACCCCGAGATGTTCGACGGGTCGAAGCGGTTCGGCGGAGAGCGGGTCTGCGAGGAGCGAGCAAGCGCCCGCCAGTTCTTCGTCGACCACTCCCTCTCGTGGGCCGCCATCGGCGCGGTCGGCCTGCGCGCCGACAATACCAAGTTCTACCAGCCCAGCGACGATCCCCCGAACGGCATGCCCTTCTACCGCTACATGAGGATCAAGTGGGACGAGGTCTACCCCGGGCTCTACGTCTTCGGCGAGCAGCCGGGTGGCGCCTCCGACATCGGCGCCTACGTCTACGACGGCATGCGCATGGACGGCCAGC
>CAZWVM010000272.1:0-3648 GCA_964637705.1 uncultured bacterium
ACCGTCGCGGCCGCGGGACCGGCGCCGGCCGCCGCGTTCGGGGCCATCTCGCCGCGGATCGTGACCGAGAGCGCGCCGTGGGAGACGGCGACGGTGGAGATCCGGCAGTTCTCGCCGAAGACGATCGTGCCCGTGCGTTCGTTGATGACGACGCGCGAGACGGCATCGGGCTGCATGAGGAGGTCCTCGATGCGAGCGACGAAGGGGACCGGGTTGGGGCGCTGGGCCGCGGGCAGGAGCACCTTGATCCGCTCCGCGTCCAGGGCCCGCGCGATCGGGGTCGTGTAGGCCTGGTTGATGGCCTCGGCGACGCGCGTCGCCGTCGCGAAGTCGGGGCGCTTCAGGACCCACGTGAGAGATCCGTCGGCATCGACGATGTCGGAGCGGATTTCCGTCTCGACGATGGCGCCGCCGGTCAGGCGCGCCGTCGTCTTGTGCATCGAGCGGCCGGCGCCGGCGCCCATTGCGCCCGTCGCGCCGACCGAGCCTCCGCCCAGGGTCAAAACGCCCTGCGCGACCGCGTAGGCCTTGCCGTCGGCCCCCAGGAGCGGGGTCTGCAGCAGGACACCTCCCTCGAGGTTCTCGGCGTCGCCGATCGCGGAGATCGTC
This sequence comes from uncultured bacterium, assembly GCA_964637705.1. GTDB lineage: Bacteria > UBA8481 > UBA8481 > UBA8481 > UBA8481 > CAZWVM01. The sequence continues at coordinate 610 of CAZWVM010000272.1, forward strand.
ACGTCGAGCTTCTGGCCGCTGGAGGCGAAGGGCGGCAGGGTCGCCGTCACGATCACGGCCGCGACGTTCTTCGGATCGAGCGTGCGCTGGTCGTTCGAGACGCCGAGGCGATCGAGCATCGAGAGCACCGAGAGGATCGTGAAGCGCGAGCGGTTCGTGTCGCCGGTGCCCTGCAGTCCCACGACGAGCCCGTAGCCGACGAGCTGGTTGTCGCGGATGCCGGCGAGGCGGGCGACGTCCTTGATGCGCACGGACGGCACGGCGCCGAGCGGCTGGGCGAGGACGAGGGCGAGGAGGAGGGCCGCGGCGCGGCGCGCCCAGACGCCGCGCGTCCAGGCGCCGCGCGTCACGCGGGCGAGCGCGGTCACAGGAAGAGCCCCGTCACGAAGGAGAAGATCCGTTCCAGCGGACTCGGGCGCTGGTCGTTCATGTACCGCAGCGACCCGTTCACCTTGATCGTCGCGTCCGCCACCGCGGTCGAGGAGACCACGTTGTTCTCGCTCACGTCGTCGGGACGGATGTTCCCGGTCATCTCGATCAACTGCTCCTCCGAGTTCACGCGGATCACCTTGCGCGCGACGATCTGGAGGTTCCCGTTCGGCATCACGTTGACCACTTCCGCCGCCACCGTCGCGGAGAGCTGAGTGCGGCGGTCCGAGGTGTTGTCCGTCTGGAAGTTCGACTGGTAGTCCAGGCCCATGAAGGGGAAGAACCGGCCGAGGAGATTCTTGGTGCCCGCGCCGTTGCCGTCGGGGGTCGTCGTGCCGGCCACTTCCCACTGCTTGTCGCGCTCGGACTTCCACTGGTGGTCCGCCGACGTGTTCTCCTGCACGAGAATCGTGATGATGTCGCCGGTCTTGAAGACCCGGCGGTTCGCCTCGTAGAGGCTCCGCGTCGTCGGCTGCCAGAGGGAGATGGAGGGCGCGGGCGTCGAGACGGCGATCACGAGGCTCATGCCCATGATGAAGCGCGCCGCGAAGCTCATGCGGTTGCGGCGGCGCGGTCGCGCGGTCTTGGAGCGCAGCGTCTGCAGGCCCGTGGCGGATTCCAGGGCCGGGGCCGAATCGCTCGCCGCGGCCGGGGCCGGCGCGGGCGCGTCGGCGAAGAGATCGAGCTGGACCGGTTCCGTCTCCGCGGCCGGCACGGGCGCCAGCTGGAGGATGGCGGCGGGCGAGAGGGGGATCCCGATCGCGTCCGGGGCTTCGTTCCGAATCGTCGTGTCGTTCTTCATTGTCGTCCTCGTCTCCTGCTTCGTCTCACTCAACGATCATGACCTCCCCGGCACCGGTCACCCGGCCCGTCACCATCCGTCCCGACGCCTGGTTCCTGATCCTGATGATCTCCCCCATGCGTCCCGGCTCGAGCGCCGTGCCCGTCATCGAAACCTCGATGCCCGGGATCCGGGCCGTCACGACAACGCGGTCGCCCCGGGCGACGAGCGCCGGGCGCTCGACGCTCGCGGCGGTCAGGACCGTGCCCGGCGCGATCGCTCTCACGACCACGCATCCGACCGCTTCGACCGGATCCGAGATCGCTCCGCGGGGCGCCTCGAAGAGGTCCGCGGTTCGGACCTCGAGGTCGCCCTCCTGCACCGTCACGCCGCGCTCCAGGCGGCGCGCCGCCTGCAGCACGCGGCCGAAGCGCGCGGCCTTGCACGTGACGCTCACCATCACGCGCTCGCCGCCGGCCGTCACCAGCACCGGCGCGATGAAGGTCCGCTCCATCGTCCGGGGCGCCTGCACCTCGAAGGTCAGCTCCCCGAGCGGCAGCGGCTGGATTGCGGAAACGCGTTGAACCGTGAGCGTGACGTCCGCGGGCACGAGCGGCTTGAGCGACGCGAGAACCTCGCCGGCGACCCGCTCCGGGTCGATCGTGCGCGCAAGCCGCGTCACCTGGACCGTCGGCGCGCCGTTGAATCGGATCTCCTGCGGCAGGTAACCGTGCCTCAAGACCGCCATCCGGATCGTCTCCGCCGGCACCGGCCTCGTCATGCCCGCCGCCGGCGCGCAACCGACGATCGAAGCGGCCAGGCTGTCGGCCTCGGCGTGGGTGACGCCGCCGAAAACGGCGATGTCCCCGAGCCGGACCATGCGGCCGCTCACTTCCGCGTCGTGCAATTCGATCGTAAGACCGGACGCCGGCGCGGCAAAGGCCAGGAAGAGGGCCATGATCCTCCCGAGGAGTCCCATGAAACCTCGCCCTCCCTCAGGCCTTGCCGCTGTCCGAGCCGCGCCGGTCCGTCACGTCAGCCTTACCTCTTCAGTCCGGCCGCCGTGGCCAGGATCGAATCCTGGGTCTGGATCGACTTGGAATTCACTTCGTAGGCACGCTGGGCCACGATCAGGTCGATCAGCTCCTCCGCCACGTTGACGTTGGAGATCTCGACGTAACCCTGTCGAAGATTGCCCGTCCCGTTCTGACCCGGGTTCCCGGTCAAGGGCGCGCCCGACGCCGCCGTCTCGCGGTAGACATTCGAGCCGAGGGCCTGCAGGCCCGCCGGGTTGATGAAGTTCGTCAGTTGCATCTGGCCGATCTGCTGCAGCGTCCCGTCCGGGAGTTGCTGGGTCACGATGCCCTCGGAGCTGATCTCGATGTTCACCGCCTCCGGCGCGATGCTGATCGGCGGCTGGACGAGGAAGCCCGAGTGCGTGACGATCTGGCCGGTCGAGTCGCGCTCGAAGGAGCCGTCGCGCGTGTAGGCCATCGATCCGTCCGGCATCTGGATCTGGAAGAATCCCGAGCCCTCGATCGCCGTGTTGAACTGGTTCTCCGTCAGCCGGAACGAGCCCTGGGTGAAGATGCGCTCGGTCCCGATCACGTTCACGCCATGACCGACCTGGACGCCCGAAGGCACCTGCGTCCCGACCGAGGACGGCGTGCCGGCGAGGTGCAGGGTCTGGTAGAGGAGATCCTGGAAGTGCGTCCGGGCCCTCTTGAATCCCGTGGTGTTGACGTTGGCGAGATTGTTGGCGATGACGTCCGTATGAAACTGCTGGGCGGCCAGGCCCGTGGCCGAGGTATAAAGGGCTCGCGTCATGA
>CAZWVM010000273.1:0-3633 GCA_964637705.1 uncultured bacterium
TCACGGCGCTCTTGGGCGTCATGTAGATCACCTGGTGATGAGAGACGAGCAGGAAGGCGCTCTTGAGGATCTGGCGCCGCGTCGCGATGCTGTAGACCGTGGCATCCTTCAAGGCCACGTAGCGGCTGTGATGATGAGCCTCCGCGTTCAACGCGTCGCTCAACCTCACGTTCTGGTTGTGATAGATGGTCCCCTCGATCACTTCCCGAAAAGTGACGACCATCATCTCCTCGGTCCGGGTCGGTTCGCGCATGTCCTTGTCGTACATGCCTCCCCCTTTCCGTCGCAGGCGGCGTGGCAAGGAAGGCACGGTGGGCCGCGGGAAGCGGCGGGCGGGAATCCGTCGGTGAGGATGCGAGGATGATCTTGCGATCGTCCTCGCCGCGGACCGACAGGTTCTCGTGCGAGTCCCCCCATCACTCGGCGATCGCCCGAATTATAGGCCACGAGCCGGACAAAATGCGACGGGCCGCAGGAAAAAGTCGTTCGAAAAGAATCGCGCCGGTGGAGAGGCTCAGCGGGCTGTCAGAACCACTTGCAAGGCCAACCGGACGAGGAGCGTGGTCGCTAACCCTCTTTTTTCAGCGTGCCACGGACGACTTGCGCGAACGGCCGTGGTAAAGGGCGAGCGCGCGTCGGCGAGCGCGATCATGATCCACGATGCAGGACGGATAAGCGCGTTCCGCGGAATCCTCGGGATCTTCCGACGGCGCCTTCCACGGTTCATGGATCCACCGGGGCGGTATTCGACCAAGCTCGGGCACCCATCGCCGGACATACTCTCCCTGCGGGTCCCATCGTTTTCCCTGCGCCACGGGGTTGAAGATCCGAAAGAAAGGCGCGGCGTCGGCGCCGCAACCCGCCGTCCACTGCCATCCCATCGTGTTGTTCGCGAGATCCGCGTCGACAAGCGTCTCCCAGAACCAGCGGGCTCCCTCCTGCCACGGAACGAGAAGATCCTTGGTGAGAAACGAGGCGGCGATCATGCGGACCCGGTTGTGCATCCAACCCGTGCGTCCGAGTTCCCTCATGCCGGCGTCCACCAGCGGGTAACCCGTTCGACCGCGGCACCACGCTTCGAAGCCGCCCCGATCCTTTCTCCACCGGAAACGCCGGAAGGTTTCGTCGAGCGGCTCGAGATCGGTGCGGGGAAAATGATGCAGGAGATGCGCGCTGAATTCCCGCCATCCGAGCTGTCGCAGGAAGGGTTCCGCCGACGATCCCAGCGACTCCAGCTCGGACCAGACCGCGCGCACCGAGATCTCGCCGAAGTGGAGATGCGGCGAAAGGCGCGAGGTGCCCGGTTCGGAGGGCACGTCGCGGGACAGCGTTTCGCCTTCGGCCCGGGCGAGGAAAGAGCGGAGCCGCCGCCGCGCGCCCCGTTCGCCGGGGGTCCATTCTTTCCTCAAGCCGGCCGCCCAGTCGACCTCCGGGAGCAGTTTCAGGTCGCCAAGCGAAAGACTCGGGAGGTTCCAGCCGGGCCGGCGAAGACGGGGCAGGCGGGCGATGGGAGGGGCCGGAACGCCCTCAACCAGGCAACGCCGCCAGAACGGAGTGAAGACGCGGAAGGGGCGACCCGCGTTGTTGAGGATCGATCCCGGCTCGTAAAGAAGGTGGCCGGAAAAGGAAACGATGCGAACGCCCTCCCTCTCGAGAGACCCGGCGACGGATCGATCGCGGGCCGCGATCGCCGGCTCGTGGAGCCGGTTGAAGAACAGGGTTCGCGCGCCGGTCGCGCGCAGGATGTCGCGAAGCTCTTCGAGGGTGGAACCCCGGCGCAGGACAAGACGGAGACCGATCGCGGCGAGGTCCTCCGACAGCCTCTCGAGAGAGTGGTGAAGCCACCACCGCGAAGCGGCACCGGGCTGCCAGGGCGCCTCCTCCTGCGGCGCGGAAACGTAGACGGGCACGACGGCGGCCCCTGGACGCAAGGCGGCCGCAAGGGCGGGATTGTCGCGGAGACGCAGGTCGCGACGGAACCAGACGACGGCGGTTTCTGCGCCTTCGCCCCCGGCTCGATCCTCAGCGCACGACAGGCAGCGAATCCTTCATGCGCACCGTGAAGTCCCAGGTCTTCATCCAGACGGGCGTCAACTCGATCGCGACTTCGGCCTCGGCCCGGGCGAGGAGCCTGCGGGCCAGGGGGCTCGAGACGCCGCCGGTGAACTTCCTCAATACCTTTTCCAGGACCTCGCGGCCGCGCGCGGGACGGATCTCGGCCGTGCACCATCCCCTTACGCCGCGATAGGGCGGATCCTCGCATGAGACCTCGAAGGCGGCCTTGGGATTCTCACGGAGCTTGGAAACGATGTAGGCATTGGCCTGGGAGGCGCAGAGGATGAGCCCGTTCTCGCGCACGGACCAGAGCGACACGAGAGCGGGAAACCCGGAGCGGGTCACGGCGGCCAGGCGGAGCGGAATCCGGGCCGCGTCGAGAAATTCGTCGGCGATACGTGGATCGAATCCCATGGGCATGTCGTGTTCCTCCTCGCCGCCGGAGTCTAATCGATCGCGGCCTCCTTGCCGAGTCCGGAAAGGAAACGATAGAATCCCCGGCATGGCTCGGATGCATCCATCTCTTCTCCTCGCCGCGCTCGCGGTGTCCTGCGGGCCGGCAACGTCTCCGGCTTGGGAACCGCCGCCCGTCCCGCCGGCCAAGGTCACGGGCGTCGTCACCTGGACGGCCGGTTCCACGCGTTCGCAGGCCGCGACAGGCGCCCCCTGGCGGGAGTTAGGCGCCGGCGATGCGGTCTCGATCGGATCCCGTTACGTCGCGGACGCGGGGCGTGCGGACCTGCTCCTGGCCGAGAGCGCCGTCCTGCGACTCCTCCCCGGTTCCGGCGTCCTGGTGAGGGACAATATCGAGGAGGCGGGGGCGAGGCGTATCGACGTCAAGATCGAGACGGGCGCCGTCTTGAACGTCGTCGGCGCCCTGCCGCCCGGGTCGGAATACCGGCTGACCGCCGCGGCGGCCGGCGTGACGGCGAAGGGACGCGCCGGGTTCCAGGCCTCGGCCATCGGAGACGAGTTGACGGTTCTCGTTTTCGACGGGCAAGTGGACATGTCCGCCGGCGGCGGCCAGGTCCGTGTCTCGGAGGGCGAGAGCGCGCGGGTCGTGAGGGGCGCACCGCCCGAGGCGCCCCGGCCGATCACTCGCCGGGAAGCCCGTCATCGCGAGGAAAGAACCTCGGTGCACTTTTCGCCCGAGCCCGCGGACGGTACCAGGACGGGACGGGACTAGGGCCGGGTCTTTCTCCGGGGGACCTTCGCGCCGCCTGACGGGCCGTCGGCGACGCGGCCGGGGGAGAGGTAGAGCACGGCCGACTGCTTCAAGGCGTCGGCGTTGAGATAGAGCTTGAGGCCGGCGGAGAAGTCCCTTGAATCGACCACGCGAATGCCTCGGCTCCAGCGCGCATCCTCGGGCAGGAGTTCGGCGAGCCTGTTGGGCGCCGCGCGGAGCAGGGCCTCGTGAAACCGGTTTTCGCGCCGGGCGGAGAAATGAGCGATGTAGAGCATGTTCGCTTCCACCATCTCGTTGAAGAAGTGCGTGCCGAGCGAGAGATCGGGCACGAGTCCCTCGTGCATCGTGTCGATCTCGCACATGACCGCCACGGAACTGATCTCGGAGAACGA
>CAZWVM010000274.1:0-3628 GCA_964637705.1 uncultured bacterium
TAGTCGCGGTTCATCCGCGCGATGAAGTCGATCGGGATTTCCTTCGGGCACGCCGCCTCGCACTCCCCGTGGTTCGTGCAGCCGCCGAATCCCTCCGTGTCCATCGCCTTGACCATCGCGAGAGCCCGCTTCTTCCGCTCGGGCTGGCCTTGCGGAAGGAGACCGAGGTGGGAGACCTTGGCGGCGGTGAAGAGCATGGCCGAGGCGTTCGGGCAGGCCGCGACGCAGGCGCCGCACCCGATGCAGGCCGCCGCATCCATCGCCTTCTCGGCCTTGTCGCGCGGCACGAGCTGGGCGTTGGCGTCCTGGGGCGAGCCGGTCGGAGCGGAGATGAAGCCGCCGGCGGCGATGATCCGGTCGAAGGCGCTGCGGTCGACGACGAGGTCCCGGACGATCGGGAAGGCGCCGCATCGCCACGGCTCGACCGTGATCGTGTCGCCGTCCCGGAACGAGCGCATGTGGAGCTGGCAGGTCGTCGTGCCCTTGTCCGGGCCGTGCGGCCGGCCGTTGATGTAGAGGCCGCACATCCCGCAGATGCCTTCGCGGCAGTCGTGGTCGAAGGCGACCGGCTCTCCGCCCTCCCGCGTGATCTTCTCGTTGAGGACGTCGAGCATCTCGAGGAAGGACATATCGGGGCTGACGTCGTCGAGGGCGTAATCGACGAGCTTCCCGGGCGACTTCGCGTCGGGTTGCCGCCAGATCCTGAGCTTGATCCTCACGGGGAGACTCCTGGAAAGAGCGAGGAGTGAGGAGCGAGGAGTGAGGAGCGAGGAGCGAGGAGTGAGGAGCGAGGAGGTAGGAGCGAGGAGAAATATCGAAAAACGATAATCGAAAATCGATGATCGCAAATCACTTGTAGCTCCTTTGCGCCGGCTTCACGTGCCGGAATTCCAGCGGCTCCTCGTGGCGCGTCTCCGGCCGGTCCTCGCCCGTGAATTCCCAGGCCGCCGCGTGGCTGAAGCGCTCGTCGTCGCGCTTCGCCTCGCCGTCCTCGGTCTGGCTCTCCTCGCGGAAGTGCCCGCCGCACGACTCGGTCCGCTCCAGGGCGTCCCGGACCATGAGCTCGGCCAGTTCGAGAAAGTCAGCGACGCGGCCCGCCTTCTCGAGCGACGGGTTGAGCCCTTCCGCGCCGCCCGGCACGCGCACGTCCCGCCAGAACTCCTCGCGCAGGGCGGGGATCCGGGCGAGCGCCTTTCGGAGACCCGCCTCGTTGCGGCCCATGCCGCAATGCTCCCACATCAGGCGGCCCAGCTCGCGGTGGAAGGAATCGACGGTGCGCTTGCCGCGGACGTCGAGCAGGCGGCGCGTCCGCGCCGCGATCTCCTCCGCGACCCCCGTGAACTCGGCGGCGTCGGGGGCGACCTTCGCGAGGGACGAGGAGGCGATGTAGTCGGGCACGGTGGAGGGGATGACGAAGTAGCCGTCGGCGAGTCCCTGCATGAGGGCGGAGGCGCCGAGTCGGTTGGCGCCGTGGTCGGAGAAGTTGGCCTCGCCGGCCACGAAGAGGCCGGGGAGGGTGGACATGAGGTGGTAATCGACCCAGAGCCCGCCCATCGTGTAGTGGATCGCGGGGTAGATCCTCATCGGGACCTTGTACGGGTTCTCGGCGGTGATCTTCTGGTACATCTGGAAGAGGTTGCCGTACTTCTCGCGGATGGCCTTCTCGCCGAGGCGCGCGATGGCGTCGGCGAAGTCGAGGTAGACGCCGAGCCCGGTCGCACCGACGCCCCGGCCCTCGTCGCAGACCGCCTTCGCGGCGCGCGACGCGACGTCGCGCGGGACGAGGTTGCCGAAGCTGGGGTAGCGCCGCTCGAGGTAGTAGTCGCGCTCCGGGGAAGGAATCTCGTTCGGGACCCGCCCATCGCCCCTCGCCAGCGGCACCCAGATCCGGCCGTCGTTGCGCAAGGATTCGCTCATGAGCGTCAGCTTGGACTGGTGGTCTCCGGTGACGGGTATGCAGGTCGGGTGGATCTGGGTGAAGCAGGGGTTCGCGAAGGCCGCGCCGCGCCGGTGCGCGCGCCAGGCGGCCGTGCCGCTGCAACCCTTCGCGTTTGTCGAGAGGAAGAAGACGTTGCCGTAGCCGCCGGTCGCCAGGACCACCGCGTCCGCGGCATGGCGCTCGATCGCGCCCGTGACGAGGTTGCGGCAGACGATGCCGCGGCAGCGCCCGTCCACGACGACGACGTCGAGCATCTCGGTGCGCGCGTGCATCGTCACGGTCCCGGCTCCGACCTGCCGCATGAGCGCGGAATAGGCCCCGAGGAGGAGTTGCTGGCCGGTCTGGCCGCGCGCGTAAAAGGTGCGCGAGACCTGCGCGCCGCCGAAGGAGCGGTTGTCCAGCATACCGCCGTACTCGCGCGCGAACGGCACGCCCTGCGCCACGCACTGGTCGATGATCGCGTTGGAGAGTTCGGCGAGCCGGTAGACGTTGGCTTCGCGCGCGCGGAAGTCGCCGCCTTTGACGGTGTCGTAGAAGAGTCGCCAGACGCTGTCGCCGTCGTAGTGGTAGTTCTTCGCGGCGTTGATGCCGCCCTGCGCCGCGATCGAGTGGGCGCGCCGCGGGGAGTCCTGGTAGCAGAAGCAGTGGACGTTGTAGCCCTGCTCTCCGAGCGTCGCCGCCGCCGCGCCACCCGCCAGGCCCGCACCGACGACGATGACGGTGTGCTTCCGGCGGTTCGCCGGGTTCACCAGCTTCATCTCGAACTTGCGCCGGGTCCACCCCGATTCGATCGGGCCGGCGGGCGCGCGCGCGTCGAGCCTCACGGCAGGTCACCTCCGACAAGACCGAGGAGAACGGCGCAGGGGACGACGAGGAACCCGCCGGCGATCGCGACCGAGACGCCGGCCGCCGCGATCCGACGCAGGGGATTGTACCGCTCGTGGCTCGCTCCCATCGTCTGGAAGAAGCTCCAGACGCCGTGGTACAGGTGCAGGCCGATGGCGATCATCGAGAGGACGTAGAAGCCGGCGACGTAGGGGTTGCGAAAGCCGTAGACGACGTTGGCGTAGACGTCGCCCTTCACGAAGCGGGGGCCCGCCGCGCCCACGGTGAGGTGGAGGAGGTGGTAGATGACGTAGGCCGCGATCAGGGGTCCGCCCCAGCGCATCGTGCGCGCCGCGTAGGTCGTCTCCAGGGTCTTCTGACCCGCGGCGTAACCGACCGGCCGCGCCGACCAGGCGTCGAGCGTCAATGTCGTCGCGGACCACATGTGCAGGACGAGCGCGGCGAGCATCGTCAGGCGCGTGCCCCAGACGAGCGCGGGCTTGGACTGGAGGAACTCGGCGTAGTGGTTGAGGGCGTCGGGGCCGGCGAAGACGAGGAGGTTGCCGGACATGTGCCCGAGGAGGAATCCGACGATGGCGATCCCGGAGAGAGCCATGACGACCTTGCGGCCGATCGAGGAAGAGATGATGTCGTACCACCAACGCATCGTCGTGAGTAGCATGGTAGGTGCGGAGCGTGGACGAGGCAATTGAAAAGCCGGGTTTTCTCGGCCGAACTGTACTTTCTTTCACGAGACTGTCGCCCTGCTCGAGGTGTCGTGAAGACTCGTTGCTCATTGCCCGTTGCGCCGTCTTCCGCTATAAAATTCCCATGAAGATCCACGAATACCAGGCCAAGTCCCTG
>CAZWVM010000275.1:0-3578 GCA_964637705.1 uncultured bacterium
AGATGAGGTTGCCCCGCTTGTAGGTGGCGAAGCGGCGCGCGAAGCCGAAGGTGAGGGCCGAGGGATTGAGGACGTTCCAGGCCTGCTCGATCTCGGAGCGCGACGCGCCGATGCGGGTCAGCTGGTTGACGAGGCGGCGGCGCGCGAAGGCGATCAGGCGCTCGCGGCGCCGCTCGTGCGTGCGCCACAGCTCCGTGTCGGGGATCGTCAGCGCCCGCTCCCAGACCTTCTCGTTGTCCGGGTCCTCGCTCCAGCGGGGCCCCAGGTAGCGGTCGTAGAGCTGGCCGATCTCCAGCGAAATCCAGCTCGGGATGTGCACGCCGTTGGTCAGGGGCTCGATCGGGATGTCCTTGACCGGCATGTCCGGCCAGAGTTCCTTCCACATCGAACGGGAGACGCGGGCATGGATGCGCGAGACGCCGTTGCACCATGCCGCGCACTTCAACGCCAGGATCGTCATGCAGAAAGGCTCGTTCCGGTCGTCGGGACGGACGCGCCCCATCCCGAGAAGCCGCGCAAACGGAATCCCCATCTGATCCGCGTAGCCCGTGAAGTAGCGCTGCATGAGGTCCGGCGCGAAGATGTCATTGCCCGCGGGGACGGGCGTGTGAGTCGTGAAGACGCTCGACGCGATCACGAACTCCATCGCCGCCTCGAAACTGAGCTTGTGCTGCTGCATGAGAAGGCGGATGCGCTCGAGCGAAGCGAAGGCGCTGTGCCCCTCGTTCATGTGGAAGACCGCCGGGCGGTGGCCGATGCGGCCGAGGGCGCGCACGCCTCCGATCCCCAGGACGATCTCCTGCTTCAGCCGCATCTCGCGGTCGCCGCCGTAGAGCTTGCCCGTGATCTCGCGGTCCGGCGCGGCGTTCTTCGCGTTGTTGGTGTCGAGGAGATACAGCGGCACGCGGCCGACCTGGATCTTCCAGACGTGGACCGTCACGATCCGGTTCTCGATCGGGACCTCAACGGCAAGCGGCTCGCCCTTGTCGTCGAAAAGCTGCTCGATCGGCATCGTGTGGAAGTCGTTGTCCGGATAGCGTTCCTGCTGCCAGCCGTCGGCGTTGAGGACCTGGTGGAAATATCCTTCCTTGTAGAGCAACCCCACGGCGATCAGGGGAATGCGCAGGTCGGAGGCGGATTTCAGGTGGTCGCCGGAAAGGATGCCGAGGCCGCCGGAGTAGAGCGGAAGGCACTCGGTGAGGCCGTACTCGGCCGAGAGGTAGGCGACCTTGAAGTCGACAGGCTTGTCGAGGTGGAAGGAATAGGAGGAGGTGGCGCTCATGTAGCGCTCGAAGGCGCGAGAGACGCGCTCGAGCTGGTCCAGGAATCCCTCGTCCTTCAGGAGCTCGTCGATCTTGGACTGCTCGAGCATCCCCAGCATCTTGACCGGATTGTGTCCGGATTCCTCCCAGAGATCGCGGCTCACCTGCTGGAAGAGGCGGAGCGCCTCGGGGTGCCAGGAGAACCAGACGTTCTGGGCGACGACCCGCAAGGTCTGCAGCTGTTCCGGCAGCGAAGGTACGACCGTGAAGGGAAGAATCTTCATTTGGAGGCTCCTTGCCGGGCGGCAATGTCATCGCCACCCCGCGAAAATGTCCTGAGAGTCATACACCTAAACCGCTTCAGGTGCAAGGACGAATGGGCGCGGCAGGGTTGCTCGGGATCCATGAGTTAGGGCCTGTCCTCGCCTGCGGAAGGAGCGGTTCCGCCCCACGGGTGGAGAACGCGGACTTCGAACTCCCGGCAGGGGACGCGTCATTGACAGGGATAGGTTTGCACAGAATGCTCCGCACATGAAAGACGATCGGACGGCGAGACGAAGCGGATCGATCGCGATTCCGAAAAGTCCACAAGGAGAGAAACGTCGCCAGATGAGCCTCGTGGCGATGAGCTCGTGGGGGTTGGAGGGCGCTTTCGCGGTCGGATTCTTCACCTGGCTCGGCCATGTCGCGGACGAAGCCTGGAGCCTCTCGCCTTTCCTGACGCTCGCAGGCTTTCTCCTCGGCTTCTCTCTCGCCGTCGTGACGCTGTTGAAGGCGTTGAATCGCCTCGAGCGAATCGAGCTTGCCGAGAAGGAAGAGAGACGCCCGTGAAGCACGAGGTGGCGCGCCTGGCGGGCGAGCTCGCCATCGTGACGCTCGTCCTGGCCGTGCCGGCCTCGCTCCTTCTGCCCCCGTCCGCCACGGCCGCCCTGGCCGCCCTGGGCTGGGTCGTCGGATCGATCACGGCGGCCGGTCTCGCCCGCTCCCGGTCCCACTCGCCGCAACACTCGATCGGCGCAATCGCGGCGGGCTTCGCCTTGAAGCTCGGCGCCGTCACGGCGGCCTGGTATCTTCTTCGGCCCGGCGGCATCGAGCCGGCGCGGTCGCTCGGTTTCCTGCTCGCTCTCTTCCTCTCCCATTCCATCTGGACTTCGTGCCGGTTTGCCGTATCATCGGAGAGGCAACCATGAGCGCAGGCGGCAGTCTTCTCGATCACGTTCTCGACCACCCCTACGTCGGCGTCTTCGACGTCATGGGGCTCCAATTCAACCTGACCCAGCACCTCGTGATGCTCGGCACGGCCGGCGTCATCGCGGTGGTCACGGCGTCGGCGGCGGCCCGAGCGCGCGCCCAGGGGCGCCCCACGCGGCTCGCGACGGCGGTCGAGGGCTTCATCGTCGCCGTGAGGGACGGGATCGTCATTCCGGCGATGGGAGAGAAGTACGGACGGAAGTATCTCAACTTCTTCCTGTCGCTCTCGACCCTGGTTCTCGTCGCGAACTTCCTCGGCCTCATCCCGGCCATCCATGTCGGGCACTTCGTGGTGGGCGGCACGGCGACGGGCAACTTCTGGATGAACCTCGGCCTGGCCTCGATCGTCTACGTCTTCGGGATCGTCTGCGCGGTCAAGGAGCACGGGCTCGGAGCCTACCTCCATTCCTTCCTCCCGCCGGGCGTGCCGTGGGTGCTGGCGCCCCTCATCTGGTTCATCGAGTGGGCGGGGATGCTGATGAAGCACATCGTGCTGGCGATCCGGTTGACGGCGAACATGATGGCGGGGCACCTCGTCCTCTTCGCGATCCTCGGCATCATCGTCATCATCATGGAGAAGGTGACCTTCGCGCCGGCGGTGCTGCTCCTTTCCCTGGGCCCGGTGGCGCTCGCCTTCGCGATCATGCTCCTGGAGGCGCTCGTGGCCCTCCTCCAGGCCGCGATCTTCGTCATCCTCTCCTCGATCTTCTTCGGCATGGCGGTCAACCCGCACCACTAGGCGGAGGGCGGATGGGCGCGCCTTCGGCCCCTTCCTCGCTCCCGGTCCACCGCGCCCCGCTCCTGTTTTCAGTTGCAGACCCGGCCGTTCTATGAGAGATTGAGCGTCCGCGCTGCCGCCAAGACGGCGGCCGGTCACGAATTCCGGGAGGTTTCTCATGGAGAACGCAGTCTTGTCCCTCAACTCGCTCGGCCTGGGCCTGGGCCTCGGGCTCGTCCTCATCGGCGCCGCGAAGGGCATCGGCGCGGTCGGCGCGGCGGCCCTGGAGTCGTCGGCGCGCCAGCCGGAGATCGCCGGCAAGATCCAGACGATGATGATCATCACCG
>CAZWVM010000276.1:0-3499 GCA_964637705.1 uncultured bacterium
TCCACCCTGGCCATTCTCGACATCGAGTATTTCAACGCCGATTATCCCGGCGAGATCTACCTCAACCCGGCCCGGTGCTACGAACTGATGGAACCGGCGCGGATCGCGGTGAGACGGAACCTCGAGCGTTTCGGAATACCCTTCATCGAGATCATGACCGGGCAGGGGTATCACTTCTCGACGCGGGTGAAGCGCGACTCGGCCGCGGATGCCGCCTTGATCGCCATCGGTCGCGTGCAGGATTCCGTCGCCGGGAAGTATGCTCACCCGACGGGGCGCCGTCACCGTTACGTCTCGTTGCAGCACGGCCAGTCCTTCGACGGGATGGGGCGCGTTCTCGAATACCTGGTCCAATGCATCCTGCGCGACGCGCGCAGCCAGTCGCCGGTGCCCCTCGTCACGACCGATGTCGCCGTCGGCGCGGGCGCGCGCGGCCGCGAGGCGGTCTCCCTCGATCTCTCCATGTACGGCGATCCCATCTACATGCGCGACATCCGGTGTCCCTTCTCGACGCACCAGAAGCACAAGGTGATGCGGTACAAGGTCGGCGAGGCGATCGCGCGGGAGATCCCGGTCCAGACCTGTTTCCCGACGGGGGAAATGCCGCTGGGAGACCGGCTTCGGATGCGGCGGAATTTCGCGGAGACGGCCGCGTGGGCCGCCGCGTGCGGCTCGATGAAGATCCCGAGCGCGGATGAGCCGTTCACGAAGCTGATCGAGGAGTACCGGGCCAGCCGGCTCGCGGAGTTCCACGCGCTCTTCGACGCGGCGGAGCACGACCACTGGACGGTGTGGCATCGCACCTACGATCGCTTCGATCTGCGGCGCGTCCCGCCGTGCGTGGCCCACGCGCTCGAGCATCCGAACCCCCATCTCCTGAAGCCCACCAACCTCCAGTCGCTCGTGCGCGCGCTTCTCTCCCTCGGCTGGCACCCGCGCCACATCGCGGGCCTCGTCCGCTCGAAATACGAGCGCGACCACGGCTGGGAGGGCCCCCGCCCAACTTGGGGGGCCTGGTCGGCTCTAATTCCGCGGGCCACCCGGGGGGGGTGGGGGGGGGGGCGAAATACGACGCGGCGATGAGGGCGGACTTCTACGTCAGGCTCTTCGCGGGCCAGGTCGCGACCGGGTTGGACCAGGGCATCGACCAGAACTGCGTCAGCCAGGCCCAGAAGGGCTATTGCCTCAGGCCGTGGTGCGGGTATTCTCTGGAGGCGTTCCGCTAGGTGGCGACGGGCGAGAGCACGGAGCGGGCGGGACGAAGGAGCGGAAGGCGAGGATGATGGATCCGGGTGCGGGGGACGACGGCGGCAAGGATCGCAAGGGCCGCGCGGACCGGCAGTATCACCGGGAATACGTCGTTCTTCGCGCCCTCATGTCGATCAACGAAGAGGCTCCCGTCTCCTGCGGTCTCATGGACATCTCGGTCGGAGGGTGCAAGTGCAAGATGGACTTCGGGACCCCGGAGGAGGGGGACGAGGTCCTGGTCTCGGTCGAGTCGATCGGGTTCCGCGGGAAGGGCCGCGTCATCCGCACCTACTACACGCCGACCGGCCTCGAGGTCGCGATCCAGTTCCTCGATCCGCAGAAAGAGGTGCCGGGCAAACTTCTACAGTATAAGATCCGGAGTCACGAGGTCTTCTTGAGGGGCCGGAGTCGCGGGAGGTGAATACGATGTCGAGTGGCTGGTTACGGACGATCCTGGTGGCGGCGGTCTCGGCCGCGGCGCTTTCCTGCTCGCCCGATCCCTACAATCTCCACCCCCAGGCCTACAAGGTCGAGTCCATCGTCACCGGCGGCGCGGCCCTCGACCTGCAGGAACCGCGCGAGGGATCGGGCGAATACGTCCTCATGGAGGGCAAGCCGTATTACGACGGGGGCATCGTCTGGCAGCCCTTCTATCTCACCGACATCGAGGTCACCACGAAGGTCGGCGACGCGATCCTTCAGAGAAAGTCGCGCTACCCGGAAGTCTTCGGTCTGCTCGCGCGCGGCGTGGCCGGCGAGGGTTCGAACAACCGGATCGTGCCCCGTGTCTCGCTCGGCGAGATCACGGCGGCCGAGCGGCGGCTGATCGACGACGAGAACCGCGACCGGGACATCCTGGTCCAGGCGTTCATGAAGGGAAAGCGGATCAACGCGGTGGAAGCCGAGAACGTGCGCCGCGTCGTGGCCTACGCCCGCTACCAGCTCACGCCGCCCGGCGTCTGGGTGGAGCGGGCTCCGGGCGAGTGGGTGATCCGCGGCGGCCGCGACTACCGTGCGCGGGTGATGGCGCGCGAGCCGGTCGAGATGCGCACGCCGAGCGAGCCCGTGACGCTCCCGGCGGCCTCCGCGCCCGCGGCACCGCCGCCCGCCTCGACGCCCGCCGCTTCCGCGCCGGCAACGACGACGACCGAGACGAGACCGCAGCCCGTCATCCGCGCGCCGCGCCCGAGGGTCCGGTAGCTCCACGGCGAGGGCCTCTTAGAGTCGTTGCCATTGGAATAGGTCGTGATGGATCGGGGGTTTCTTTTTACATGGATCCTGCAGGATGAACAGGATGGGATCCTGCCATTCATACATTCAGAACTGAATCCTGGTAATCCTGTGTATCCGTGTTAATGAAAACCGAAATCGATCAGGACGTTTCTTTTGGCGCTCGAGATAGCGCTCCGGAAACGGTCCGTCGCCTCGACGCGGAACTCCGGCGCCGCTTCGGACCCCAGGGCTGGTGGCCGGTCACGATCCGGCCGGGTATGCCGCCGCAATACCGTCCATCGCGTGCCGGCCTCCCCGTGAACGCCCGCGAGCGGCTCGAGATCATCGTCGGCGCGATCCTCACCCAGAACACGGCCTGGACGAACGTCGAGAGGGCGCTCGTCAATCTCACGGCCCGCGGCTTCACTCTCGAATCCCTGGCCGAGGCCGGTCCCTGGCTCGAGGAGGAGATCCGTCCTTCGGGCTATTTCCGCCAGAAGGCGGATCGTCTTCGGCGCACCGCCCGCGCGATTCTCGACGCCGGAGGGCTTTCCTCCCTCGGGCGCATGGAGACCCCGCGGCTGCGTGAAGTCCTGCTTTCCTGGCACGGGATCGGCCCCGAGACGGCCGACTCGATCCTCTGCTACGCCTTCGCCCGCCCGGTCTTCGTCGTCGACGCCTACACGAAGAGGCTTTTCGCCGAGAGGGGATTGCCATGCGAACATTACGGTGAGATCCAAAGCCTCGTGCATGAGGCCCTGCGGGGCTCGACCGCGGATTACGGCGAACTGCACGCGCGGATCGTGAGGTGGGGAAAGGAGAGGGGGAAGGCAAAAGGCAACGGATAGAGAACTGAACCCCTGAACCCAGAATCCCCTTCTGACCCTTACTGACGATCCCTTATTTCTCTTGCTTTACCCCTTGAAAAGCGTAATCTTCACGGTTTGGGTGCGGGCATCGTCCCGCGCCACAGTCAGACGCCGCGGCCACAGGGGTCCGGCAAGGAGAGGATGGACGGGTTATGGTTGAGCGTTCGAGC
>CAZWVM010000277.1:0-3488 GCA_964637705.1 uncultured bacterium
ACGCCTGCGAGATCCTGCAGTGGTGCCACGACAAGGGCGTCCTCTACATCAACACCTCGGTCGAGGTCTGGGACCCTTACTCGGGGCACCAGCATCCCACCGAGAAGACGCTCTACTGGCGCCACCAGAACATCCGCCGGATGATCGCGAACTGGAAGACGGGCGGGGCGACCGCGGTCATCGAGCACGGGGCCAACCCCGGCCTCATCTCCCACTGGACCCGCCACGGGCTCGTGGACATCGCGAACCGCATGATCGCCGACGGCAAGGCCTCTGGCCTGCTCGCGGAGGAATTGAAGGACGCGCTCGCGCGGCGGGCCTATGGCGAGGTCGCGATGAAGACCGGCGTGAAGGTGATCCACTGCTCCGAGCGCGACACCCAGGTCTCGGACAAGCCGAAGCAGATCGACGAGTTCGTGAACACGTGGTCGATCGAGGGCTTCCGCGAGGAGGGGACGACGACGGCGGAGATGGGGTGGGGCACGCACGAGAAGGAACTGCCGCCCTTCGCCTTCGAGCACAAGGACGGGCCTCGGAACCAGGTCTGCATGGCGCGCATGGGCATGAACGTCTGGGTCCGCACCTGGGTCCCGGACTGGACCACCTACGGCATGGTGGTGCGGCACGGCGAGGCCTACACGATCTCCGACACCCTGACCGTCTGGAAGGACGGGAAGGCCGTGTACCGCCCGACGATGCACTACGCCTACTGCCCCTGCGACGCCGCGATCATCTCGCTCTGGGAGCTCCGCGGCCGCAACTACAAGCTCCAGCCGAAGCTGCGCATCATGAACGACGAGATCACCTCCGGCGCCGACGTGCTCGGCGCGCTGCTCATGGGCCACCCCTACAACTCCTGGTGGACCGGGAGCGACCTCTCGATCGAGGAGTCGCGGAGGCTCGTGCCGCACCAGAACGCGACGACGATGCAGGTCGCGATCTCCGTCGTCTCCGCCGCCTGCTGGATGATCGAGAACCCCGCGAAGGGCTTCACGCGCCCCGACGATATCCCCCACGAGTACATCCTCGGGAAGGCGAACCCGTACCTCGGCAAGTTCATCTCGACGCCCTCCGACTGGACGCCGCTCAAGGACGCCCCGAACGCCTTCAAGGGCTACAACGATCCGCGGGTCGACACGAGCGATCCGTGGCAGTTCAAGAACTTCCTCGTGTACGACCGGGACTAGGGGGAGGAGAACGATGGTCGCGCCTCGACAGCTTCAGAAGCTGGCCCGGGAGCACGGGACTCCCCTCTTCGTCGTGGACCACGCGGTGCTCCGCCGCAATTACGCCGAGTTCAAGCGGTGGCTGCCGCGGGTCCAGGCCTATTTCGCGGTCAAGGCCAACTCGGACCCGGCCATCGTCAGGACGCTCTACCGCGAGGGGTGCAGCTTCGACGTCGCCTCCTTCCCGGAGTTCATGATCGTCCACGAGAACATCCGGAAGGTCCCGGAGAGGGCGCGGCAGGACTACATCTGGGACAAGATCATCTACGCCAACCCGATCAAGGCGACGGAGACGCTGGAGAAGCTCGACAAGTACCGCCCGCTGGTGACGTACGACAACGAGGAGGAGATCGCCAAGGTCCGCAAGCACGCCCCGCGCGCGGGGCTGGCGCTGAGGCTCAAGGTCCCGAACACCGGCGCGATGGTGGAGCTCTCGTCGAAGTTCGGGTGCGATCCCGGCGACGCGGTGAACCTCATCGAGAAGGCGCACGCGGCGGGGCTGGTGGTCGAGGGGCTCTCCTTCCACGTCGGGAGCCAGACGACGAACTTCCAGAACTACGTTCAGGCCCTGCAGATGGCCTCGGAGATCTTCCGCGAGGCGCGCTCGAGGGGCTTCACGAAGTGCAACATCCTGGACATCGGCGGCGGATTCCCGGCCCCGTACGACGAGAACGTCAAGCCGCTGAAGGCGCTGGCGAAGGTCCTGAACACGGAGTTCGACCGGCTCTTCCCGCCGGAGGTGGAGATCGTGGCGGAGCCGGGGCGCTACCTGGTCGCGACCATCGCGACGCTCGTCGCCAAGGTGATCGGGAAGGCTCGTCGCGACGGCAAGCAGTGCTACTACGTGAACGACGGCGTGTACCACACCTTCTCGGGGATCATCTTCGACCACTGCCACTACCACCTGAAGGCCTTCAAGAAGGGGCCGAAGGAACTCGCGGCCGTCTTCGGACCGACCTGCGACGCGCTGGACACGATCTCGCTCTCGGAGCAGCTCCCGGAACTCTCGCTGGGCGATCTCGTCTACAGCGAGAACATCGGCGCCTACTCCCACGCCTCCTCGACCTTCTTCAACGGCTTCCCGCCGGCGAAGGTCCTGCACATCAACGAGACGCACGCGGACTGGAACCCGAAGCAGCTCCCGCCGCGGCGCTGAAGCCGCGCCGCGATGGAACGGAAGGAGTTGTTGTGCCAGTACAAGGAGACGCCGCGGCCCGCCGGGGTCTTCCGCGTCGCGAACACCTCGAGCGGCCGCATGCTGGTCGGATCGAGCCCGAACGTCCCGGGCATGCTCAACCGCCAGCGCTTCCAGCTGCAGAACGGTTCGCACCCGGACCGCGAGCTGCAGAAGGACTGGAACGAACTCGGTCCCGCCGCCTTCGTCTTCGAGACCCTCGACCTCCTGAAACCCTCCGAGGATCCCGCCTCCGACAAGACCGCCGACCTCGCGGTCCTGAAGGACCTGTGGCTCGAGAAACTCGCCTCGACGGGCGCGGCGTTCTACCCGCAGACGAATCGGGTGCACGTCGCGAAGGGCTGAGGTTCCGGGTCGAGGGGCGGTTCCCGGGGCGCTGACGGGCCGCGCGTTCCGTCCACGGCAGGAGTGAGAGCCGGCGGATGCGCCGCTTCAAGCCCACTTGAAAAGGTGATTCCACGGCGCGGGTCGGGGTGTAAGATACCGCCATGAGGGGCGCCCCCAGGTCTCCGTTCCGCGCATTCGTCGCGACCGAACGATCGACCCCCCCATCTGTCACCCCGCCACCCCGTCACCTTTTCGCGCCCGGCAATCCGTCACCCGCTCAGCCTGGTGCGTACTTGCAGAAATCGAGTTCACCAATAGATTCTTTAGACGAATCGTGATTGACCTTCCTACATATCTGGATGTCCCGCTTCACTGGCTTCTCGGTGTCGCCATGGCATATGCCGCATGGTGGTGGGAATACCGCCATTCGCTCGACCCGATCCATTGGCTCGTCCCAATAGTCGTGATTGCGGTATGCTTCGCATTCGAACGCCGCAAACGGAGGGTTTCTCGAACAGCGGGCTTGTCTCTCGGATATGCCATGGGCTTTTTCGTCATTCTCTATCTATTCGTCACGCACAATCACGCGTGATGTGCCGGGCTTTCGGCCACGCGAACGACTGTGCATCACCTGATTTCCAATGATGCAGGCTCTTGACAGTCGACAGGATATTGTTATACACTTGTCTTACAGATGACACCTCTAGCTCGACCGCCATGGCCGGATGTCCCGAAGTTTG
>CAZWVM010000278.1:0-3426 GCA_964637705.1 uncultured bacterium
TGCCGCGGTTCGCCTCGAAGATCCTCTGGAAGCCGTTCGGGTTCCCGTAGTACTTCGTCGAGATCCCGCCCAGGGTCTCCCCTTCCACGACCGTGTGCGTGCGGGCCGCGGAAGGCGCCGCGAGCGGGGTGAGAGCGACGGGGCGGAGCGCGCCGCCGCGCAGGCGGTCGATCTCCGCACGGGCCGCCTCGAGGTCGGCGCGGAGGGCGATGTTCTCGCGGAGCGCCTCCTCCAAAGCCTGGCGAAGGGCCGCCAGTTCGCCCGCCGACGCGTCCTGCGCGAAGACCGCGGGCGCGACAAGACCCAGGAGAATCACGAGACCGATGATGCGCGTCATAAGGCAGCTCCTCTGTCGTTGTTGTGTCAGGGCATTCTACCCCCGCGTCCGGGTCCGTCAACGCTCTTTCCTGACCCCGGGTAAGATGGGCGGATCACGCCGCAACGCATGAAAGAGGAGTCGCTTCCGGTCGGGAACGCTTCTTGCTATTATGGCCTCGTGACGCGGGGAACACCATGGGTGAAGACGGCGACGGCGGGCGTCCTGGCTCTCGCATCCGTCGCCTGCGGCGCGGCCGAGCCTCCCGCTCCTCCACCCGAACCCGTCGCTCCCGTCACGCGAGCCGTCGACGCGGTTCTGGAGGAGCGCGACGAGAAGGGCGAACTGCTCTGGCGCGTCACGGCCCGTACCCTGGACGAGAAGGGCGGCGTCGTGGCCTGCGATTCGGTGCTCCTCGACGTCACCCCGCACGGCGCCGCGCAGTTCGGCAGTCGCCCGAGGGGACTGGGAACGGGCCTCGCGGCCACGGCCGGCAGCGGACTCGTCCTGCAGGGCGAGGAGACACGGCTCGTCAGGCTCCGCGACGGGTTCCGGGTCGTGATGGAGAACGGTTGGGAGATCCGGGGCGACGAACTCGACTGGGACGGTCGTCTCATGGTCTCGGATTCCCCCGTGACCGTCTCCCGGCCGGGCATGACGGTCCGCGGCGAACGCGCCGTGATCGAACCGGAACGGAACCGATTCTCGCTCCGCCGCGTGCGGGGCGTCTTCGAAGGAGTATCCCTGTGAAAACGATCCTCATGATGTGCATCGCCGCGGCCCTCCTCGCCGCCGCCGCTCCGGCCCTGGCGGAGACGGCTCCGGTCAAGATCGAGGTGCGGCAGGCCGACAAGGTCGATTACGACGCCGGCGCGAAACTGATCGTCCTGACGGGCAGCGTCCACATCGTGCGCGGCACGATGTCCCTGCGCGGCGACCGCGTCGAGATCCGGATGGGCGAGAACGAGAAGCAGGTCCAGAGCGCGACGGCGACGGGTCGCGTGGAGATCGAGGACGGCACGCGACGCGGACGCGCCGAGCGCGCGGTCTTCATGGAGGGCTCGTCGGAGATCACCCTCACCGGCTCGCCGCGGCTCTGGAGCGAGGGCAACGAGATCGAGGCCGAGCGGATCGTCTACAACCTGACGACGCGCTCGATGCGCGCCGAGGGGCGCGTGCGCGGCACCTTCATCCCTGGGGCGAACTTCTGATGACGCGCGGCGGGGAACCCAGCCGTTTCGAAGGCGTCGGTCTCTGCCTCGATTACGGTTCCCGCCGCGCCGTCGCGAATCTCTCCGTCTCCGTCGAGAGCGGCACCGTGGTGGGTCTCCTCGGCCCCAACGGCGCCGGCAAGACCTCCACGTTCTACATGATGGTCGGCCTGATCGCGCCCCGCGCCGGCCGCGTGCTCCTCGACGGCCGCGACATCACCTCCCTTTCGCTCGACCGCCGCGCCCGCCGGGGCATCGCCTATCTCCCCCAGGAGCCGTCCGCGTTCCGGGACCTGACCGTCGAGGAGAACATCACGGCCGTGCTCGAATTCCAGCCGCTCCCGCGCGCGGCGCGGAAGGCTCGCGCGGAGGAACTCCTGGAACGGATGGGCCTGGCACGCGTGCGCTCGAGCCTCGGCCGCGTCCTCTCCGGCGGCGAGCGGCGGCGGCTGGAGATCGCGCGCGCTCTCGCGATCGAGCCGCGATTCCTCCTCCTGGACGAGCCTTTCGCGGGGATCGACCCGAAGCAGGTCGAGGATCTCCAGGCGATGGTCGTGGACCTCAAGCGGAGCGGCATCGGCGTTCTCATCACGGACCACAACGTGCACGAGATGCTCGACATCGTCGATATCGCCACCATCATCTTCCAGGGGCGTGAACTGAAGTCCGGCCGCTCGCAGGATCTCGTCAACGATCCCGAGGTGCGCGAGCACTACCTCGGCGACCGTTTCCGGTGGGAAGCGGACCCGAAGAGCGCGGAACCCTATGCGCCGCTCGACTGAGGAGCTCGGGGGGCTCTCATGATGCAGGGGACGCGGCTCGAACTCTCCCAGCGGCAGGAACTCACCATCACGCCGATGATGCAGCAGGCGATCGCGATCCTGTTGATGTCCGCCCTGGAGTTGGAGCAGCACGTCCAGCAGGAACTGGAGACGAACCCGACCCTGGAGACGGAGGACCCCTCGACGAGCCTCGAGTCACAGGAGGGCGGCGACGAGGACCGGGGCGACGATAGCGGCGCGCCGGACGGCGACGAGGCCGGGGGGGAACAGGCGGACTTCGAGGCGCCGGCCCCGGACGGCGTGGAAACCGCGTCATCCTCGTCGACGCCGGACTCGACGCCGCCCGGCGACGACTCTCTCTCGACCGGGCCCGACGAACTGGATTTCGCCAACCTCTTCTCCTCGGCCGAGCCGCGGGGCACGGGCGGCGGCGAAGAGACCGAGAACGCTATCGAGCAGACCTCCTCCGAGGCCGTCCCCCTCTCCGACCACCTCCTCGAGCAACTCCGGCTCGCGGCGCCTCCGCCCGCGATCGAGGCGGCCGCGCGCCTCGTGATCTCCCGCCTCGACGACAACGGCTATCTCGGCATGAACGTCGCGGACTTCGCCTCCACCCACGGGCTCGATCCCGCCGAGGCGGAGACGGCGGTAAAGCTGGTCCAGGGCTTCGAGCCACCGGGCGTGGCCGCCGCGGACATCCGCGAGTGCCTGCTCATCCAGCTTCGACTTCAGGGCCTGGAAACCTCCCTGGCACACCGCATCCTCGAATCCCACTTCGAGGACCTCTCGAAGAACCGTCTCCCCGCCATCGCCAGGGCCCTCGGCGCACCGATGGCCGACGTCAGCGCGGCAATCGACTTCATCCGGACGCTTGAGCCGAGGCCGGGGCGCTCGTTCGGGGCCTCCGACACGAACTACGTCGTGCCGGAC
Organism: uncultured bacterium; assembly: GCA_964637705.1. Taxonomy (GTDB): domain Bacteria; phylum UBA8481; class UBA8481; order UBA8481; family UBA8481; genus CAZWVM01. Next base: position 3,240 of record CAZWVM010000278.1, read on the forward strand.
GTCATCGTCGAGAAGGTGAACGGGGAGTACATCGTCTCGCTCAGGAACGACCGGATCCCGACCATCCGCGTCAGCGACTACTATTTGAGGATGTACGAACGTGAGAAGCGGAAGAAGGGGGAGGTGAGCGAGTACCTGAAGTCGAAGCTCGAGTCCGCCTTCTGGCTCATCAAGTCGATCCAGCAGA
>CAZWVM010000279.1:0-3393 GCA_964637705.1 uncultured bacterium
CATCCGTGCGGGCGGGCCGGCCGACGATGCCGGTCACCTTGCCGCAACTCCAACAACGGTGCATGATGCGGGAAGTCTAGCAGACCCGGGGCGCGGGTCCAAGGAAAAGCGCGGCGGTTCGAGCGCGGAAAACGGTCGGCCGGTTTCCTACCGGGAACGTCCCTTGAGAATGTCCTTCGCGAGGGGCGTGAGGGTGACGCCGGGGCCGGTCGGGGCCGGGTTCTCACCCTCCAGATCCTTCGCGGAAACGAGGCGCCGGCGCACCGGGACGCCCCGCGCCTCCTCCTCGGCCGCCGTGATCATGTCGATCCGCTTCTGGTAACGGCCGCCCAGGAAATCCGTGCGCAGCCAGAGCTCGACGAGCGTCTTCGCCAGGTCCTCGGAGACGACCTTGGCCCCGAAGGAGATGACGTTCGCGTCGGAGTGCTCCCGGCTGATCTTCGCGGTGAACTCGTCGTGGACGACCGAGGCGCGGATGCCGGGAAACTTGTTGGCGACGAGCGCTGAGGGCGAGCCGGCACCGTCGATGAGGATGCCCCGGTCGCAGGATTTCGTCATCACGCAACGAGCCACGTCGCGCGCCGAAACCGGGAAGTCATAGGTCTCCGTGCTGAAACAGCCGCAGTCCTTCACGTCGTGGCCCAGGCCCCGGAGGTAACGGACCAGTTCCGACTTGAGGGCGAAGCCCCCGTGGTCGCTGCCGATCGCGATGCGCCGCTTCATCGGAACGGACTCTAGCCGTGGAAGGGCGAAAGCGCAAGCGCGAGGAGCCGCGGCTCGAGGAGCCGCGGCTCCCGTTCGCGATAGCCTGGGTCTCCGGTCGCGGGCGGCCGCCTCACATCGAGAGAAGAACCAGGCCCGGGCTCCTCGCCGTCACTTCGCCCTCCGCCGGGTAGACCGCGCGGATCGTGGCCGCCCCCTCCGCGTCCGGCAGGAAGAAGACGCCCTGCGCGCCCGCGGAAAAAACGCCCGCGTTCCCCGGTTCGACCACCCAACGGACCTCGCTCGTGACCATGACCGGCGTGTCCTTCTCGATGAGCACCGCGACGCAACGGATTTCCGGCCCGGTCGCCACGTACTCCGTGTCGGATCTCCGGGTCACGTCACCTTCCAGCGCGATGGCGAGCGGAAGCAGGGGCGCGGCCGGCGGCGGCGCGGGAGCGGATGCCACGTCCGGAGCGGTCGTGACAATCCTCGTCTCGGGCTCATCGCCGCAGGAGGCGAGAAGGATCGCCAGGAACGCGACGCAGGCAGGGAGGTCACTCGAGATTCTCATGGGCAAACTCTAGCACCGCCCCCGCATACCGTCCACGCCGCGCTCCTCTCCCACCCGCCCAGCACTCCTCACTCCTCACTCCTCACTCCTCACTCCTCACTCCTCACTCCTCATGCTATGCTCTCCACCATGACAAGGAAGACCCCGGCACCCCGTTTCGGCATGATGAACCATCCGGCGCTCGATCCGGTCGCCGAGATCCGGAAGGCGAAGCGGCTCGGATTCGACTACGTCGATCTCACGCTCGAGCCGCCCGGCGCGGGCGTCGAGTCCTTCCGACTTGACGCGGTCCGGCGCGCGCTCGAATCGACCGGGCTCGGCATCGTCGGTCACACGGGCTGGCACTTGAACGCCGAGGCCGCCTATCCCGAGGTGCGCCGCGGAGTGGGTGACTCGCTCCTCTGGGCCGCCCGCCACTTCGCCTCCCTCGGCGCCCGGATCTTCACCTACCACATCCACGGAGCCTGTGCGAAATACATCGGCCTCGCCCACGCGATCCGGAGCCAGGCCGAGGTTTTGAAAAGGGTCTCCGGGGAAGCCTCCGCGATGGGCCTCACGCTCGTCCTGGAGCACGTCTCGGGCGGACCGGAGCAGTTCGAGATCCTCGACGGCCTCTTCGAGAAAGTGCCGGCGCTCGGGTTCCACCTCGACGTCGGTCACGCCAACCTCGCTCCGGGCCGCGAGAACGCCACGGCGGAGTTCCTGGGCCGCTACGGGGACCGCCTGCGACACGTCCACTTCTCCGACAACCGGGGCGGCCACGACGACCATCTTCCCCTGGGCGTCGGCACGGTGAACTGGTCCTCAGTCGTGGGCCTCTTGAAGCGGCGGCGTTACGCGGGGACGATCACCCTGGAGGTCTTCACCGCGGACGAGGACTACGTGACGCTCAGCCTGGAGAAAGCCCGGTCGTGGTTCCCTTCCCGCCGGGGGAAGGCGTCGCGGCGGCCGTAGAGCCCAGCCCCGGCACGAGAAACCGCGCGAGATTCATCAGCCATTCCTCGTCGTAGGAGTATTTCGAGGCCGTGCCGGCGATCGTGACGCAGAGCATCTCGGGTTTCACCAGGGGCACCGGGCTCTCCTCGATCCGGATCCGCGCGTAGCGGTTGGTGAAGACGACCACGGAGAAAACGTCGTCCGACGCGAATCCACCCTCCGCCATCCGATCCTTGACGACCCGGAGATGGTACTCGTTCTGGGGCACCGGGTTCTTGATCCGCGCCTCCGTCCTCTTCCCCTTGAACTCCTTGACCTGCTCGAGGTATTCGTCCGAGGCCTTCCCGGTGAGCGTTCCGCTGTAGGCTTTCGTCTCGATGACGAAGATCCCGTTGGGGCCGAGAACGACATGGTCGTTCTGGGCCTTCTTCGTCCCGGCGCGCACCGTGACGTCGTTGATGACGAGGTAGGAATCCGGGAGGCCCTTCTCCAGGAGATCCGAGACGCGCGACTCGCCGGCCGCGCCCGACTGGAAGCGCCCGATGTCGGCGGTGTTCTCGCCTCGCTTCATCCGGTGGGAGAGGCCGAGGAAAAGGAGCGCCCCGCCGATCCCGGCGAGCCACCAGTTTCCGTTGAAACCCGCGACCGCCAGTCCGACGGCCAGGACGCCCGCGCCGATCCGGATCTCGTAGAGCCAGATCCGGTCGAGGAACGAGCTCTCGCGCTCGAGGCCGCCCACGACCTTCTTGAGCGTGTCCTCCTCCTTGACGATGCGGGCCATGGGGCCACTCTACCAAAATTAGTTGATGCCGGACACGGCTTTGGCCCGTAGAATCCTGTTCCACTGGAGGAGAAACCATGTCCTGTCCCATCGCTCGCGAGGGCCGCGGCTACGTGGCCGGCGCCCTGGCCGCCGCCGCCGGGCTCCTGATGATCCGCAACCGCGCGGCCCGAGGCGCCGCCTTCGCCGCGCTCGGCACCGCCGGCGCCCTGGCCTGGTTCTTCCGCGATCCGGAGCGTTACGTGCTGCCCATCGAGAACGGCATCCTCGCGCCGGCCGACGGCCGCGTCATCCGCATCGACACGGCGGAACTGCCCGAGGTCTTCGACGGGCCCGTCCGCCGCGTCTCCATCTTCATGAACCTCCACAACTGCCACGTCAACCGCGCCCCCGTCTCCGG
>CAZWVM010000280.1:0-3370 GCA_964637705.1 uncultured bacterium
ACCGGCGACTCCTTGGTCCCGAACCAAGTGCGCTACCGGACTGCGCTACGCCCCGGATTTCGGGGAAGCATAGCCGCCGGGGAGGGAGAAATCAATTCGATTCCGCCGGTTCGCCGGCCTTCACGTCGTCCGTTTCAGGATAACGACGGAGGCGCCAGAGGAGCCGGCCCGGCCGCATCGGCCTCGATCCGGGCCAGGCGCTTGTGCGCCGAGAGGCCCGCGAAGAGACTGAAGACCACGAAGACGTGGAAGGCCACGCTCAGCCAGTCGGAGACGAGAAGGTAGAGGACGCCGTCGAGGCCGTAGACGGCGATGCCGACGCCGAAGGCCCATCCGTGCCGCTTGTTCGCCAGCCAGCCGAGGAGCACGAAGAGCCCGGCCACGACGAGGTCGAAGGCGAAGGCGACGATCTTTCCCACGGTGCCGAAGGAACCGAGGATCGCATCGGCGACCTGGGTGACGCCGAGCCCGATGATGAACGATCGATCGCTGCCGGCCGTGACCAGGACGCTGTTGATGAGAGAGAGCGCCGCGATCCAGTAGAACCATCCCGCCCCGTTCCGGAGCGCGATGGCGAGTTGCGCGGGATCGTCGGACGGACGCGGGGCCGGGTTCGGGGTCTCGGACATGGTATCCTCCTCGCGGACAGGCCGTCGTCGCCAGCCCTCTCTTCGACAGTATGAGGGGAGGAAACCGGGGACGCACGCGGTATTTGCCGCGCCGGCATCCGCGGGGCGGGATGCCGGTTCGCCGCCGCGGACCCAGGCCTCGCCTTCCCGACTTCGATTGCCAAGCGCGGACTCAGGCGATACGATTTCCCGGTGAAAACCGCGCTCAACATCGCTCTCCCGAAGGGCCGCATGCTCGAGACGATGGCCGAACGCCTGGCCCGACTCGGGTTCGCCTTCCCGGACCTCGCCTCGACGCGGAGCCTGCGCGTCGCGAGCGCCTGCGGCCGCCTCGAGGCCCTCGTCGTCCGTTCCAACGACGTTCCGACGTACGTCGGATACGGGGCGGCGGATCTCGGGGTCGTCGGCAAGGATGTCCTCGAGGAGCAGGACGACGGCGAACCGCGCCTCTATGAACTGCTCGATCTCGGTTTCGGCGCCTGCCGGCTGATCGTCGCGACGCCCGGCGGGGCGCGACCGGAAGGCCCGGTCTGGCGGGTCGCGACGAAGTATCCGAACGTCGCGGAGCGTCACTTCCAGTCGCAGGGACGGCCGGTTGAAATCATCAAGCTCTACGGTTCGGTGGAGTTGGCGCCTCTCACCGGGCTGGCGGACGCGATCGTGGATCTCGTCGAGACCGGTTCGACGCTGGCGGCGAACGGACTCTCCGTCATCGAGACGATCCTCGGATCGACGGCGCGGCTCATCGCCAACCGGGTTTCGTTCAAGGTGAGGGACGGGGAGATCGGCGAACTCGTCGCGAAGCTGGAAGGACAGTTGTCATGAGGAGGACTCGCGGATCCGGTTCCAGGAAGGAAATGCTCCCGGAAATCGCGCCGGAAAGGGTCGCGGCGAAGCTCGCGGCGGACGAGGGAGCGGCGGACGTGTCGGGGGCGGTCCGGGAGATCCTTTTGGAAGTGCGGCGCAGCGGGGACGCGGCTCTTCGGCGCCTGACGCGTCGCTTCGACCGGGTGGCGATCGCTTCGATCCGGCTCTCGGGAAAGGAACTCCGCGGCGGCCGCCGCGTTCCGGCTGCGCTCAGGGAGGACATGAAGCTCGCCTACGAGCGCGTTCTCCGCTTCCACCGGGCGACGGCCGACGAGTCGCGGATGGTGAAGGAGGAGAACGGGGGCTTCCTGGGCCGCCTCGTCCGTCCCCTGCGGCGCGTCGGGATCTACGTGCCCGGCGGCTCCGCTCCGCTCTTCTCCACGCTCCTCATGGCCGCGGCCGCGGCTCGCGCTGCGGGGGTCCGGGAGATCTGCGTGGCCACGCCGCCGCCGGTCGCGGACGTCATCCTCGCGGCGGCCGAGATCGCGGGGATCGACGAGATCGTTCGCGTCGGGGGCGCGCAGGCCGTGGCGGCCCTGGCATACGGCACCCGGAGCGTCCGCCCGGTCGACAAGATCGTCGGGCCCGGCAACCGCTACGTGGCGGAGGCGAAGCGCCAGGTCTTCGGCCGCGTCGGCATCGATTCCATCGCCGGCCCCTCGGAGATCGTGATCCTCGCGGACGAGACGGCGGATCCGTCGCTTGTCGCGGCGGATCTCCTGGCCCAGGCCGAGCACGACGAGTACGCGCGGCCCGTGCTCCTGACGACGTCGCGAGCCCTCGTTTCCGCCGTGCGCCGCGCGCTCGCCGCGCAGCTCGCGGATCTCCCGCGCCGCCCGATCGCGGAGGTTTCGCTCGCGGCGCGCGGATTGGTCTCGGTGGTGCGCACCCGCGACCGGCTTGTCGCTCTCTCCAACGAGATCGCCCCGGAGCACCTCGAGATCATGACGCGGGATCCCTGGCGCCTGGTGGAGAAGGTGACCGCGGCGGGAGCGATCTTCGTGGGGGCGGACGCGCCGGAGGTGCTGGGCGATTACGTGGCGGGGCCGAACCACGTGCTTCCGACCTCGGGCACCGCGCGCTTCTCGCCGCCCCTCTCGGCCCGCGACTTCGTGGCCGTCTCCACGGTCCAATGGTTCCCGCGCGCCGCCGCGGGGCGCCTCGCGGGCCCGGCGGCGAGGCTGGCCCGGGCCGAGGGGTTGGAGGCGCACGCGCGGTCGGCGGCGGCGCGCGACCGCCGATGAGCACCTTTCTCCGCCGCTCGCTCGCGCGGTGCCCGCCATACGTGCCGGGCGAGCAGGTCGCGGTCGAGGTGAAGCTCAACACGAACGAGAGCCCTTACCCACCCTCGCCGCGCGTCAGCGCCGCCATCGCGGAGGAGTCGGCGCGGCTGACGCGCTATCCGCCTCCGGACGCGGACGAGGCCCGGGAGGCCCTCGCGCGCCGGCTCGGGCTCTCGTCCGCCGAGGTGTTCGCCGGGAACGGCTCGGACGAGATCCTCCGCCTGGCGTTCCAGGCCTACGTCGATCCCGGCGCCGCCGTGGCCTGGTCGACGCCGACGTACACGCTCTACGAGATCCTCGCGAACTTCGCGGAGGCGCGGATCGCGGACGTGCCGCGGCGCGACGATTTCTCGGTCGACGTCGAGGCGCTCGCCGCCGCCGGCGCCGCCCTGACGATCGTCGCGACCCCGAATTCGCCGACCGGCACCGTGACCCCGGTGGAGGACCTCGAGAGGCTCGCGTCCCGCGTCAGGGGCGTGCTTCTCGTCGACGAGGCCTACGCGGATTTTGCCGGCGTCACGGCGGCGGCGCTCGTACGGCGCTTCGGGAACGTGATCGTTGCGCGCACCCTCTCCAAGTCGTATTCTCTGG
>CAZWVM010000281.1:0-3347 GCA_964637705.1 uncultured bacterium
GCGGCGGCGCCCCGGGCCACGGCTTCCGGAATACTCTTCTCCTTCCACGCCCCGGACGCGGCCGTCGTCTATCTCGCGGGCGACTTCAACAACTGGGCGAACAACGACGGCGGGAGGATCTCCGACGCCTCCTTCGCGATGACGAAGGGTCCGGACGGGGTCTGGACGCGCACGATCGCGCTGCCGCCGGGCGTCGTCCACTACAAGTTCGCCGTCGCCGACGGGCGCGGCGGTTTCGACTGGCGGGCGGACCCCTTCGTGGCCGGGCGCGACCGGGACGACAATACCGTTCTCGACGTCGCCGCGCTCCTCGCCGGGACCTCCGCCGCCCCCGCGTGGATGAATCTCACGGCGGCGGGTCCGCCGCAACGCGCGGAGGGCGGCGTGCTCTTCACCTTCGACGGCGGCGCGGCGAAGGAGGTCTTCCTCGCCGGGGAGTTCAACAACTGGGCGAACAACGACGGCGGCCGGGTCGCGGACGCCGCCTGCCGCATGATCCGCAATCCACAGGGCATCTGGTGCCAGGTCCTCTCCCTGCGCCCCCGCACATACAAATACAAGTTCGTGAAGTCCGACGGCGCGGGGCGTTTCGACTGGGTGCCCGATCCCCACGTCGCGCAGAAGGACAACGACAACAACTCGGTCTTCGACTTCCGCGCGGTCGCATCCCCGGGCGCCGTCGAGCGCGTGCTCGTGCCCGGACGGCAGCTGGCGCCGCTCGCTCCCGCGGTCCCCCCGCGGAACCTCCAGGGGCTTCACATCAGGGAGATCTCGGTGCGCGAGGCCTGGGTGCGGCCGGGCGAGATCCTGCACGTCACCATCCCCGTCGTGACACCGACCGCCCCGACGTACGACAGCGCGGCCGGGCTGAAGCTGGTCATGAGGCTCAAGCGGTTCGACGGCGCCGTGTTGCGCGAGTTGGGCCACGCGGAACCCGGCGCCGCGTCGCAGCCCTACGCGGTTCCGACGACCGGGCTGGCGGAGGGCGGCTACCTCCTGGAGGCGACGCTCGAGAGAGGCGGCGCCGCGATCGACCGGTGCGCGACGGTCGTCTCCGTCTGCCGGAACATCGCCGACGACCTGCGCTACGGCTTCTACGCCAACTGGAAATCGCTCGGATCCGACTACGCGAAGAAGACCGAGATGCTGGCGCGCCTCCACATCAACGCCGTGGAGTACTACGACTACTTCCCGGCTCACGGGAACTACGCGCCGACGAGGATGAATTATGCCTACGAACCCTTCGACGTCCCGATCCTCGGGGAGGACATCCGCCGGAAGATCGAAGCCGGCCACGAGCGCAACATCCTCTCGATCGCCTACATCGCCGCCTACGCCTCCTCCCGGAGCGTCTACGAGAAGCACCCTTACCCGATGACGACGCGGGAGGGCGTGCCTCGGATCTTCAACGGGAGCGTCATGCCGGAGGACGAGGCGATCCGGGCGGGCAAGCCGGTCTGGTTCTACCTCATGGCCATCGCGAAGGACTCCCCCTGGTTCACCGTCATCCTCGAGGAGCTGGCCCGCGCCCTCGACGACGCGCCCGGCGACATCGTCTCCTTCGACGGCTTCGAGATTGACTCCTACGGCCACGGCCGCGACGACCGCTACTACAGCGCCGGGAGCGCCTCCAACGGCGAACTCCTCTCGACGGTCCTCGCGACCTTCGTCGGCGAGGTCTGGTCGATGACGCACCGCCTGAAGGAGAAGAGCGCCGTCTCCTTCAACTGCGTGAACGAGTACGGCATCGAGCGGATGTACGACATCACGGACTTCATCTTCATCGAGAACTGGTCGGGGTTCAAAAGCGGGCTCGACGAGATCGTGGACATCTGCTGGAACCACCGCGCCCCGCGGAACCAGCGGGTGATCCTGAAGATCTACCCCGCCGACGCGCGGCTCCCGGAGAAGGTCTGGACGCCCGAGAACCTCAAGCTGATCCTCGGCGCGACCCTCACCGGCGGCGGGTCGCTCATGGTCGCCGGGGAACCGGACGAGGCGAAGGGCGAGATGCACGGCCTGAACTCGCTCTACTACCCCGACAACCTGCCGATGCCGGCCGGGAACGCGGAGATCATCCGCGCCTACAACGCCTTCGACGCCCTGATGTACCGCGTCACGCACGGCCGGAACGTCACGAACCTCAAGACCGGTTTCGGCCTGCCCGGCTGCATCGTGAGGGAGTTCGATTCCGACGAGAAGGTGATCACGGTGCAGATCCTGCACAACGAGGAGAACCTCGAATGGAGCGCGCCGTGCCGCGCGCCCTCGACGCTCGTCGACCACGAGATCGCCTACCGGATGCCCGAGGGCCGGCGCCCGACGGCCGTGTACTACGGCACGCCGGATTTCCCGGGGCTTCTCGCGCCCTGCGCGCTCGACTGGGAATGGAAGGACGGACACGTGAGGACGATGCTGCCGCGGCTGGAGACCTACGGCGCGCTCCTGATCCGGTATGAATAAGTGAGGCTCTCGACCCGCCAGCGCGACGCGCTCGACGGCTACGCCTTCCTCCTTCCCAACATCCTCGGCTTCGCGCTCTTCGTCCTCCTCCCGGTCCTCATCTCCCTCGTCCTCTCCGTCTGCCGCTGGGACCTCTTCGGGAGGCCCGTCTACGTGGGGCTCGAGAACTTCCGGACGCTCCTCTGGGAGTTCCACCCCGAGCGCTACGCGAAGCTCGCCGGCCTGGACGCCCTCTGCTTCTGGCAGTACCTCGGCGACAAGTACTTCTGGCAGTTCCTCGGCAACACCTTCTACTTCATGCTGATGATCCCGGTCTCGATGGCGGTCTCGCTCATGCTCGCCGTCACGATGAACCAGAAGCTGCGCGGCGTGGTGATCTTCCGGACCATCTACTTCCTCCCGGTCATCTCCTCCATGGTCGCCTGCGCGATCCTCTGGCGCTGGCTCTACAACCCCGAATACGGGCTCCTGAACGGGATCCTTCACACCCTCGGCGTCTCGCGCGAGTACCTGCCGCAGTGGCTGAACTCGAGCGCCTGGGCGAAGCCCGCGATCATGCTGATGCTCATCTGGAAGGGCGCCGGCTACAACATGCTCCTCTACCTCGCGGCTCTCCAGGGCATCCCGCCGGAATTGTACGAGGCGGCGGAGGTCGACGGGGCCGGCTCGTGGAAGCAGTTCCGGCACATCACGCTCCCGATGCTCGGGCCGGTCAACTTCTTCATCATCATCATGTCGATCATCGGGGGGCTGCAGATGTTCGGCGAGATCTTCGTGATGACGGGCGGGGGGCCGGGCGGCTCCACGACGACGATCGTCTACTACATCTACCAGAACGCCTTCGTCTGGTACCGGATGGGCAAGGCCGCCAGCCTCTCCTGGGT
>CAZWVM010000282.1:0-3341 GCA_964637705.1 uncultured bacterium
GAGATGATGTCGAAGATCTTGCGCTCGCCGAGGCCCGAGAAGGAATAGAGCATGACGCGCCCCTCCTTGAGGATGTAGCAACCGTCGCCCGGACTGCCCTCACGGAAGATGACGTCGCCCGGCGCGAAGGTGCGCGGGACCATGAGTTTCTCGAAACCGGCGCGGATCTCCTTGGAGAGCTCCGCGAAGATGCCGGCGTTCTGCCTCATCCGCTCGTAGAACGGCTCCTTCTTGATGTCGATCATGGCGTGAAAAGTATAGAGAGGGCTCCGCGGGATGGCAAACGATTCTTTGATGAAGTCGGATCACTATCCCCAGACCCCAGCCGGCCCGCCCCCTTGCCAAAAATCGGCCCCGGGCTAGACTCGGGCCGTGAAACGCATTCGGGCGCTCTTGTTGTCCCTCGTCCCTGTCCTCGCCTGCACCGGCTCGCCTCCGCCGCCGGACCTCTCGGGCGTGAGGGTCGCCGTGCCCCGCGACTACCGCTCGGCGATCCTGGCCAGCGATCCCCGGCTGCGCGTCGTCGAGTATGACACGCTGCCTCCCGAGTCCGCCGTTCTCGCGGCGACGTTCGGCGACACCCTGCCCGGGTTCACCGAGCAGGGCGCGTGGATCGAGGACGCCCTGTTCCTGGCCTGGCGATGCGACTTGGGAGCCACCGAGGACACGGCGGTCTCCTCCGCCGCCTGGTCCGACGCCGTGTCTCTTATCGCCGCCACCGGCTCCGAGATCGGGCCGTTTCGCGTCGCCGTAACCGCCTCCGCTCTCGGGCAGATCCTGCGGGCCGCCGACACGACGCCGCTCCGCGCACTCGAATCCGCCACGATCCTCCTGGTCGACGACGACCCGGTCCGCGCGCTCGTCGAGGAACGTGCGCAGGCCGCCGTGCTCTCCACGCCGGAGTCGGCCCGGTTCCGTTCGTCGACGTACTCGCTCCTGGACCGGGTCAACTTCACGCCGTGGCCCGGCTCCCGCCGCGTGCTCCGCCTGCACTACCGGCGCGACGATCCCTCGGCCGTCGCTGCGGCCGCGGCGATCCACGCGGGGCGCAGGCGCCTCGCCCCGATGGGCTATGAACCGGTTCTCTAGGACGATCGCCGCGGCCGCGCTCCTCGGCGCGCTCGCCGCCTGCTCCCCCTCCTCCGTCTCGCCCGAGCAAGTCCGACTCATCGTGAACGGCCGTTACGGAACGCGTGCGCTCTCCCTGGAGGTGGCCGACGAACCCGACGAGCATTCCCGGGGCCTCTCGCGACGCGCCTCGCTCCCCGCCGGGCAGGGCATGATCTTCATCTTCCCCGACGAATCCGACCGCGTCTTCTGGATGCGCGATACGCATTTCCCGCTCGACATGATCTTCCTCGACGCCCATCGCGTCATCGTCGGCATCGTGCGCCGGGCGCGCCCCGACAACGACGATCCCCTTTCCGTCGGCCGGCCATCGCGTTACGTCATCGAGGTCGAAGGCGGATTCTGCGACCGGGTGGGACTCAGGGAAGGCGATCGCCTCGAATTCTAGGCCCGTTTCCTCATTCCTCGCGGATTCCATAGCGTCTCTCGGCGAAGCTCTCCAGGCTCTCCGCGGCCGTCGCGAAGGACGCGGCCGTGACCGCGGCGGAGGCGGCGATCACGATCCCGAGCGCCAGGAATGTGCGCGCGGAGAGGGCCGGAGAGGCGCCGAGCGCGGCCTCGTAGGCCGGGGGCACGAGCGCGGCGATGCACCCGCCCACGAAGAGAAGGGCCATGAGCATGAAGACGATGCCGCCGGGCGAGGAGGAGATCTCGAAGACGTTCTTCCGGTTGAAGACGGGCATCGCGAATCCGACCGCCAGGGCGAGAGCCGTCACGGCCGTCGCGATCGCCGCGCCCGCCGCGGCCCAGACGGCGACGAGCGACGCGGGGATTCCGATGACCCGGTTGGAGACCGTCACCACGACGAGGGCGGCGAGGGCCAGGGGGATCCACGCCACGAGAAACTTGACGCGGAGAAGCCTCCGTGCCTCCAGGGGCGCCGCCGACAGGATCCAGAAGGTCTCCCCTTCCAAGGAAGGCGCGGGATAGACGAATCGCACGGCGACGCCGGCCGAGAGGAATCCCACGAGGCCGAGGTTGAGGAAGGCCACGAGGATGCGCGCGGCCGGGTGAATGCCGTAAGGGATCTCCGTCAGATTCGCGAAGTGGAGCGCGACGATCCCGGCCATGAGCATGATGTGAGAGATCTGCATGGGATCCCGCACGTGCGTCATGACCTCCTTGAAGACCAGGCTCCGCGCGCCCGGCGAAGCAAGGCGCGCGGCCACGCGTGTCGCGCTGTCGAGGAGAAAGAAGCGCTCGATCGGTCCGGGTCGTGCCGCGTTGCCCGAGACCGGCCGGTCCGTGGCGAAGGCCAGGGCGCCGGCCAGGAAGTATGCCCCGATCGAGACCGCGGCGACGACGAGGAGCGACGCGCTGCGCAGGGCCCAGGGGCCGTACTTGAGCGGCGCGGCCGCGACGAGCGCCTGCGCCATCAGGCTCGACGGCAGTTCCCCCGACAGGGGCAGCGTCAGCTCACGGACGTAGTCCGCCGCGTCGGTCAGCAGGCGCTCGGGCTGGAAGAGCCTCGCGGGCGAGAGGAGTCGGTAGAGGTAGATGACCGCGAAGGAGAGCATCGCCGCGAAGGCGAGGACCGCCTCCTTCGCGCGGTCGACGGGCATCCAGCGCATGAGGAGGATCACGGCGGTCGCGCCCCAGGCGACCGGGGCGAGCGAGAAGAGGAAGAGCGAGAGCGCGGACAGGGGCAGGTGCGCGAAACCGTGGCCGAGGGCGCGGCCGTATCCGGCCATCACCGGCAGCATGACAAGGAAGACGACCCACGCCCCGGTGAGGTAGACGTGGACGTATTTTTTCGCCAGGAGCGCCGACCGTCTCACCGGGTGGGAGGCCAGGAAGTCGATGTCCTCGTCGAAGTACAGGGCGTCGATCGACGCGATGAGCGATGCGAAGAAGAGGAGTCCCATGACGATGAGGTAGAGCAGCGCGAGGACACGCAGGGTCAGGACGATCGCGATGAATTCGAACGCGACGCCTCCGACCGACTGGAAGGCGCCGAAGAGGCGGTAGGAGAGGTACTCTGCGGCGACGACGAAGGCGACCAGGAGCCCGAGGAAGAGCCAGCCCCTCATCCGCTCGTCCCGGGGCGCGTATCGCACCCGGGCCCAGGCGTTGCGCGCGTCGGCCTTGAGGAGAGCGAAGAGCATTCAGGAAGGATCCGTGGCGGCCGCGTCGGCCAACGCGTCCCAGCGCCGCCTCTCCTCGCTGCCCGCCTCGCGCCGCTCCGCCAGGAGCCTCATGAAGACCTCCTCGAG
>CAZWVM010000283.1:0-3326 GCA_964637705.1 uncultured bacterium
GCCTCCAACCGGATCATCAACGAGGTCCGGGGCATCAACCGGGTGGTCTACGACATCTCGTCCAAGCCCCCGGCGACGATCGAGTGGGAGTGAGATATTGATTTTCGATGTTCGATTTGCGATTTGCGTTTTGCGATTTGCGATGTTCGAAAGGAGAGGATGAACGATGACCAGGAATCGCCGAGCAAGCTCCGCCGAGGTTCAAGGTTCTCGATCGAAAATCGGTAATCGCAAATCGAAGATCGGACATCCCCTCGTCGCTATCGTCATGGGGAGCGACACCGATCTGTCCGTCATGGCCGAGACCGCGAAGGTCCTCGAGGGCTTCGGGATCGGTTACGAGATCCGCATCCTCTCGGCGCACCGCACGCCGGACGAGGCCGCGCGCTTCGCGCGCGCCGCGGCCGGGCGCGGCATCCGGGTGATCGTGAGCGGCGCGGGCGGCGCGGCCCACCTCGCGGGCGTCATCGCGGCCCACACCTCGCTTCCCGTCCTCTCCGTCCCCATGCCCACGACGACCTTGGCCGGCGTCGACAGCCTCTACTCCATCGTCCAGATGCCCGGCGGCGTCCCCGTCGCGTCCCTCGCCATCGGGAAACCCGGCGCGAAGAACGCCGGGATCTTCGCGGCGCAGGTCATCGCCCTCTCCGATCCGGCGGTCCGGCGGAAACTGGAGACGGCGAAGCGTGCGATGAGGGACGAGGTCCTGGCGAAGGACCGGCGCCTCGCCCGGCTGGGCGCGGCGGAATACCTCGCGGAACAGAACGCGAAGAAGGGGGCGAAGTGACATGGCCGCAATCCCGGGACTCGAACCCACCTACCAGGGCAAGGTGCGCGACGTCTACGACCTCGGCGACCGGCTCCTGATCGTCGCCTCCGATCGCATCTCCGCCTTCGACGTCGTCTTCCACGAGCCGATCCCCGACAAGGGCAAGATCCTCTCCCAGATCTCGCTCTTCTGGTTCCAGGAGCACCCGGGCCTCGGCTCCATACTCCGTCACCACGTTCTCGAGACCGACCCGCGCCATTATCCCGCCCCCTTCAACGCGCACGTGAACGAACTGGCCGGCCGCTCGATGCTCGTGCGCAAGGCCCGCCGGGTCGACTTCGAGTGCGTCGTCCGCGGTTTCATCTCCGGGTCCGCCTGGAAGGAATACAAGGCCCACGGCACCGTGAACACGGAGCCGGCTCCGAAGGGGCTCGTGGAGAGTTTCCGCTTCCCTGAGCCGATCTTCACGCCGGCGACGAAGGCGGCGACGGGGCACGACGAGAACGTGCCGTTCAGCCGGATGGAGAAGGACCTCGGGAGCGAGCTCGCGCGCAAGCTCCGCGACCTCTCGATCCGCCTCTACATCGAGGGTGCGAAGCACGCCGAGAGCCGGGGGTTGCTCCTCGCGGACACGAAGTTCGAGTTCGGGATCGTGGACGACGGCGAGGTGATCCTCATCGACGAGGCTCTCACCCCCGACTCCTCGCGCTACTGGCCGGGGAAGGACTACGCGCCGGGAAAGCCCCAGAACCCCTTCGACAAGCAGTTCCTGCGCGACTACCTCGAGACGCTGGAATGGGACAAGACCCCGCCGCCGCCGCCGCTGCCCGCGCGGGTCATCGAGGGGACGCGCGCGAAATACGTGGAGGCATTCCGGATGATCACGGGACGGGAGTTCAGGCCATGAAATACCTGGTGACGGTGCTGCCCAAGGACGAGGTTTCGGACCCACAGGGCGAGGTGATCCACGACGCCTGCCGGACGCTCGGCTTCGGCGAAGTCGAGACGGTTCGCGCGGGGAAGTCGTTCCTCGTCGAGGTGACGGACGGGACGCCGGAGGCGCGGTTGAAGGCCCTCGCCGACAAGGTGCTCATCAACCCGATCGTCGAGCGTTTTCTGATCGAGGAGTACAGGGGCTGAGATGAGCGCGCGCTTCGCCGTCGTCGTCTTCCCGGGCTCCAACTGCGACCATGACTGCGTCAAGGCACTCAAGGGCCTCGGCCAGGACGTGACCGAGGTCTGGCACTCCGAGACCGACCTCGGCGGCGCCGATGCCGTCGTTCTGCCCGGCGGATTCTCCTACGGCGACTACCTCCGTTGCGGCGCGATCGCGCGCTTCTCGCCGGTCATGAGCGCGGTGCGGGAGCACGCCGGGAAGGGCGGGCTCGTGATCGGGATCTGCAACGGGTTCCAGATCCTCCTCGAGGCCGGCCTGCTCCCGGGCGCCCTCATCAAGAACGACTGCCTCCGCTTCGTCTGCCGCCGCACGTGGCTCAGGCGCGAGAGGAGGGACACGCCCTTCTCGACCCGCGGCGGCGACCTCCTCTCGATCCCCGTCGCGCACGGGCAGGGCCGCTACCACGCCGACACGGCGACGCTCGAGAGGCTCGAGAAGAACGGCCAGGTGCTCTACCGCTACGCGCCCGCCCCCTCGGATCCCGATCCGGGCGCGCCCTACAACCCGAACGGTTCGGTCCACGACATCGCCGGGATCCTCTCGGAGAAGGGCAACGTCCTGGGGATGATGCCCCACCCGGAGCGCGCGTGCGACGAGCTCGTGGGGATGGCGACGGACGGGCGCTGGATCTTCGAGTCGATGATCGAGCACGTGGAGCGTGCGTCATGAAGCCCGTGATGCCGGACGAAAGGCTGACGGAGGAGCTCGGGCTCTCCGCGGAGGAGCTGGCGCTGGCGCGGCAGGTTCTCGGGCGGGAGCCCTCGTGGACGGAGTGGGGGATCTTCGCGGTGATGTGGTCGGAGCACTGCTCCTACAAGAGCTCAAAGCCGCTCCTGACGCGGTTCCCGACGAAGAACGAGCACGTCCTTCAGGGGCCGGGCGAGAACGCCGGGATCGTGGGACTGGACGAGACCTGGGCCGTCGCCTTCAAGATCGAGAGCCACAATCACCCGTCAGCGGTCGAGCCGTACCAGGGCGCCGCCACCGGCGTCGGCGGGATCCTGCGCGACATCTTCACGATGGGCGCCCGCCCGATCGCGCTCCTCGACTCCCTGCACTTCGGCTCCCCGCGCGCGTCGAACGGGGACGGGGCGAAGGCGGAGCGCGTGCGCGCGCTCGTCCGCGGCGTCGTCGGGGGCATCGCCGATTACGGCAACTGCGTCGGGATCCCGACTGTCGGCGGCGAGGTCCACTTCCATCCCCACTACCAGGGGAATCCGCTCGTGAACGTGATGGCCGTCGGCACGGTGCGGCGCGACCGGATCACGAAGGCGCAGGCGACGACGCCGGGATGCCGCGTGCTCTACTACGGCAACGCCACCGGGCGCGACGGCATCCACGGCGCGACCTTCGCCTCGGAGGTCTTCGAGGAGGGCGGGA
>CAZWVM010000284.1:0-3320 GCA_964637705.1 uncultured bacterium
ACGGGATGCTGACCCAGGAGGAAATCGACGCCCTCCTTTCCGGAGCGGCCTTCGACGCGCCCGCGGCCCCGGCCGCGAAGAGCGCGCCGACCACGGTCTCGGCGCCCGCGTCGCCGACGGTGAAGACGAGCGCCGCCCCGCTTTCCGGCGACGAGCTGAAGGGCCTCGGCGAGAAGCTCAACTACGGTTTCGGCTCGGCCGGGGAAGTCACCGCCACGCTGCTCGGGCGGTCCATTCGCTTCGCCCCGATCTCCGTGGACACCGAGGACGACGACGGAATCTCCGCGATGCTGGCGCCCGAGAACGCGCTCTTCGACTTCACGGTCAGCGGTGCGGCGACGGGCGCCGCCTGCCTGGCTCTTCCCGTGCCCGACGCGGCTCTCTTCGCCGATCTCCTGATGGGCGGCGCCGGCACCGGGGCGGGGTCGACGATGGACGAACTGCACCAGTCGGCGGCGAAGGAGGCGGCCGCGTCGCTCCTGAACGGCCTCTGGTCGGCGATCGCGCGCGAGACCTCCAAGAATTTCTCGACAAGCCCGGTCACGATCGAGATCTCCTCGTCCGCGCCGCTCTCCGGTTCCGGACGTCGCGTGATCGCCCAGTATTCCTTCGAGATCGAGGGGTTGAGAGGCGGCACGGTGGCCCTGGTCATGGAGAACGGCGTGGCGCGGGCCATCTCCGGCGTCGCGGCGGCGCCCCAGGCGGCGCCCCGCAAGTCGGCGCCTCCGGCGGCGGCCTCGCGCCCCGCCGTGAACGTCCAGCAGGTGGCCTTCCCGTCGCTCACTCCCGCCGCCAGCGAGGCGCAGATCAAGAACATCGACATCCTCATGGACGTCCCGATGCAGGTGACGGTCGAACTGGGCCGCGCCTCGATGATGATCCGGGACATCCTGGAGCTCGGCACCGGCTCGATCATCGAATTGGACAAGCTGGCCGGGGAACCGGTCGATCTGCTCGTCAATTCCCGGCTCATCGCGCGGGGCGAGGTCGTCGTCATCGACGAGAACTTCGGCGTTCGCGTGACCGACATCATCAGCCCGATGGAAAGGATCAAGAACCTGCAGTGACGCGCGCGGCTTCCTCCATCCTCCTCGCCCTGCTCCTGGCGCTCCCGGCATTCGCGACGCCCTCGTCGCAGCCGCAGGGGATCGACGAGCGCTTCTTCGCGGCCGGCGGGGAATTGGACCGCGCCGGGGGAACGGATGAACCGGCGGCCGGCGAGGCCGTGACGTTGCCGTCGCTGACGGAGACATCGCCGGGCGCCGAGCCGGACCTCGTGCCCGGGACGCTGCGCGTGATGGGCTCCCTTCTCCTCGTTTCGCTGCTCATCGTCGGCATCTACAAGCTCGGTCGCAAGACGAAGCTGCCGTTCTTCGGGGGCGAGGGGATCGTCAGGCGCGTGGCGACGGAGCCGATCGGCCCGAACCAGTTCATCAACATCGTGGAGGTCGCGGACCGGATGCTGGTTCTGGGCGTCTCGGAGAAGGGCATCACGATGCTGACGGAACTTTCGGGGGAGAGCCGGGAACGGGTGCGTCTGGAGAAGAAAGCGGGCACACCGGGTCGGAGCGAGAAGCCGACGGACTTCGGCCGTCTCTTCTCGACGCTGGCCGGACTGGTGAAACCCGACGGGCGCGTGCCCGCGACCGCGGAGGCGAGGCGGGGAAAGGGGGGGAGGATCCTGGCGGAGTCGCTCGATCGCGAGCGCCGCAGGATCCGCGAGGCGGCCCTCTAGGGGCTTCGAACGACCCGGGGCGGAAAGGCCTGCGGGTGAAGTGAAAGAGGGCGTCGATCCCGGAAGGGGGCGACGCGACAGAGCAGCGAACGCAGCTTGCACGAAGCAGGGAACACGGGAGGGAACGAAGTCATGGGAGGAATCCGGTCGGCGCGCGCCCGGGGCGGCGCCGCGCTCGTCGCGTCGCTCTTTCTGCTCCTCCTCCTTGCCGGCATCGCCCCGGCCTCCGCCCAGACCCCGGACGTTCCCCCGGCGCCCGACGTGCCGCGTCTGCCGAAACTGACCTTCCTGGAGGGCACGGACAACCCCGAGGACGTGACCCTCGGGCTGAAGTTCCTCTTCCTTCTCACGCTCCTGGCCGTCGCCCCGTCGCTCATCATGACGGTGACGTGCTTCACCCGGGTCTTCATCGTCCTGGCCTTCGTCAAGCGCGCGATGGGCACTCAGGACCTCCCGCCCAACCAGATCACGGCCACCCTCGCTCTCTTTCTCACCTTCTTCATCATGGCCCCGACGATCCGGGAGGTGAAAGAGGCGGCGTGGGACCCGTACCAGGCGCGGGAGATCACGACGATGGAGGCCTACGAGCGGGGGATCGAGCCGATCCGGGTCTTCATGCTCAAGCAGACCCGGCCGAAGGACCTCGCCCTCTTCATCCGCCTCTCGGGGTTGCCCCGGCCTCACAACGCCGGCGAGGTCCCCACGTACCTGATCATCCCGGCCTTCATGATCTCGGAGATGACGACGGCCTTCCTGATGGGCATCTACATCTTCCTGCCGTTCATCGTCATCGACATGGTGGTGGCGTCGACGCTGATGTCGATGGGCATGATCATGCTTCCGCCGGTCATGGTCTCCCTGCCCTTCAAGATCCTGCTCTTCGTGCTGGTCGACGGCTGGAACCTGGTGTCGCTGTCGATCGTGAGGTCC
Source organism: uncultured bacterium (assembly GCA_964637705.1). Taxonomy (GTDB): domain Bacteria; phylum UBA8481; class UBA8481; order UBA8481; family UBA8481; genus CAZWVM01. Next base: position 2,666 of record CAZWVM010000284.1, read on the forward strand.
TTCACGCCGTGACGCAGCACATGGCGATCGACATCACGCGCAACGCCCTGATGATGACCTTGATCATCTCCGCTCCGATGCTGCTCATCGGGATGATCGTCGGCCTCGCCGTCTCGGTCTTCCAGACGACCACCTCGATCCAGGAGCAGACCCTGACCTTCGTGCCGAAGCTCTTCGCGATCCTCTTCGCGGTCGCGGCCTTCGGGCCCTGGATGATCCGGATGATGACGGAATACGTCGCCATGCTCCTCGGCGCGTTGCCGCAACTGGCCCCGTGAGCGCGACGTCGTTCCTGGAGGCGCACACCATTCCCTACCTCCACGTCTTCGTGCGCGTCTCGGGCATCTTCGCCTTCGCGCCGCTCTTCTCGATGATGGAATTGAGCCTGCAGACGAAGGGGTGGATGGCGGCGGCGATCGCCCTGGTCCTCTACCCGCTGACCGCGCCCTACGTCGCGACGGGCGAGTCCTGGGACATGAAGCTTGTCCTCCTCATGCTGGACGACGCCCTGATCGGCGTCTTCATCGGCCTCATCCTCTCCGTCTACTACGCGGCCTTCCTGATGGCGGGCGAGTTTTTCAGCCTGCAGATCGGTTTCGGCATCATCAACGTCATCGACCCGATGTCCCAGACCTCCATCCCGATTCTCGGCCAG
>CAZWVM010000285.1:0-3285 GCA_964637705.1 uncultured bacterium
TGAAGATGCTCGACGAACTGGACCACGGCCGCTCGCCGGTCGTCTACGGCGACGGTTCCCAGTCCTACGACTTCGTCTACGCCGGCGATTGCGCGCGCGCGAACGTGCTGGCGATGAAGAGCGACGCCACGGACCTCTTCCTCAACGTCGGCACCGGCGTCAAGACCTCGATCCGCGAGATCGCGGAGATGGTGATCGAGCTGACGGGCGCGTCGGTTCCGATCCGCTACGAGCCGGCCGGGCCGACCTTCGTGAAGAACCGCGTGGGCTGCCCGCGCCGGGCCGCCTCGTCGATCGGGTTCGAGGCCGCGATGCCCTTGCGCGAGGGGCTGTCGCGGCTCATCGAGTGGCGGAACGCGCACAAGGCGGAGGTCGAGCGCCGCCGCCGCGAGGCCGGCATCCCGGGCGCGGGCGGGCCTTCCTCTTGACCGACCGCGGCTACATCCCGATCACGGCCCCGGTCTTCGGCGAAGAGGAGCGCGCGGCGATCCTCGAGCCCCTGGAATCCGGCTGGGTGACGCAGGGGCCGAAGGTCGCGGCCTTCGAGGAGGCCTTTGCGCGGCGCGCCGGAGCGCGCCGCGCCGTGGCGACGTCGAACTGCACCACGGCCCTTCATCTCGCGCTCGCCGCTCTCGGCATCGGCCCGGGCGACGAGGTGATCCTCCCGTCCTTCACCTGGGTCTCCTGCGCTCACGTCGTCGTCCACCTCGGCGCTACGCCCGTCCTCGCCGACATCGACCTTTCGACGTTCAACCTCGACCCGGCCGAGGTGAAACGGCTTCTCTCGCCGCGGACGCGCGCCGTCATGGCCGTGCACCTCTTCGGGCTCTGCGCGGACGTCGACGCGATCGCGGCGGCCGCGCCGGGCGTCCCGATCCTCGAGGATGCCGCCTGCGCCGCCGGCGCCGTGTACAAGGGCCGGCCCGCCGGCTCCCTCGGCCGCGCCGCGGCCTTCTCCTTCCACGGCCGCAAGATCATCACGACGGGCGAGGGCGGGATGGTCACGACGGACGACGAGGCGCTGGCGGAGCGGGTCACCTGCCTGCGCAATCACGGCGCGTCTGTCCCGGAGGAGGCGCGCCATCGCTCCGCCCGGCCCTACGACATGCCCTCCTTCCCCGTCGTCGGCTACAACGTCCGCATGACCGATTTCCAGGCCGCGCTCGGCCTCGCCCAGCTCACCCGCCTCGACGCGCTCCTCGCCGGCCGCGAGGAGGGAGCGGCGCACTATCGCCGCGAGCTCGAAGGGATCGGATGGCTCGCCCTTCCGGAGACGCCGCCCGGCGGCCGCCACGGCTGGCAGTCCTACGTCGTGCGCGTCGACGAGCGCGCCGCGGGAGTCTCGCGCGACGAGATCATGGCGAAGCTGGAGGCGATGGGCATCGCCTCGCGCCCCGGCACGCACGCCATCCATACGCTCGAGGCTTACGCTTCGCGCCTCGGCCTCGCGCCGGAGGATCTCCCCGCGAGCTTCGAGGCCGCGCGCACCGCGCTCACCCTGCCGCTCCATGCCCGCATGGAGCCCTCCGACTTCACCCGCGTCGCCGAAGCGCTCCGCTCGATCGCCGCGAAGGGCTGAGCGGCCGCGCCGTGTGCGGGATCTGCGGGTTCCTGAACCTCGACGAGACTCCGGTCGACGCATCGGCCCTCGGAAAGATGACACGGCTCCTCGCGCACCGCGGCCCTGACGGCGAGGGCACGTGGACGGGGGAGGGGATCGGGCTGGGACACCGGCGCCTGGCGATCATCGACCTCTCGAGCGCGGCCGCCCAGCCGATGGTCTCCGCCGACGGCCGCTTCGTCCTTTCCTACAACGGTGAGGTCTACAATTTCCGCGAACTGAGGATGGATCTGGAGCGGGCGGGCCGGGTCTTCCGGTCCCGCTCCGACAGCGAGGTGGTCCTCGAGGCCCTGGCCGCGTGGGGCGAGGAGGCCCTTCCGCGCTTCAACGGGATGTTCGCTCTCGCCCTGTGGGACCGCCGCGAGCGCACGCTCCTCCTCGCGCGCGACCGCTACGGCATCAAGCCGCTCTACGTCACGGAGCGTGCCGGCGCGCTGCTCTTCGCCTCGGAGGCGAAGGCGCTCTTCGCGCACCCCGCCTGCCCGGCCGCCCTCGATCCCGAGGCCCTCGTCGAGTACTTCACCTTCCAGAACCTCTTCAGCGACCGCACCCTCTTCGAAGGCGTCCGATTGCTGCCGGCGGGGACCTGCCTGCGCGCGGCGGCAGGCGAGGGGAGAGCCGGGGAACCGCGGCGATGGTGGGATTTCCGCTTCGAGGAGACGGCGGGCGCGGACGAGCGCGAGACGGTCGAGGAGCTGAGGAGGCTCTTCCGGCAGGCGGTCACGCGGCAGCTGGTGAGCGACGTGCCGGTCGGGGCCTACCTTTCCGGCGGCATCGATTCCAGCTCCATCGCCGCCGTCGCCGCGCCGGCCGTGCCGGGCTTCGCGACCTTCACCGTCGGCTTCGACATGCTCTCCGCCTCGGGCCTCGAACTGGGCTTCGACGAGCGCGACCGCGCGCGGCGCTACGCGGAGTTCTTCGGCACGACGCACCACGAGACGGTGCTCGTCTCCGGCGACATGGAGCGCGCCCTGCCGCCGATGACGGGGGCCCTGGACGAGCCGCGGGTCGGGCAGAGCTACCCGAACTGGTACGCGGCGCGCCTGGCGGCCGGTTCGGTCAAGGTGGTCCTCTCCGGCACCGGCGGCGACGAGCTCTTCGGGGGCTATCCCTGGCGCTACTACCGGGCCGTCGTCAACGACGGCTTCGACGCCTACGTCGACCGCTACTTCTCCTACTGGCAGCGCCTGCTGCCGCCCGAGGAGCAGGCCTCCTTCTTCGCGCCGCTCGGCGCGGCCGCGCGCTCCGTGGACCCGCGCGCCCTCTTCCGCTCCGTCTTCCGCGGCGAGCGCACCGCCCCGTCGAGGCCGGAGGAATACGTCCAGCTCTCGCTCGACTTCGAGGCGCGGACCTTCCTGCACGGCCTGCTCTTCGTGGAGGACAAGCTCTCGATGGCGCACGGGCTGGAGACGAGGCTCCCGTTCCTGGACAACGACCTCGTCGATTTCGCGCAGCGGATCCCGGCGCGGATGAAACTGGGGCGGCTCGACGAGATCGCGCGGATGAACGAGAACGAGCCGGGTTCGAAGACGGCGAAGTACTTCCAGCGCCACCACGATGGCAAGATCGTGCTGCGCCGCGCCATGGAGTCCTTCGTGCCGGCGGAGGCGGTCTCCGCGCCGAAGCAGGGCTTCTCCGCGCCGGACGCGAGCTGGTTCCGCGGG
>CAZWVM010000286.1:0-3283 GCA_964637705.1 uncultured bacterium
AACCGCCCGATCACCACGTTCCGCGCCCCCGCCGTCACGTTCATCGACGTGATCGAAAGCGAGTCCGCGTAGAGGTCGCCCCGGAAGAGATAGAGCCGGACGGAGTCGGGCGAATTGACGACGGCGTTGGGCACCTGACCGGTGAAGACCTCGGTCCCGATTCCCCCGACCTCGATCTGGCAGTCCAGCGTGTCGCCGTCGGTGGAGGTCGTGATGCCCGTGTCGTCCTTCAGGTCGTAGACGACGTAGAAGAAGAGGCTCTCACCCGCCAGGAAACCGGTCGAATCACCGACGAAGGAGACGGTATCCCCCGTGCCGAAGACGCTCCAGGAGCCGAATTGTCGATCGATCCCGGTGTCGAACGAGGCGGTCCCGCTCGTCTCGACGAAGATCCCGACGCGCAGGATGTCGCCTCGAGGCACCGTGCCCGTGTTCCGGACCTCGATCCGGTAGATCGAGTCGGTCGCCGGCGCGAGGTTGCGGATCCGGAAGCGCTCGACGACCAGGGCGGTTTCGCCGGCGACCGCCTGGGAGTCGGGGATGGCAAAGCCCGTCACGCCCCAGACGGCGTCCGTGACGTCGATCGAGATCGTGGTGTCGGACGGTGGTGAAGTGGCGATATTGGCCGTGACGTCGATCGTGCCGGGCGCGCCCGCGACGAGCCGGATCGTGTCCTCGCCCTGCCGGAAGCGCGCCGTGAAGGAGGTGGCCGGGAGTTGGGCGGCCGGATCCTGCGTCATCGACGTGGATTGGAAGGTCATGACGGCCGGATTCGCCGAGAAGCTGATCGTCTTGCCGGCGGCGGCGCCGAGCGTCGAAAAGGCCCGGTCCAGGTTCCCGTTCTTGTCCTCCGCGCGGAGCGTCAACACGAAGGCGATATTCTGGAACTGGGTTCCGGCGTCGAAGATGCGGATGCGCCCTCCCGTCTGCGTCGCGTCGACGTCGATCACCTGGTTCTGGGTATCCAGGACGATCGCGTCGATCTCGCCTGTGGCCGGGAAGTACCCGCCCGGCGACATTCTGAGGTCGCCCACCGAAAGCCGGGCGCCGACCGAATCATTGTCCACCTGCGGATACGTCTCCATCTCCGCCGTGAAGAAGAGGCGCGCGGTGAGAACGAGAGTGTCCTTGTAGTAGTGACGCCCGTCGACGAGGAAGGAGCAGGTGCCTCCGCTCCAGACCGCCGTGTCCACGTTCGAGTCGGTGGCCGTCGAGAAGGCGCCGTCGCCGTCGTCGAACCAGAGGCGCACGAGCCTCATGCAGGTGTCCGCCGTGTTCTCGCTTCGGATCCAGATCGAGTCGATGGCCGTGCCGATGTAGGGATAGGAGACGTCGAGCACCAGGATGCGCGCGTTGGTCGAATCAGGGGAGACCTTGCCCAGGGCGGTCAGGGCGACGGCCGTGACCGACGGCGAGGAGGAGAAACCGCAGAGGACGGTTTCTCCGGGAATGGCGCCCGTCGTGAAGGAGATCGCCACGGTCTCGAGTTCGGTGTCCGTCAGCGTGACCGACGCGAGTCCCGCGACGAGGCGACCCGAGACGAAGGAGTCGTAGTAGGCGGCCGAGGGCAGGGCGGCCGGCGACTGGTTCGTCAGGGTCGTCGCCGTCCAGCGCGCCGACTTCCCCGTCGCCCACGTGTCCGCGATCTGGCAACTGGTGATCACCGCGGCGTAGTTCGTGGTGACGACGTTGAGGTTGCCCCAGGTGTCCTCGGCCCGGATGTTGAAGGTGGCGTTCGATCCCGCCGAGACCGTCTGTGCGTTCGGAGAGACCTCCAGGTGCGTGGCCACGACGCGCGTGCGGTGATAGGCGGTGTTCGAGAGGACCGAGGCCGGGATCGACTCCTGCCCCTGGAATCCGAATCCCTCGATCGGAACCTCGACCTTGATCTGCGTGGAGTCGGTGATCGGCGAGGTGTCGAGATTCACCACAAGGTAGACGTCCCTCGTGTCCCCCGCCCCGTTCAGCTTGAAGGATCCGGCGAAGAAAAGGGTGTCGGAGGTCTTGAAGTTCTGGATCCCGCCGAAGACCGGGTCGACGCCGGTGTCGAAGACGCCGTTCTTGTTCGAGTCGATGGCGACCCAGGCCGAGAGGATCTGGGAAGCGGCGGCGGGGGTCGTCAAATGGACGGTCACGAAGACCAGCGTGTCCGGAGTCGAGCCGTCCAGCACTCTCATCGCCATCACCTTCACGCCTCGCGTGTCGGGGAAGAGGAGCTGGTTCTCGAGCGTGGTCACGGCGCTGACGTTGGCGTAGGAGGAGTCGATCTTCACGGCCGTCGTCGAGTTCGCGACCTCCACGGCGTAGAGCCGAAGCTTGGTCGCGTCCGTCTGCGAGTTCTTGTCGATGAGATAGGGCATCGTCTCGGAAACGAGACGGTTGTTGATGACCAGCGTCTCGCTCGAACCCGAGTAGGGAGCCCCCTGCACGACGTCGTAAGTGATCGTGTCCTCGGCGCCGGCCGCGATGTCCGTGAGCACGGTGTGGGAGCGCGAAAGCACCGTGAACTCCGAGGTGATATCCACCGTCCCGCTGGCGCGCGCGAAGGTCAGGTCCGTGTCGCCGGATCTCACCATCGCCCCCGCCCGACCCGCCGTCGCCGCCAGGTTCACGTGGACCCGGAAGATGTCGCCCGCGATCACGGACGAGATCGGCTGGTCCAGGACGTCGGTCGCCAGGATTCTCTGCTGGGTCACGATCGCCCTGTTCTGGACCGTCACGACGCCCGAGCGCAGGGGGAGGGAGGACGGGGAGAGGATGCGGACATTGTTGCGCTGGTTTCTCGGCAGGGCCGTGCCCAGCGGATGGTCGAAGGCCTGGATCCAGGCCGAATCGAGGGCGACGATCGAGAGACGGAAGGTGTCGTTGTGAGTGACCGAGGAGGCGATCTTCAGGACGACCTGCACGACGATCGTCTCCGGCGTCGCCCCGCCCAGCGAGAATCCCGAGTCGAAGGCGATCGTGAAGACCATCGAGTCCCCCGCCGACTCGACGCTCGTCTTCTCGACGTAGGTCGGCGAGCCCGAGGGGTGGCGGAGCTTGGCCGAGGCGATGACGCCCGAGGGAACGCGTCCGCCCGAGGCGCCCTCGACCCTGAGGCAGAGCTTTCCGATGGAGAAGTCACGGTCCGCGACGCCGGGAGAGGAGAGGGAGAGGGTCATCGGGATGATCTCGTCCTGGTCCTCCGAGGCGACGCGGTTGGCCAGGGCCGTGGCGCCCACGGCGAGCGTGTCGGGAACCCGGGCAATCGTCTCCCAGCCGAGGGAGTTCAAGGCGCTCGAGG
>CAZWVM010000287.1:0-3277 GCA_964637705.1 uncultured bacterium
GCCGTTACATCACCTTCAACGGCTTCCACGCGGACACGCTCTGGGACCTGAAGGCCACCGATCCCGCCGGCACCTCCATCCAGTGGCGCGGGCTTGACCTCACCACCTTCTCGAAGCTGACGCTCCGCATCGAGGACGGAAGGCCGGTGGCTTACAAGGAGTAGCGGCTAGCGGCTCAGTCGCTCCTTCAACGACTCCAGTTCCGGCGTTCCCGCGCGGAAGTCACCCTCGATCAGCTTCCATTTACGTCCGTCGATGATCGAGACCCCGCTCTCCACGCCCGGCAGGATCAGCCGGTCCTCGAGCCCGGAAGGCAGGTTCCAGCGCGCCCAGCCGTCCGCGGCGCCCGCGCCGATCCGGACGCTCGCGGCGAACCCGGTATCGCCCGGCGGAACCCATCCGATGCCGGCGGCGGCGAGCGCCTCGGCGTCGAGCCCGGCGGCCGTCAGGGCGCGGCGCACGGGCCCGGCCGCCTCCGATCGGAACGCGGCGCGGGCCTCCGCGAGCAGGGACGGCAGGGCTCTCTCCAGCGTCTCCTGCTCACGGTCCGTGAAGAAATCCCCGCGCAGGGCGTAGAGCCTGTCGGCCAGGGCGCCGTCGCGGCACCGGATCGTCGACTCGACGTTGCCGCCGGTCAAGGCGATCGCCGACCAGTTGGCCGAGCCGACGAAGACCTCGTCGTCACAGACGACGAGCTTGGTGTGCAGGATCCGCGGCGTGTATTCGAAGCGCGCATCCACGCCGGCCGCCTTGAACTGTTCATACGCCGCGTCGTTCTTCTCTCGGAACCGCTCGTCCATGACAACCATCACGTCGACGCCTCGCGCTTTCGCCTCGATCAGTTCGTCGACGAGCGCGCGCACCGGGTGATCGGCCTGGTCGCTCGAGGAGAGAATGAACATGAGGACGAGGATGCGCTCGCGCGCGCCGCCGATCGATTCCATCAGCTCGCTCCGCAGGGCCGCGCCCCGCAGGAATGACGCGTCACGGACCTCGTAGGTATCCGTCGGGGCGGCCGCGGCGAAAAGCGAGATGGCGAGAAGCAGCGACGCTGCAAGCCCCCGTCGCCTCATTGCTCCATCTCCACGTCAGGGAGGGGTTTTTCCGGGGCACCGCCGGCCGCGGCGAGAGCCGGCGACACCCCGGCCTCCCACGCGGCCTCGAAAGCCGATGCGATCTCGCGCAGGGGGTCGGACGGTCGGACGAGCAGAGACAGCTCGCGGTTGCGCGCGAGCGCGTCCTCGGTCCAGTTGTGCGCCCCGACGATGAAGTCCTTGTCGTCGAAGAGAACGAACTTCTCGTGCAGTTCCGATCCCGCGTCGTCGAATTTCACCTCGATGCCTCGTCGTCCCAACTCGCCGGCGGCGAGCAGGTTGAAGAAATAGTGCGATGCCGAGGCGTCCCCGGGGCGATCGAGGAGAACGCGCACGGCGACGCCGCGCGCCGCGGCCGTCCCGAGGGCGTTGAGAATTCGCGTGACGGAGGGGGCGTCTTCGACCCCGGGCCGGATGACAAAGATCGAGACGTCGATCGATCGCTCCGCCGCGGCGATTCCGGCGATGAGTGCGGGCAGGTAGCCGGTATCCACGAGCGGCGTGACGCGCCAGGCGCCGGACGCCTCGACCGACTCGGCCGGCGCGCGGGCCGGTCCGGAGCGCCGGGCGCGCGGCAGACGGTCGCGCCAGGCGTAGAGAAGCAGGCCGATGAGGAGGAGGAGGAGGATCGAGGAGCGGACGAGGCGGCGTTTCTGCCAGGGGTGCATGGGAGGATTCTCGGCGAGGCCGGGCGAACGGGCAACGAAAATGACGCGCCGGGGCCGTTGTGATACGATTCGCCCATGAAGATCCTGGCTTCGATCGCCCTCGCTTCGATGCTCCTCGCCGCTTCCGATATGACCCCTCTCCAGTCCGACGTCGCGGAGCGACTCCTCGTGGACGAGGAGATATGGGGGTCGGACGGGGAACGCTTGACCGCGGAGGACCAGGCCTTCTTCATGAAGAGGGTGGAGCAGGCGGCGCGCGACATCGGGCTCCACGCGGAGGGGCTCACGGGCGTCGAACGCGAGCGCTACATCACGGGCGTCATCGAGGGGCCTGAGGGTGTGCGGGAAACGCTCAAGGCGGAGATGGTGGTCCGCGCGAGGGGAGGGGAACTGCCGCCCGGTGATCTCGTCCCGCGCGAATCGCGTCCCTGGTGGCGCGTCGGCACGGTGGAACCACGCTGGATCGTGGTCGGCGTCCTGGGCTCCCTCGTCCTCGCTCAACTCGGCATCATCCTGACGGGGCGAATCCGGAAGAAGAAGGTCCGCTAGGGCCGGACGCCGCGGACAAACGTCTCGCGGCGAGTCGGTTTGCTAGAGCCGGACGGGGATTCCCTCGGAGGCCATCGCCTCCTTCACCTCGCGGATCGAGAACTGCTTGAAGTGGAAGACGGAGGCGGCGAGCGCGGCCGAGGCGCCGGCCTTGATGGCCGCGGCGAAGTGCTCGGGTCGCCCCGCGCCGCCGGAGGCGATGACCGGGATGCGCACCGCCGATGAGACTGCTCCGGTCAGGTCGAGATCGAATCCGTCCTTGGTGCCGTCGCAATCCATCGAGGTGAGGAGGATCTCGCCGGCGCCCCGCGACTCGGCTTCCCTCGCCCACGCGACCGCGTCGATGCCGCGGGGCTTGCGGCCCCCGTGCGTGACGACGACGAAGCCGGAGGGCTGTCCCGGGTCGCGCCGGGCGTCGATCGCGGTGACGACGCACTGCGAACCGCAGGCCTCGGCCGCCTCGGAGATGATCGCCGGGCGCTCGACGGCCGCCGTGTTGACCGAGACCTTGTCCGCGCCCGCGCGCAGGGTCGAGCGGAAATCCTCGAGCTTGCGGATGCCGCCGCCGACGGTCAGCGGGATGAAGACCGACTCGGCCGTCCTGCGAACGACGTCCAGGACCGTGGCGCGGTCGTCGGAGGAGGCGGTGATGTCGAGGAAGACGAGTTCGTCCGCGCCCTCGGTGTTGTAGATCGAGGCCTGCTCGACGGGATCTCCGGCGTCGACGAGCGAGACGAAGTTGACGCCCTTGACGACACGCCCCTTGTCCACGTCGAGACAGGGGATGACGCGCACGGCCATGGGTGTGGAAACGGTGGACATGGCGCTACTTTAGGGCGGGGGATGCTCCCCGTCACGCACCTTGACAGCCCCGGCCCGGCCGGTACAATTTGTGGCATGGATCGGCCATCCGGCCGAAACGTCCCGGGGGTGTAGCTCAGCTGGAAGAGCACCACAATGGCATTG
>CAZWVM010000288.1:0-3241 GCA_964637705.1 uncultured bacterium
CGGCGATCGAGGAGGCGACGGGCGAGTTGCCGATGTTGGCGTTGATCTTGACGAGGAAATTCCGGCCGATGACCATCGGCTCGCTCTCGGGGTGGTTCACGTTCGCGGGGATCACGGCCCGTCCCGCCGCGACCTCCGCCCTCACGAACTCCGGCGTGATCTCGGACGGAATCGCCGCGCCGCGGGGATCGCCGGCGTGACGCCGGCGAAGCTCCGCGGGGAGGCCCTCCTGCCTGAGCGTCTCCCGGATCGCGACGAATTCCATCTCGGGCGTGATTTCGCCGCGCCGGGCGCGGGCGCGCTGGGTCGAAACCGCGCCGCCCGAGAACCGCCGCGTCGGGCGCGCGGAAGGAAAGGCCGAGGCTCCCCCGGAGGCGGGGGCGGGACCGACCTCGGTGTCCCCCCGTCCCTCGATCCAGGGCAGGCGAACCGGGGGCAGGCCCGACCGGATGTCGATGGAAACGTCCGGATCCGTGTAGGGCCCGGACGTGTCGTACACGAGAAGCGAGCCCGGATGGAATCCGGCGCCCGCGCAGGGGGCCTCGTGAGACGGCAGGATCTCGCGAAACGGCACGCGCAGGTCGGACCGCGATCCGGGTCGATAGACCTTGCGGGAACCGGAAACCGGCGCGCGCATGGCCGGATCAAGGATGGGCAGGGCGTCGGAGGGACCGGTTCTCATCGGGGGCTTCTGCATTGCGATCGTTCTTCCTCCACGTAATCCGGCCAACCGGGAGTTCATTGTACTGGCTCTCTCCGGGGCGCGAAAGGATGGTATAATGGGTTCCCCATGGAGACGGGCCGGGCTAGGTTGTCGTTGAGGGTGACGAAAGAGGGGCTGCGCATGATCGCGGATCACGCCCGGCGCGAATATCCTCTCGAGGCCTGCGGCGCCCTTCTCGGCGCGGAGGAAGGGGTGGGGCGCCGCGTCACGCGGGTCGTTCCGATGACGAACGCGGCGCCGTCGCGCGCCGAGAGCTACGAGATCGATCCCCGGGAGCAGATCGGGATCGAACGCGCCGCGAGGGCCGATGGACTCGTCGTTCTCGGCTATTACCACTCTCATCCCGACCGGGAGGCCTTTCCGAGCGGACGGGATCGCGCCGAGGCCGCGCCGGTGTATTCGTATCTCATCCAGCCGGTGACGCGATGCGGCCCGGCGTCGCCGGGATCGTTCCGTTTCGGAGAGGCCGGCGAGGTATTCGAGGAGGCGATTCTCGAGTCATGACCTCCTCGCGCACGAGTCTCACCGGGGACGATCGTCGCCGGTTCAGCCGCCACCTGCTGCTCCCGGAGATCGGGGAGGCGGGCCAGGAACGCCTGAAGTGCGCCTCGGTCTTCGTCGCCGGCGCCGGCGGACTCGGCTCGCCCGTCCTTCTCTACCTCGCCGCGGCCGGCGTGGGACGGATCGGGATCGCGGATCATGACGTGGTCGACGAGTCCAATCTCCAGCGGCAGGTGATCCACGCGACGCCCGACGCGGGACGGAAGAAGGTGGAGGTGGCGCGCGAGCGGATCACGGCCCTGAATCCCGGCGTCGATGTCCGCGTTCACCCGGAGAGGCTCGAGGCGTCGAACGCGCGTGAGATCATCGCGGCGTATGATCTCGTCGTTGACGGCACCGACAACTTCCCGGCCCGCTATCTCTTGAACGACACGGCCTTCTTTCTCGGGCTGCCGCTCGTTTACGGGGCCGTCTACCGCTTCGAGGGACAGGCATCGGTCTTCGATCCCGCCCGGGGCGGCCCCTGCTATCGCTGTCTCCACCCGGCCCCGCCGGCCCCCGGGGCCGCCCCGTCATGCGCCGAGGCGGGCGTTCTCGGCGTGGTTCCGGGGCTGGTGGGGCTCGTGCAGGCGGCCGAGGCCCTGAAGATCCTCCTCGGGATCGGATCGACGCTCGCCGGCCGGATTCTCCTCGCGGATGCGCTCTCGATGCGGTTCCGCGACGTGAAACTGGCGAAGAACCCGGCTTGCCCTCTCTGCGGGAGCCATCCCTCGATCCGAGAGATCCGGGACGAGGGCGCGACCTGCAGCCCGGGAGCCCCCGGCGCAAACGAAGGAGGAACCATGGCGATACCGAAGATCACGGTGAAGGAACTGAAGAAGCGGTGGGAGAAGGGCGACAGGCCCGCGCTTCTCGACGTACGCGAGCCTGCGGAATATGATCGTGCCCATCTCGGGGGGACGCTCATTCCCCTGGGCGAACTCGAGGATCGCGTGGGAGAACTCGATCCGAAGAGGGAATGGGTCGTCCACTGCAAGGCGGGAGGCCGTTCGTCCCGCGCGGTGGTGTTTCTCATGTCCAAGGGCTTCGCGGACGTGAAGAACCTCGAGGGCGGAATCATGGCGTGGCGGGCGGAGATCGATCCGAGCCTGCCGGAATCGTAAGGAGGCAGCGATGGACAGGGCGTACGAGAAGATCGAGGTGGTGGGCGTCAGCGACGAGAGCGTTGCGGACGCGGTGCGCAAGGCCGTTTCCTCGGCCGCGCAGAAGCACAAGGGCCTCTCCTGGTTCGAGGTTTCGGAGATCCGGGGCCGGATCGACGGCGAGAAGGTCGCGGAGTTCCAGGTCACCGTCAAGATCGGCGGAAGGATGGTCTAGGTCAAGTCGCCACGGAGGCACGGAGACACCGAGAAAAGCCACGCGAAGTCACGTCCCGAAATGAATCTGTTTTCAGGGACGGCCGATCGGCGAAACCCAGGGAATCGGACGTTTTCGCCGTGCACTCTCTGGAGAACAGGATTGTCTCCGTGCCTCTGTGTCCCTGTGGTTGAGGAACGCCCGATCAGGCGACGGGCGCGGGAACTTTCTTCCGGTTCCGGGGATCGATCTTCTTGAAGATCTCCAGCATCTGCCCGAACTGGTTCCAGAAGTGTTCAAACGAGCTCGTCTTCCGGAGCCTCCGCCACCAGAGCGAGGGCCGCAGGTAGAAGCGTTTCACCGCGCGGTTCCGGATCGCGATGATCTCTTCTCCCGAGAGATGCTTGTTCCCGACGTTGCCGCTCTTTCCGAGTGAGTCGAACTTCGTCAGCTCCGCCGAGGTCCATCCCTTCTTCATCAGGCCCTCGCGCACGGAGGTGCCGGGGGTCGGGACGATCACGTTGAAGGAGGCGAAGTCGATGGGGAGCGTGAGGGCGCGCTGGACCGTGCGCTCGAGGTCCTCCCGCGTCTCGTCCTCGAGCCCGAGGATGAAGTCGCAGCAGACGCTCATCCCCAGCCTCTGCGCGTGCGCGAACATCG
>CAZWVM010000289.1:0-3237 GCA_964637705.1 uncultured bacterium
CCCTGCCCGGGGCGGCGCGCGTGACGTTGGAGGCACGCCCCTTCCCTTCGGATCGGTCGGGTTTCCCTGTCATCCGTTGCGACCTGCGCGACGTCGGACGCGTGACGGCCGTGCTCGTGGATTCGCGCGGGCGGGAGGTGCCGGCCCGGCCGGCCGGCACGGGAAGTGGGGCCGACGGGTGGAAACGATGTTCCTTCCTCGTGGGAGACGAGGGGATCCTGGCCGGGGCGTTCCGGCTGAGGTTCGTGATCGAGGAACCCGGCGTGGACGCGGCGATCGACGAGGTGGTCTTGACGCGGCGGTAGGCGCCGGGAAACCCGGGAGAATGCCCCGGGAGGTGCGCTACTCGACGGTGTCGCCGACCTCGACGCCCGGATCCAGGACGAGAATCTCTCCACCGAGCAATCCTTCGTCGATGATCACCTCGTCGCGCTCGTCCGCCCCCGAGGAGCTCTTCACGTCGCGGCGCGCCACGTGGCCGTCGGTCTCGAGGACGAGCACGAAGGAGCCCTTGTCGTCGGTGCGCAGGGCGCGGGCCGGGACGCGGATGGCCGCGGCGAGGAAAGCGGCCGGATCGGTCGTGAACTCCACCCGGCAGTTCATCTCGTGTTTCAGGAGCGGCGACGGGTTCTCCACGTCCACGCGGATCTCGATCGTGCCTTTCTGCCGGTAAGCGCTCGGGTTGATCCGCGTCACGACGCCGAGGAAGCCGGAATCGGGGAGGGCGTCGGGGCGGACGACGGCGGGAAGTCCCACGGAGACGCGGGTGATGTCGCGCTCGGAGATCTCGACCACGGCTTCCATCCGCGAGAGGTCGGCGACGACGTAGGGCGGCGGCGTGGTCGCGTCGCGCAGACCCACGCCCTGGCCCGCGATGACGTACTCGCCGGGCGTGACCTCCCGACTCACGACGAGGCCCGAGATCGGGGAGAGGACGCGCGTGCGCTCGAGCGAGTTGCGGAGGCTTTCGGCCGCGAAGGAGGCGGCGGAGACCGACTCGACGCGCGGTCCCATCTCGACGAGCTTGAGGTCGTTCTCGGCGGCCGCGAGACGCGAGCGGGTGGAGTCCCGGTCGGCGCGGAAGCGATCGAGATCGGAACGCGAGATGGCCCCGCTCTCGACGAGGAGCAGGGCGCGCGCGTAGTCGGCCTCCGCGCGCCGGGCCAGGGCCAGGACCTCGTCCCGCACGGCCCGCGCCCGCTCCTTCTCCTCGCGGCGGAACCCGCGCGCCAGCTCCGCCCTCCGCGCCTCGGCCGCGCCGTAGTCCGCGCGGTAGAAGGTGGAGTCGATCTCGAAGAGCAGCTGCCCCGCTGCGACCGTTTCTCCCACGTCGGGTCCGACCGTGAGGATCCGGCCGGAGACCTCCGGCGAGATCGAGATGGGATCCCTGGCGACGATGTAACCGGTGGCGGCGAGGAGGCTGAGGCGCGAGGCCTCGGACGCCGGGACCGTGAAGGTCTCCACGCGGCGCGCGCCGCTCGAGAGGAAGACCGCGGCCGCGGCGAGGAGGACGAGGAAGAGGACGACGAGGATGCCGGCCACGAGGCGGCGGCGCGAACGGCGAGGACCGGCGACGGGGCTCGCGCCGCTCTCGCGCACGACGGCGTCGATCTTCAGCTTCTCGAGATTCGCGTCCTTCGTCATCGTCTCCTCATGCCACGTCGCGGAAGGCGGCCGCCACGGGCAACCTCACGGCCCGGATCGCGGGAAAGAACCCTCCGAGGGCGCCCATGGCGGCCGCCCAGAGGATGGAATATAGCGCAATCGAGGGGGTCAGGCGAAACTTAAACGCCATGTCCGAGAAGGATTGGAAGTTCAGGACGGCCCCGGAGAGGCCGTTGACGGGGAGAGCGAAGAGACAGCCGAGGAGGCCGCCGAGGAGGCCGATCGCGGCGGCCTCGAAGAGGAGAGCGAAGAGGATGTCGCGGCGCCGGAATCCGAGTGCGCGCAGCGTCGCGATCTCCGCCGTCCTCGCCCCCACGCTCGCATACATCGTGTTGACCGCCCCGAAGACGGCGCCGATCGCGAGGATGGAGGTGACGAAGATCCCGAGGCCTCGCAGCAGAGTCGTCATGCCCGTCGCCTGGTTCGCGTAGTAGCGGGGTTCGGTGACGGCGACGAGCTGGAGGCGTCGGTCCGCCCGGACGCGCGCCGCGAAGGCGTCGAAGAGGGAGGCTTCGCGCAGGCGCGTGACGACGAGCGAATACTCCGAACGGTCGAAGGCCTCCATCGCCCGCTCGATGTCCGCCCAGATCTCCGATTCGAACCCGCTGCCGGCCGAGGTGAAGATCCCCACGACGGTCCAGTCGACGCCGGCCTGTCGGATCACCCGGCCGATGCCCAGGCCCGCGTAGCGGGAAGCCGCCGCCCGTCCGACCAGGATCTCGTGCTTCGCCGGGTCGATGCTCCGTCCCGCGACGAGGCGCACGGAGGGGTGGGCGCGGAACGCGGAGGGCGAGACGCCCCGCACGAGGACGTTCGCGTCGCCGCCCGCGACCGTCTTCAGTTGGAAGATCACGGCGAGCTCGGTGGAGAAATCCTCGGGCGCGCCGATCTCCGGCATCGCCGCGATCGCGCGCGCCTGCTCGCGGGTGATGGAGGAATTGATGGCCGAGGTCGAACCCTGGCGCGTGATGACGATCGTCCCCGGATCGCCCATCCCCACCTGCGCCGTGCGGAATCCCTCCGCGAGCGCCAGGACCGCCGCAAAGATCGTCGTGACGAGGGCGATGCCGAGGGCGGAGAGCAGGGTCGTCGTCCGGCGGACGGCGAGGTTGCGGAGGTTGTAGGAGAGGGGGATCATCCGATCGTGCCCAGGGCCTCGATCGGCGAGATGCGGGTCGCGCGCAACGCGGGGAAGATCCCGGCCGCCAGGCCGATGCCGAGCGAGATGAGAAGGGCCTCGAGGACCGTCGAGCCCCGGATGAGGAAGAAGGGGAGGGCGCCGCCCGCCGAGAAGCCGTGGAGAGTGAGCCGCGCGACGAGGACGCCGAGGATCCCTCCGCAGACCGCCAGGAGAACCGCCTCCGCCATCACCATCCCGAAGATCCGGCCGAGGGGGAAGCCGAGCACCTTGAGGAGCCCGATCTCCGAGGTGCGCTCGCGGATCGACATCGCCATCGTGTTCGCCGCCACCATCGTGATCGAGAGGATGATGGCGGCGGAGATCGTCATGAGGAGCGCCGTGATGTTCCCCAGCATCGACATGAAGGCCATGTTGAAGGCCTTCTCCGTCTC
>CAZWVM010000290.1:0-3200 GCA_964637705.1 uncultured bacterium
TCGAAACCGCGCTCGCCGAGCGCGGTCTTCACGGCTTCCAGTTGAAAGGGTTTGATGATCGCTTCGATCTTCTTGATGCCCATGTGCCTCGTTCCCGGGCCCGGCTGAAGCCGACTATCGGGAGCGCGCCGGGACCGAGTCGGCTCGCGATTTCAGCGAGGCGTACAGGCTCCGGAGGAGGCTCCCCTGGCCCGAAGAGAGATTAGGCAGGAAGGAGGGCCCTGTCCAATGCCTTTTCGGCGGATCCGGGCGGTGTGCCCGGCTCAGCTTGTTCAACCTCTCGATCACGCGGCTCATGATCTAGGGATCGGCCGGGGAGAGGGGAGACTTGAGAGGAGTGAGGAGTGAGGAGTGAGGAGTGAGGAGTGAGGAGCGAGGAGTCAGGAGTGAGGAGCGAGGAGTGAGGAGTGAGGAGTGAGGGGTGAGGAGTGAGGGGGGAGGGGGGAGGGGTGAGGGAAGGAGGGATCAAGAGACCGGAGGTGATGGTCGATTTGCGATTTGAGATTTTCGATATCCGATTATGTGATTTGAAATCGAAAATCGCACATCGAAAATCGCCCTCCTCACCCGCTTCGTTCCCCGCTATCGTCATCCCATGCCTCTCTCCGCGACCGCCTTCTTCGACCGCATCGCCCCCTACTACGGGGAACAGTGGACGATCGAGGAGGAGACGCGCGTCGCGGCCGGTTCGCTCGCCCGTGATCTTCACCCCTCGCTCCTGACTCCTCGCTCATCACTCCTGACTCCTCGCTCCTCGCTCCTGACTCCTCGCCCCTCGCTCCTGACTCCTCGCTCCTCGCTCCTGACTCCTCGCTCCTCACTCCTGACTCCTCGCTCCTCACTCCTGACTCCTCACTCCTCACTCATTCTCGAGATCGGCTGCGGCAACGGGAGGACCCTGCGCAACCTTCCGAGGGGCGCCGTGGGCCTCGACTTCTCCCTCCCCATGCTCCTCGAGGCGCGCGCCCGCGTGCCGGGAGCTCGCCTCGTCCAGGGCGAAGCCCACCGCCTGCCGTTCCGCCGCGGCGCCTTCATCGCGATCGTCGCGGTGAATGTCATCCACAACATCCCCGAACCGGGTCCGGTGCTCGCGGAGATCGCCGCCTCGGGCGCGCGCCGTTTCATCGTCGACTTCCGCAACCGTTTGAACCCCGTGGTCTGCTGGCGCGAGTGGCGCTTTCCCCGGAATCGCGTCGTCACCTACCGTCCCTGGCTCCCGTGGCGCTGGCGGGCGGTGCTCGCGGCGCGCGGGATCGCCGTGCGCGCGTCGCGGCCGATCCGCCGCCCGGTCTCGGATCCGACCGAGGGACTGCGCCTGCGCCATCTCGCGGGCTTCTTCATCTCGCTTCTTCCCGGTCTCGCCCCGTGTTATTGTCTCCTCGCGGAGATGACGGGACCGAGGGAGAACGCATGATCGAGTGCGTCGCCTGGGGCGACTTCGAGGAGAACACGTACGTGGCGGGCGACGCCGGGACGTGCGTCGTCATCGATCCCGGCGCGCCCTGGAGCGTCATCGCGCCCCTCGTCGCCGGCCGCCGCGTCGCGGCGATCCTCCTGACCCACACCCACCTCGACCACATCTTCGGCGCGGACGAGGCGCGCGACGCGACCGGCGCCCCGCTCTACGCGCCGGAAGGGGAGAAGGACGGCCTGGAGAACCCGGCGGTCAACCTCTCCGCGGCCTTCGGCGCCGTGATGAAGCGGAGGCCGGCGGAACTCGTCGCGCGCGGGGGTACCGTCGTGGAGGCCGGGACGCTGCGGCTCGTGGCGCGCGACGTGCCGGGGCACTCGCCGGGCGGACTGGCCTGGGTCGCTCCCGGCTTCGTCGTCACCGGCGATGCGCTCTTCGCCGGCTCCATAGGCCGGACCGATCTCCCCGGCTCCTGCTACGACACGCTGATCTCCTCTCTGCGACGGGAGCTGTTGACGCTTCCCGACGAGACCGTCGCCTACCCGGGTCACGGACCGGCGACGACGATCGGCACGGAGCGCCGGTACAACCCGTTCCTCGCGAGATGAAGCGGGAGCCGGGGGTCGCGGCGCAAGCGGCCCCGCCCGCGAAGGCTCCGATCGCCTGGACGGGCGAGCTCGAAGCCTTCCGCGCCCATCTCTCCGCCGAGCGGAATCTCTCCGGTCATACCGTCGCCGCCTATATGCGCGACCTCGACCGCTTCGTCGTCACGATGCTGGGGCGTTCGCGCCGCTCCGCGGCCGAGGTGCGCCGCCCGGACGTCAACGACCACGTCGCCTCCCTCCGCTCCGACGGCCTCTCGCCGCGCTCCGTCGCGCGGGCGCTCTCGACCCTGCGCACCTTCTTCAAGTTCATCACGGCGGAGAAGGGGATCGCCGGAGATCCGACGGAGGAGGTGGAGGGGCCGCGGGTCGGGCGCGCGCTTCCGAAGACCCTGCGGCGCGACCAGATGCAGAAGATCATGGAGGCCGTGGACATTTCGACCCCGAACGGCCTGCGCGACCGGGCGATCCTCGAGTCGGTCTACAGTTCCGGCCTGCGGGTTTCCGAGGTCATCGGCATCGCGCTCGCGGACGTCTCCTTCGAGGAGCAGCTCCTGCGGGTCAGGGGCAAGGGGCGCAAGGAGCGGCTCGTGCCCCTCGGTCGCCTGGCGATCGAGTGGATGGGGCGGTACCTGCGCGACGCGCGGCCGACGCTATTGGGGAAGAGACCCGACCGCGGCGCGGTCTTCCTGAACGCCCGCGGCGGCGCGCTCTCGCGGCAGGCCGTCTGGCTCATGGTCAAGGCCGCGGCCCGCAGGGCCGGGGTCCGGATGTCGCCGCACACCCTGCGCCACGCCTTCGCCACCCACCTCGTCGAGGGTAACGTCGATCTTCGGAGCGTGCAGGAGATGCTGGGGCATGCCAACATCGCGACGACCCAGATCTACACCTCGGTCTCGGGCGAGCGCCTGCGCGGCGTTCACCGGAAGTTCCACCCGCGCGGATGAAGACGACGGAGGCGCGTCCGCCGGCGGACGCGTTCGTGCCGGGGAACGCGTTCCCGCCGGGGGACGCGTCCCCGCCGGGCGCGGCGCGGCCGGGCGCGGCGCTGGCGCGGATCCTCCTGGCCCTCTGGATCTCGATCGCCTTCGTCAGCTCCGTCCTGGCCGCGCGGTCGGGCGCCGCCGAGTCGGCCGCCGAGGCGCGCGCGTCCCTGGTGCACGCGACCGGCGTGACCTCCCTGGCCC
>CAZWVM010000291.1:0-3187 GCA_964637705.1 uncultured bacterium
GCCTCTCCCTGGGCCAGTTCTTCTGGACGGTCTATTCCTACTCCCTCGGCCGGATCGGTTTCTTCATCGGATCGGCCCTCACCTTCGCGTCGCTCGTCGCGCTCGCGGTCGTGATCCTCGTGAAGCGGGGAAAAGGGGTCAGTGCGAGACGGCCATGACGCGGCCGCCCTTGAGGTAGTACCCGGTCGCGCCCTGGCGGGCGTTGAGCTTCAATTGGCTCGAACCGATCAGGATTTCGAGCGCCGGCCGGATCCGCTCGATCCGGACCGGGCAGGAATCCATCGGCGGGATCTCCACCTCCATCTCGTCCTGGATCCGCGCGAGCTTGCGCTCCAGGTCGGCGATCTCCGCCTTCAGCTCCATGTAGCGCTTCGATTGCAGGGCCAGCTCCTGCTTCTTCTCCGGGGGCAGCGAGACGACCTTCTCGCCGAGGAGCCGGATGACCTCGATGACCTTCTCGAGCTTGGAGACCTCGGCGGTCTTCTCCTCGATGGCGCGCGCGAGGCTCGTCGCGGCCATGAAGAGCTGCTTCTGCCGCTGGAGGAAGACGCAGAGGACGGCCGGCTGGTCGGGGAGACCCTCGACCTGCGAGGCGCGGATGAAGCCCCCCGCCTCGACGCGCCCGCCGACGATTCCCTCCTCCGCGCCCGTCACGACGACGTCGCCCTCCGCGCGAGCCGAGCATTCCCTCAGCACCTCCGCGGTCACGTTCTTCGAGGCGGTGAGCCAGGTCTGTTCCGCGGCCGCGACCGTGATCGACTCGGCCTGCAACACCACGGGCTTCGACTTGCGGCCGATGATCGACCCGCCCACGACGAGTTCCGTCCCGGCGGTGATCCGGGCGCCTTCCGCGACGTTGCCCTCGACGCGGCAGGAGCCCTTCACCTCGAGACGGGCCCCGGCCGCGACGTCGCCGGTCACGACGAGGTTCGAGTCGATGCGGATCGGCTCGGCGACGGCCGCGACCGAGCCCTCGACGAGCCAGGTCGCGCCGCCGTCCGTCTCGCGACCCGGCGGCCGGTAGGCCTGCGGCTTCGGCGCCAGGCCCAGCGCCTCCACGTCCAGGACCTCCGCCTCCTCGCCGCCCGTCGCCCGCGCGACGTCGGCGAACGACGCGAGGTCGGCCGCGGTGTCGAAGGCCTCGATGCCCCAGGAGCGCAACTGGCGCAGGTGGCGGTCCGTGATCTTGGAGCCGGCGGGAAGGAGCTGGCCGCCCTGGGCGAAGATCGGGACGGAGAGCACCATGCCGGGACGAAGCGAGGCGAGCGGGAAGGAAGTGGGCAAGGGTCTAGCCCTTTCGATCGCTCTCCGCCGCGGCCAGCAAGAGGGCCGCCGAATCGCCGTCCTCGGGATAGGAGACGATCGTCGTCTCGAAGAGGTCGGCGTGCGGCAGGTCGAGGGTCATGAGGAGCTTGCGGGCCTCGAGCTTCGACCAGCCCGGCACCGCGGCGATCATCAGGCCCGATCCGTAACGGACGACGAGATCCGCGTCCGGGACCTTCACGCGCAGCCCGCGCTCCAGGTCGCCGAAAAGTTTCTCCGCCGCCGTCGCCCCGGACTTCCATGCCTCCTTATCGATGCGGAAGGCGACGAGCGAGAGCCCGATCCCGAACTGCCGCACGCGCTTCAGGCTGTCCTCGACGCGGTTGGCGATGTAGTCGAAGGGGTTCGTCAGCTTGGCGAACTCGCGCTCGATCATGATGCTGATGAGGATCGGGGGGGCGATCTGGGAGCCGACGACGGAGAGGATTTGCGCGGCGTTCTCGTCCTCCGCGCCCGCCCCGCCGGCGACGAGGATGCCGACGAGGTTGGAGCCGGAGCGCAGGGGGACGGCGTAGACCTTCTGGGTCGAGCCCGCGCCGAAGCCCCAGTCCTTCGAGAGCTTCGTCGGATCGACGCGCACGGCGCCCGCGGACTCCGTGACCGCGGCGAGACCGAGTTCTTCGAGATCCGCCTCGACGCCCGGAAGGTTGGGGGCCGAGTTTGCGCCGCCCGCCTTCACCGCCGCGACGGTCCACTTGTGGTGCACCTGCAGGAGGATCGCGACGGGGGAGAACTGGAACCCGGTGGCCAGGGTCTCGATGTTCAGCTTCAGGATCTCCGCCCGGTCGGAGGTCGTGTTGATGATCTTGGAGACGCTGTAGAGCGCCGAGAGCTCGTTGAGCGTGCGCTCGAGTTCGGCGCGGGAGAGCGCGAGGTTCTGGACCATCTCGTTGAAGCGGTTCCCGAGCCGTCCCACCTCGTCCCGGCCGGCGACCGCGACGCGCGTCGTGAGGTCGCCCTGCGAGACCTTCTCGGCCGCGCCGGCCAGGGCCACGATGGGCCGCGCGAAGAGGTGGGCCCAGGTGAGCGAGGCGACGAGGGCGACGAGGAGGAGCGCGGCGGCGACCGCGAAGGTCGTCCTCAGGATCTCCTCCCGGGCCACCTTCACCGGCTCACGGTCGAAGATCATCTTGATCTCCCCGAACCGCTGGCCGTGCGCCTGGATCGGCCGCGAGAGCGTATGCGCCTCGCCGATCCGGCCCCGGTCCTTCGCCTCCGGGTACTCGATCAGCGCCCGATTCTCGTCGTCGTAGATCGCGATCCACAAGACCGTCGGGTTGTTCTCCTTGATGCGCCGCGCCGTCTGAACCAGGTTCGCCAGGTCCTGCTTCACGATGTCAGCGGCGGAGGAAAGGGCGATGGCGGAGGCGAGGAGGTCGGCCGCGCGCTCCTCGGCGCTCACCATGGCGTCCGTCTGACGCTGGATCGCCGCGTAGCTCGTCGCCGCCACGGCCACGAGAACCAGGATCATGGCGCCGAGCGCCACCTTGCCGGAAACGGACTTGCCCATCGCCGTCAGCTCCTTCCCGTCTCGGGATTCAACGCCGTCAGACCGCGTCCGGACCGCGCTCGCCGGTCCGGATCCGGATCGCCTGCTCCGCCGGCAGGACGAAGATCTTCCCGTCCCCGATCTTGCCGGTCCAGGCGGCGGAGGTGATCGCCCCGAGGGCGTCCTCGAGCCGGTCTTCCGTCACGTAAAGCTCGATCTTCATCTTCGGCAGGAAATCCACGACATACTCCGCGCCGCGGTAGAGCTCCGTGTGCCCCTTCTGCCGCCCGAAGCCCTTGACCTCCGAGACGGTCAGGCCCTCGAAACCGCGCTCGCCGAGCGCGGTCTTCACGGCTTCCAGTTGAAAGGGTTTGA
>CAZWVM010000292.1:0-3177 GCA_964637705.1 uncultured bacterium
TCGACTGCGACTTCCTCGTCTTCTCCGGCCACAAGCTCTACGGCCCCACCGGCGTGGGCGTCCTGTACGGCAAGGCCGAGCACCTCGAGTCGATGCCGCCGTGGCAGGGCGGCGGCGACATGATCCGGTCCGTGACCTTCGAGAAGACGCTCTTCGCGGAGATACCGCACAAGTTCGAGGCCGGGACGCCCAACATCTCCGGCGGCATCGGTACCGGCGCCGCGCTCGAGTATCTCACGGCGATCGACCATGACGCGATCCGCCGCCACGAGAGCGACCTCCTCGCCTACGGCACGGGGCTTCTCTCCGAGGTGCCGGGCCTCACGCTCATCGGCACGGCGCCCGAGAAGACGGGCGTCCTCTCCTTCGTGATGGACGGGATCCACCCGCACGACATCGGCACGATCCTCGACCGGCAGGGCATCGCGATCCGGACCGGCCACCACTGCACGCAGCCTGTGATGAACTTTTTCAACGTGCCGGCCACGGCGCGCGCCTCGCTCGCCTTCTACAACACCCGCGCGGAGCTCGACGCCCTCGTCCAGGGGCTCGCCCTCGTGAGAAAGGTCTTCGGATCATGAACGACGAAACCGGCGGACTGAGGGACCTCTACCAGGAGGTGATCCTCGATCACCACAAGCGGCCGCGGAATTTCCGCGCCCTCGAGGGCGCGGCGAAGGCCGAGGGACACAACCCGCTCTGCGGCGACCAGGTCGCCGTCTACGTCGCGATGGACGGGGATCGGATCCGCGAGATCGGCTTCCAGGGGACGGGTTGCGCGATCTGCTGCGCCTCGGCCTCGATCATGACCGAGGCCGTGAAGGGCCGGACGCGGGCGGAGGCGGTCGCGCTTTTCGAGCGGTTCCATGCGCTCGTCACGCGCGCTCCCGGCGAACCGCTCGACGAGACGGGCCTGGGCAAGCTGGCCGTCTTCGGACAGGTCTGCGAGTTCCCGATGCGCGTCAAGTGCGCCATCCTGGCGTGGCACACCCTGAAGGCGGCGATGGTGGAGGGAGGAGGCACGGTGTCGACGGAAGGGGAGGCCGGAGCATGACGAAGAGCGAGAGCGCGCCCGCGATCTGCCCGCCGGGCGCGCGACCCGACGAGATGAGGGCGAGGATCGTCGAGGCCCTGAAGGGCGTCTTCGACCCCGAGATCCCGGTCAACGTTCATGATCTCGGGCTCATCTACGGCATCGAGGTCGGGCCGTCGGGCGGCGTCGTCGTCACGATGACCCTGACGTCGCCGAACTGCCCCGTGGCTCAGTCGCTGCCCGAGGACGTGAAGCGCGCGGCCGAGAGCGTGCCGGGCGTGGCGGCGGCCTACGTCGAGGTCGTCTGGGATCCGCCGTGGGATCCGTACAAGATGTCGGAGGCCGCCAAGCTCACGTTGAACATGCTCTGAGGAACCCTGGTCCAACAAGGATGGACAGGATGCACGGGATCAAATCGAGAACCCGGGCCGCGAATCCGAGCGAAAGGGAATCCAGGGTTTCATCCTGAATATCCTTGTGCGATCGCGACAAATTCCGAAGGGCGTCGATGCCGGAATTCCTACGGCGTGGCGCTCAACTGCCTCACGAAGGGCACGATCGGGACGCGCACGGTCAGGATGACCGGGTTGAAGGGGACGCCGCGAAAGACGTCGAGGAGCGTCTGGGCCGTCCGCCGGTGAAGGCTCACCCGCGCCTCCGGCTGACCCTTCTCGTCCTGTCCGAGGACGATCGCGAGCTTCTGGAACTGGATCACGCGGCTGTCGAGGAACTCGCGCGCGGCCTCCCTCAGGAGCGGCGAGACCTCGATGACGCCCGGCGTGACCGATTCGATCTCGCCGGTGAGCGAGATGAGGTTCGGCGCCTTGTAGACGAGCGCGACCTGGCCGTCGAGGGTCGCGATCGTGACGCGCGCGAAGAGCGGAAGCCCGGGCAGGATCTCGTGCAGGCGGTTGAGGTCCACGTTCGAGAACTTGATCATCGAGGCGAGTCGCCAGCTCTGGCCGCGGTGGTCCATGACGACGCTTCCCAGGCCCTCGCCGCGCATGGCCCGGAACTGCATGCGGTCGAACCGCAGGATCCGGTTCTCGTAGGAGGCCGTCGCGTTCATGTAGGTCGCGATCGGCCGGTTCGTCCAGACGAGCGTGTCTATGCGGATGTTCCGCGCCTCCACCTCCGGCCGCGCCATGCTCGGACCCTCCAGGAAGGTGCGCCGGAACGGGATGGCGCCCTCGACGCCGAGGAGCGCGAAATCGCCCTCCTTCCAGCGGATCTGCGCGTCGCGCATGTGGATGCGCCCCTCCACCCCGGGCGTGCTCCCGGTCCGCACCTCCAGCTCGAGGTCCGCCTGTCCGTCCATGTCGATCGTCTCGAGGAGGTACCGGTCGGAGAGAACCTGGCCGAAAAGTTCCTCGGCATCGACGCCCTTCAGCCAGAAGCGCGCTCGCGGGCTCCAGTTGTCATACCAGATGACGCCGAAGGCCGACGTGTCGGATCCCGGCGTCGCGTGGGACGCCGTCGTGTCGGCGCCGCGCAGGGCGCGGTCGATGTCGGAGGGGGAGGAGGCGGTGGTGATGGAGCGCACGAGCGCGGAGAGAGCGGCGCGGTCGCGGATCTCGACGGCACGGGCGGAGACGGATCCGAGGAGGAGGATCGCCAGGACGGCGACCGGCCCCCGCGCGAATTTTCCTCCGTTCAATGCGACGCCTCCAGCCAGTCCCGTCCCGTGCCCGTGGAGATCTCCAATAGCGGCCCCACGATCGGGACGCCGAGCATCGCCGCGCGCAGGACCTCTTCCGATTCCCGCGCCCTTTCCGCCGGCGTCTCCACGAGCAACTCGTCGTGGACCTGCAATACAATAGCACTTTCGCCGCGCCGCGCCAGTTCTTCATGGGCCCGGATCATCGCGATCTTGATGAGGTCCGCGGCCGTGCCCTGCACCGGCGTGTTCACCGCCACCCGCTCCGCCGCCGCGCGCGCCGTCTTGTTCGAGGCGTTCAAGTCCGGGAGCGGGCGCCGCCGCCCGAAGAGGGTCTCGACCGCGCCCGTCTCCCGCGCCTTCTCCAGCAGTTCCTCCATCCACGTCCTCACGCCCGGAAAGGCCGCGTAGTAATCCTCGATCATCTCGCCCGCTTCCTTGCGGCCGATGCCGAGCGTGCGGGCGAGACCGAAGGCGGACTGGCCGT
>CAZWVM010000293.1:0-3170 GCA_964637705.1 uncultured bacterium
CGACGCGGGGATCGGAGAAGGTGACGGCCTCGAGCTCGTGGCAGGGGAGGCACCAGTCGGCGCCGAAATCGACGATCGCGGGCCGGCCCGAGGCGGCGGCGGCCTCGAGACGCTCCCGCGAATAGGGTTCCCACTTCACGGGGGATTCGGCGCGGGGCGGGTCGAGGAGCAGGGCGGCGGCGATCCCGACGAGCGCGGCTCCCCCGATCTTGCGGAACCGGAAGGTCCCCCGGCCCTCTCCGGGTACGCCGGCGAGAAAGAGGGTCACCCCGGCCGCGGCCATGACGAGGACGACAGCCGCGCGGAAGGCGGCGGGACCGATGAGGGGCAGGAGGAACCAGGCCGCGAGCGCGAGGAGGATGAAGCCGAGGACGCGCTTGGCGACGACGAGGAAGGCGCCGGCGCGCGGCCAGCGGGAGAGCGACCCCGCGATCATCGCCAGGGGCACGTAGGGCGTCCCCATGCCGAACCCGAGCGCGAGGAAGAGCAGGAAACCCTCGTAGGGGTTCCCGCGCGCGCCCACGTAGGCGAGGAGCGCCGCGATGAAGGGGCCGACGCAGGGGGCGGCCGCGAGCCCCATCGTCGCGCCCATGAAGAGCGCGCCGCCGGGCCCGGGTCGCGAGTCCGTGAGCGCCATGAGCCGCCCCGGCAGGCGGATCTCGAAGAGGCCGAACATGGCGAGGGACATGGCGACCATCAGCGCGGCCAGGAAGCCGAGAAGGACGGGGTTCTGGAGGAAACGACCGAAGAGGGATCCGCCGAGCGCGGCCGCGGTGCCGACGAGGGCGTAGACGACCGCCATCGCGAAGACGAAGAGGGTCGCGAGGAGGGCGGTCCGGCGGCGGTCCGAGGACTGCCGTGCGAAGTATCCGACCGTGATCGGGATCAGGGGGTAGACGCAGGGCGTGAAGTTCAGGGCGAGCCCGGCGAGGAAGGAGATGACGACGAGGGAGATGAGACCCTTGTGCGCGAGCGACGAAGTGTTTTCCGGGAGAACCGGGGTATCGATCGCGACGACGAGCGAGTCCGTCAGCGAGGGCGGAGCGGTATCGGGCCGGGGGGCACGGATCGTGATCGAGTCGACCGGGGCCGGCTCCTGCTCGCCCGCGGGCGAGGTCACCTCGATCACGGCCTCGAAGGAAACCGTCCTCGGAGGATAGCAGGAGGCGTCGTCGCAGGCTTGGAACCGGAGGCGGCCCGGGAGGCGGTTCGGGCCTGGTGCCGCGGTGCGCTCGACCCGGACGGGCAGGACGATTTCGATCGTGCCGTCGTAGACGGCGACCGGCTCCGGGAAACCGCCGACCTTGAGTTCGTGACCGCGGGGATAGCGCGGCGCCCCGGGCCGGAGCCCCGAGGCGGGCTCGAACGAGACCTCCATGGGGATCAGGTAGTCGAAGGTGGGAGGATTGGCGTTGACGTGGTAGGGGGGATGGATCGCGACCCGGATGCGGACCTGGGCGGTCGTCCCCGGCCTCGCGGAAACGGGCGAAGAGGAGACCGAAAGGAAATCGGAGGCCTCCAGGGCGGCCGTGGGCGGAACCGGCAGGGCCCCCAGGAGGCAGGCCAGGACCGCGAAGCAAGCCAGGAGGAAACGAGGGGCTTTCCTCGCGGACTCGCGGGATCGACGGTTGCTCATCACAGGTACTCGAAGAGGACGAAGCCGTCGTAGGAGCGGCCGCGGTCGCGCACGAAACCGGTCCACGGGACGGCGACGACGCGGCCCTCGCGGCTCGAGGCATGAACGAGAGTGGTCCCCTTCCAGATGAGCCCCTCGTGCACGACGTCGAGGCCGTTCCCGAGATGCCGGGCCTGGACGAAGGCGATGCCCGCCGATGACGCGATGCGACCCTCGGCGAACCAGCGCGCGAGGCGCGCGGCGTGGCGCATCGGGACGTAGCAGACGCGGCGTTCGCGGGTCCAGTCGATGGGAATCCAGCGGGAACCGTCGGATTTCCGGTTGAGCGTCACGGTGCGGCAGACCGCGATCGAACCGGCGACCCGGCGGGTGATGTCGCGGTCATAAGGGGAGACGTCGAGCCGGTCGGTGGTGAAGTGGAGACGGTTTTCGAAGGAGACGACGCCGTTCCGGTAGTGGGCCCGGGCCATGGCCGCCCGTTCCCCGCCGGCTTCCGGCGCGTGGGCCAGGGCCTCGGCGAGGAGGTTCATGACGGTGCAGTCGGCGTACTCGAAGGCGACGACGGGATCGGTATCGGGCGCGGTTTCCTCGCCGAGCGGCCCGCCGCGGTAAGGAGTGCCGACCTGGAGAAAAGCGAGGGCGGCGACGCGCCGCGGGGGACTCCAGCCTGACAGGAAAGCGGCCAGGCGGGCCCGGTCGGCGCCCGAGAGGTCGCGGAGGCGCGGCAGGGACGTGTCGGCGAGGGCGAGGGGGTCGCCGGCGGCGAGCGCGCCGGCGAGCGCCGTTGGCGGCTGGATAGGCGGTGGTGGCGCGGCCGGCACGGCCCACGCGAAGAGAGCGAGGAGAAGGACCGGGCCGAAACGAGGTGTTTTCATGACCTTCATTCTAGCACAAAGAGCGCCGCCCGCGGCGACAACCGGGCTTCGTGTCCGTGGCGCCAGGTTCCGCGACCGGCGTTCCGCCGCCGCGCTGCCAGCCGCGTCATTTTCCTCTTGCACGGCTCCACGCCCGTGCTACTTTCCCCCCGAATCCGGCGTCTCGAAAACGCTCCTGGATCTCGACCCAAGGTCCCGGCCCTCCCGGGGAAGGCGGCATCGACGCGATGGAGAAGTGGACGGTCCAGGATTCCCTCGACTGTTATAACGTTCTCAACTGGAGCAAGGGCTACTTCTCCATCAATCCCGCGGGGCACGTCACGGTCCACCCCGACAAGAATCCGGCTCATTCGATCGACCTCAAGGAGCTCGTCGACCAGTTGCAGGCGCGCGACATCCAGCTGCCGATTCTCCTGCGATTCACCGTCTTCCTGCGCCACAGGATCGGCGAGATCCAGCAGGCCTTCAGGAACGCCATGGTCGAGAACGAGTATCGGGGCGAGTACCGTTGCATCTACCCGATCAAGGTAAACCAGCAGAGGATCGTGGTGGAGGAGTTCCTGGACTTCGGGCGCGAGTTCAAGTTCGGAGTCGAGGCGGGTTCGAAGCCCGAGCTGCTCGCGGTACTCGCCTTGACCTCCGGCATGGACGTTCCCATC
>CAZWVM010000294.1:0-3144 GCA_964637705.1 uncultured bacterium
TCGGTCTCGCCTGCCTCTTCGGCGCGCTGATCCTCCAGCAGCTCGTCAACCTGCGTCTGGACATCATGTCCTGGCTCGACACCGCGGCGAAGACGCGGCGGGCGTGACGTGAACCCGGCCCCGGCGCCGGGATCCGGGAACGCCGAAGCGCCCGGATCCGGAGCGGTCTCTCTCGACCCCCGCGCGCGCCTCGCCCTCGTCCTCCTCTTCCTCGCGGCCTTCATCCTCAGGGTGGCCGGCAACGACTGGGGCATCGTCGCATACCGGTCGCCCGACCCGCCGCCGGGCGTCCGGGGCACGGTCTACACCTACTTCCCGGACGAGCGCGAGTTCCTCGCGTGCTTCCGCGCGCTCGGGTCGAGCCTGGCGCGCGTCTCGGGGGAAGAGGCGAGCGGGGGCTTCTCCCTCTCGGGTGACGCCTTCGGCCGGGCGGCGCGCGGGATCCTGTCGGGCGAGGTCACCTTCGCGCCGGAGTATCCGACCGCGGTCTCGCCGCTCGTCAGCTACCTCGTCTTCTTCGCCGCCGTTCCCGTCGTCATGCTGAAGAAGCTCCTCGGCTTCTACCCCGGCTTCGACTCGAACACGGTCTTCGCGGAGGCGCTGATGGTCGGGCGCTGGCTCGCGGCGGTCTTCGGCGTGCTCGTCGTGGGGCTCACGGTCCGGGTGCTCGGGTTGCTGGGCCTGAGGGGCGCCGGGCTCTGGACCGGCGCGATCCTCGCGACGCTCCTGCCGATCGGCGTGGTGGTGGGCCACTACTGCAACTACAACGCCGAGGCGACCTTCTTCGATCTCCTGGCCCTGGGCGCGATCCTGCGCGCCGCCGAACCGGGCAGCGACCGCCGCTTCGGGCGGGCCGGGATCGCCGCGGGCCTGGCGATCGCCACGAAGCTGACCGCGGGACCCCTCCTTCCGATTCTCGTCGTCGGGGCGTTCTTGAGGACGGACCGGCCCTGGCGCGGACGCATCGCGCTTGCCGCACGCGGCGCCGCGGCGGCCGTCGGCGTGTATATCGCGATCATCCTCTACTCGGTCGTGACACAGACCGCGGAAATGGCGCGGGCCTTCCACATCTACGGATTCAACATCGTGGGGGGCGCCGGCGCACCCTCGACACCCGCCATGGTCGCCTCGAACTATCTCCTGATGGTCATGCCCTTCTGCCTCTCCCCTCTCGGGTGGATCGCGGGCCTCGGGGCCCTCGGTTGGCTCGTGCGCCGCGCCGCCTCGGAGCGGGCGGCTTTTCTCCACCTTCTCTTCGTCGGCACGTGGCTCGGGCTCTCGCTCTTCAATCCGAACAACATGGCCTACCGGATGTTCACGCCGGCGATGCTCATCGTCATCGCCTTCGCGCGCGGGGTCGAGGCGCTTTCGCTTCGCCGGCGCACGGCCGCCCTCGCCCTCGCCGCGGTCGTCGCGCTCAACCAGGCGGTCGACACGGCTCTCATCACGAGGTTCTTCCTCGCGGAGGACGTGCGTGAGACGGCGAGCCGGTGGGTGGAGCGCGAGATCCCGGCGGGAGCCTCGATCGGCAATTTCTACGACATGGTCTACAACTATCATCCCGACATTCTCTACACCGACTACTTCTGGAACCGCGAGCGCGTCTACCGTTACCGCTCGAAGCTCGCGCTC
This sequence comes from uncultured bacterium, assembly GCA_964637705.1. Classification (GTDB taxonomy): domain Bacteria; phylum UBA8481; class UBA8481; order UBA8481; family UBA8481; genus CAZWVM01. The sequence continues at coordinate 1,633 of CAZWVM010000294.1, forward strand.
GACAAGGGCGGGTTCCCCGTGGACTGGATCGTGACGAGCCGGGCGGAGTTGTTGAAGCGCGACTACGCGAGGACGCCGCAAGCCGCGGACATCATGGACCGGGCGGGCTTCCGGCGCGTGGCGGTCTTCGAGCCCGATCTCTCGCTGGGGCCCTACCGGGTCCCCTACGAGAGCGAATCCATGTTCGCCCTGAATCTCTTCGTGTCGCGGATCGAAATCTACCGCCGCGAGGGCGGACCGTCCGTCCTCGTCGGCCGGCCCGCCGCCGACACGTCCGCGCCCATCGGACGATCCGCGGAGGCGACCACCCCGTGAACCGGCGCAAGCTCCTCCTCTTCCGGATCGCGGGGCTTCTCCTGGCCCTCACGATCCTCGTCGGAGGCCTCGAGGTCTTCTTCCGCGTGCGGGCGATGCAGCGGGAGGACGAGCCCTTCTTCGGCTACTACGCGAGCCCCGTGCAATACGACGAGGTCGCGGGCTACGCCCTCGTGCCGGGCCTCTCCAACAGCGAGTTCACCGTCTCACCGTGGGGATACCGCGTGAACGGGACGGGCGACGACGAGCCGCGCCCGGGCGGCGTCCTCTGCATCGGGGGATCAACCACCTTCGGTTCCGGCATCCCCGACGGCGGCACGACAAGCGCCCTCCTGGAGGCGGGTCTGCGGGCGAAAACCGGGACCGACATCCGCGTCGTGAACGGCGGAGTGCCCGGAATGCACATCCACAACTGGGTGCGCCGGATCGACGGCGAGATGGAACGCCTGAAGCCGCGCTTCGTCGTCGTGTGGCTGGGCTGGAACATCTACGGCGCGGCGATTACGCACGGCGATGCCTGGCGCCCTGACATCCTCGCTCCCGCCGGCGTCACCGTAACCCCGGCGAAGCACGGCTTCCTCGGCCGGATCCTCGCCAAGTCCGTCGGTTACTGCCGCGTCCTGCGCGAGCTGAGGAATCTCCAACTCCGACTGAGGGGCGCGCCGGAGGCCGGGGGAACGAGCTACGAGGAGAAACTTCTCTCTCGCGCGTGGAGCCTGGCGCGCGACACATCGAGCATCGCCCCCGTCTTCTCCTCCCAGCTCGACACCGTCGTCTCCTCCATCGTCGGCCACGGCGCCATTCCCGTCCTCATGAGCTCGCCCTTCCTCGCCCCCGATCCCGGCGTCGAAACCGCGCTCGTCGCCCTCAAGCCCTCCTTCGCCTCGGAAACGCAGTACTGGGATCCGTGGCGAATCTGGTGGAACGAGATGAACGGGAGGATCCGCGCCGAGGCCGCGCGCCGCCATGCGCCGATCGTGGACATGGCCGAGATCTGCCGGGCGTGGAGCCCAGAGGAGCGCGCGCGCTATTTCACCGACATGATCCACATGACGCCGGAGGGCAACGCGCGGATCGTGGAGAAGCTGGAACCGGTCATTCTCGCCGCGATGGAGCGCTGACGCGCCACCGGCCTCACGCCTTGATCCCCGAAGGTTGAATCGCCACCGAGGCAGGGAGACACGGAGAAAGTCCTGC
>CAZWVM010000295.1:0-3138 GCA_964637705.1 uncultured bacterium
GTGAGGAGTGAGGTGTGAGGAGTGAGGAGTGAGGTGTGAGGAGTGAGGAGTGAGGAGTGAGGTGTGAGGAGTGAGGTGTGAGGAGTCAGGAGTGAGGGGTCAGGGGCAGTAGGGACGCTTCATCCTCATTCGTTTCGAAACGAGGGTCTCTTCGATCAGCGTCGACATCTCCTCCACGCGCCGGTCCCAGTTGTTCCGCTCGAGGATCGGAGCCTGCTTCGCGCGCAGAGCCGCCCGGTCGCAGGCGAGCGCTCCCGCGATCGCCGCGCGGAATGACTCCGGCGTCGTCCCGATCGAGACCGCGTCGCCCTGCTCCACGACCTCGGGGATCGCCGTCGAGACGATCGGTCGTCCCGCGGCCATGTATTCGTAGAGCTTCAGGGGGCTGATCGAGGCCGTCTCGTCGGAGACGCGGTAGGGGATGGTGCAGACGTCGGCGCCGCGCAGGTAGTCGGGGAGAACCGCGTAGTCCTTCTTCCCGAGGAAGTGGACGTTCGGAAGCGCTTCGAGAGCGGAAATGTCCACGCGGTCGCGCCAGACCTCGCCGATCACCGCGAAGGACCATCCCGGCTCGGCCTTCGCCACGCTCTCGATCAACCCGACGTCGCACTTGCCGGTGAAGCTCCCGACCTGCGCGATGACCGGCTTCGGCAGTCTCGCCAGGTCCTCGGGCACAGGTCCCGGCTCGAGCGCGCGGCGGTAGTGCTCCGTGTCCGCGGCCGAGGGCATGAGGTGCGCGCGGGCGTTGATCCGGCCCTTGCGTTCGAAGGTGCCGCGGTTGTTGATGAAGACGAGGTCCGACCCGACGATCAGGCGGCGCTCCAATTCGAGGATGATCCGTTTCTTCCTGCCCGAGGTGCCGCCGGAGAATTCGTCGATGCAGTGATAGAGCGCGATCTCCTCCCCGAGTTTGCCGAGAAGAGGAAAGCAGTTGGGCTGGAAGATCCAGAGAAGGGGATGATCGAGACCCAGCCGGGCGGCGACGGGCCGGAGATGCTTGAGAAGGCGCATCTGTCCCAATTCGTTCAGCGCGTACGAGTAGTAGCGGCCGGGCCAGAGGAGGGGAGGAGCCCAGGCGAAGATGTTCGGCTCGACCTCCCGCAGGCCCTCCTTCCAGCGGCCGAACATCTGCCGGTTGTGGCGGTCGCGCAGGAGGTGCTCGGGGCCGATCTGCGTCTCGACGAAGAGCACGCGGTTCGTCTTCGCCAGGCGCCGCATGATGTGCTGGCGCGAGCCCCAGATGTCGGACCAGTTGGTCGAGGAGATGCAGAGAATGTCGCGACCGGAGAGCATGGGGGGAGTATATAGGAAATGAGTGAGGAGTGAGGAGTGAGGAGTGAGGAGTGAGGAGTGAGGAGTGAGGAGCGAGGAGTGAGGAGTGAGGAGTGAGGAGTGAGGAGCGAGGACTGAGGAGCGAGGAGTGGGGAGTGAGGTGCAGGACCGACTCGGTCGTTGACTGTGCGGATGGGTGCCTCGGTTTGACCCCCTCACTCCTGACTCCTAACTCCCCACTCCTAACTCCCCACTCCTCACGCGGACCCCGGCCCGGTATACTACCTCCCATGAAGGTTCTCCTTCTCCAGCCGACCTACTACCAGGACGCGGGGCGCACGGACGTCTACAACATCGTCCCGCCCCTGGGCCTCGGGTATCTCGCCAACATCGCGCGGCGGGAGGGGCACGAGGCGCGGATCTTCGACATCATGGGCCGCGACGCGGAACTGCCGCGGGTGATGGCCGAGTTCCCGCCGGACGTGATCGGCATCACGGGGATGACGACGAATTACCCCGAGATGGTCTCTCTCTGCCGCCGCCTGCGGGGCGAACTCGGGTTCCGCGGCACCCTCGTCGGGGGCGGCGCGCACGTGACCCTGGAGCCGAGGCGTTCGATCGAGCAGGCCGATTTCGACGTGATCGTCCTGGGGGAGGGCGACGATTCCTTTCCCCGGCTCCTCGCCGCGCTCGAGGCGCGCGGGGATCTCTCGGGCATCCAGGGGTTGCACCTCAAGAACGGCGGCGACACCGGCAAGCCGGAGAAGCTTGTCGACCTGAACACGCTCGTCGATCCGTACTACGAGGGGCTGGAGTTCGACCGCTACGTGACGAACTCGGTCTTCGTGGAGTGCGCGCGCGGATGCCCCTACACCTGCGTCTACTGCTCCTCCAAGCATCTCTACGGCCGGTCGCTCCGGTGGATGGAACCGGCCAAGGTGATCCACAACATCGAGATCCTGGGCCGCGACTTCGGCTTCAAGGAATTTTCCCCTCTCGCCGACACCTTCGTCGCGGACAAGCGGTGGCTCGAACGCTTCTGCACCGAGCTCAAGGAGCGCGACCTCGGGATGCGCTACCATTGCAACGGCCGGATCAATCTCATGACCGACGACGTCTTCCGGTGGCTCAAGGAGTCCGGTTGCTACCTCATCTCCTACGGCGTGGAATCCGCGGTCGGACACGTGCTGAAGAACATCCACAAGGGCTACAAGGTGGAACAACTGGAGGAGACGATCCGCCGGACGCGCGAGAACGGCTTCCAGTGCCACCTCTGGTTCATGATGTCCCTGCCGGGGGAGACGGAGGAGGACATCGAGACGACGATCCAGTTCGCGCGCCGGATGAAGCGGCTCTACCAGTGCTCCTCCGAGTTCCAGATCACGCGCGTCTACCCGGGGACGCCCCTGGCCGAGAAGGTGAGTCTCGTCAACGACGACTGGACCGCGGTGAGGGAGCCGACGCTTCCCTACCCGAACGTGCCGGCCTACTACGAGCTGGATCCGCAGGTCGTGTACCGCAAGTGGCGGGAGTCCTGCGAGGAGATCCGGGACACGACGATCTGGGAGAACGTGAAGATGATTCCCGAGATGTACCGCACGAGCCGGGACAAGAGGCTCTTCTTCTTCCAGGTCGCGAAGCGCGGCGTCCGCAAGGTCAAGAACGTCATCCTCAAACGCGTGAGGTAGCGCATGCCTGACGCCCGCTGGGAGTGGACGGGGCTGGAGGCCGCGGCGCTCGGCGTCTACCTCGTCCTCTTCTTCTCCGCCTACGTCGCCCAGATCGTGACGATCCTCAGGACCGGCTCCTCGGCGAACGTGAACCTCTCCTCCTTCGCCCGCCTCTCCCTGGGCCAGTTCTTCTGGA
>CAZWVM010000296.1:0-3107 GCA_964637705.1 uncultured bacterium
TGCCGTAATCGTCGATCTTGGGGCGGTGATTCGGAAAGATGCAGTCCTCGACGGAAAGCGGGTGGAAGGAAAAGACGTCGGAAAGGAGATCGATCTCGTCCTCGGTCGGGTTCTCCATGTCGACCCAGAGCAGGCCGCGCTCGTTCTTCAGGAGTTCCCGCCAGGTCCCGGGAGCGGCCTCCTTGCGGAGTCCCCCTTCCTCGCACCAGAAGACATGAAGCATGGGTCAGCCTTCCTGACCACCCTCGCGTGCGGCGAGGATCTTCTTCCAGTTCGTCCCTTCCTTGCGCCAATTGGCCAGGTTCCATGTGACGCTCTTGACGTTGGGGATCCGTCTCATCTGCATGTCGAGCTGTTTCACGTCCGCCGAGGACTTGATCTCCGCGGAACGCGAACGCCCCTTCAGGAACCCGTTGATCGAAACGACGCCCTTGGCGGCGGAGTATGCGAGCTTGGAAGTGTCGATTCCCCTGCGCACGAGGAGCTGGTCCACGCGGATATTGATCAGGCGATCGTCGACGGACATGGCGGAAGAATCGTACGTGAAACAGAGGTCGATTCAAGCTATTATTCGGCATGCGAAATGCAGGAATTCCCGGGAACGAGCCGCCACACGGCGCTCGATCCACCCTCCGTGCACACGGAACGAGGAGGTTCACCATGAACCGCGTCATCTGCGTCGCCCTCGCGGCGATCTGTCTCTTCTCCTTTGCGCCCGCCCGCGGCGAGGCTCCGAGCGTCGGGGTCGTCGACATGCTCAAGGTCAGCGAGGGCTACGAGCGCTATGCGACGGCGCGCCAGTACCTCGAGCAGAAGAAGGCCGAGTTGCAGACGGTCGTGGACGAGGAGGAGCGCGCGGTTCTCGCCCTCATCGAGGAACTGGAAGCGGTGCGCGCGACGGCGAGCCAGGAGGACGTGGCGCGGCGGCGGCGCGAGATCGAGGGGCGCGACCGGGAACTGCGCGAGTTCGTCGGCACCACCAACATGCAGTTCCGCGACGAGTTGGACACCCTTCAGATCAGGACGAAGGACGAGGTCGAGACCGTCGTGATCGCGATCGCGCGGCGGCTTGGATTGAACCTGGTTTTGGAGAAGAACATGACCCTGTACGCGGCGCCGCCGCTTGACATCACGGGCCAGATCATCGCGGAGCTCAACAGCCGTTTCCGCCCCCTGCCTCCGACCCCGATGAACGTCACGGGGCGCCGCAACACCGGGGCCGCGACCACGCCCCCGACCGCCTTCCCCAGGGCGACGCCGCCGAGCGAAGGCCGGCGCGGCTGGCCGTTCCAGAACTAGGAGGTCTCCGCGCCGCCGTGCCTTCCTCCTGTCCGCCGCGCCGCCTGGGCGACCTCGCCGACTTCGTCGGGGGCCGCATCCTGGGCGATCCCGAGGTGATGATCTCGGGCGTCGCCTCGGTGGAGACGGCGCACCGCCAGGAGATCACCTTCGCGATCTCGGAGAAGTTTCTGGCCGAGGCTCTTTCGTGCGCGGCGGCCTGCGTCATCGTGCCGCCGAACTTCGCGGAGACGGAGGGTGAGAAGAATCTCCTCCTGGTGGACAACCCCCGCTTCGCCTTCTCCAAGATCGCCACGCTCTTCGCTCCTCCGATGAGGCTGGCGCCCGGCATCCACCCGAGCGCCGTGATCGCGTCGGGCGCCTCCCTGGGGCGCGAAGTCGCGGTCGGAGCGAACGCGGTCGTGGACGAGGGCGCGGCGCTCGGAGACGGCGCCGTTCTCTTCCCGGGCGTCTACGTCGGCAAGAACGCGCGCGTCGGCGCGGGCACGATCCTCCACGCCAACGTCACGGTCGAGCACGACGTCGAGATCGGCGCGCACTGCCTCGTCCACGCCGGCACCGTCGTCGGTTCCGACGGGTTCGGATTCGTCGAGAACGGCGGCAAGCACTACAAGATCCCCCAGATCGGCACGGTCGTCGTCGAGGACAACGTCGAGATCGGATCGAACTGCGCGATCGACCGCGCCGCGACCCAGGCCACGATCATCCGATCCGGCACGAAGATCGACAACCTCGTCCAGATCGCCCACAACGTCGTCATCGGCCACGACTGCCTCATCATCGCCCAGGTCGGCATTTCCGGTTCCGTCACCGTCGGCGACAACGTGACCTTGGCGGGCCAGGTCGGCGTGGCGGGGCACCTGGAGATCGGTCCCCGGACCGTCGTGGCGGCGAAATCCGGCGTGACGAAGTCGATACCCGGCGGAATCCACGTCTCGGGGTTCCCGGCCAAGCCCCACGTCGACGAGAAGAAGATCATGATCTCGCTCCCCCGTCTTCCCGACCTCATCCGCAAGGTCACCCTTCTCACCAACGCCATCCAGCGCCTCGCGCGCCGCATCGACAAGATCGAGGGAGGTCGCTCATGACCCAGGCCACGCTCGCGTCCGATGTCACCTTCTCCGGTGCGGGACTCCATACCGGCGAAGACGTCAGCGTCCGGATCCGCCCCGCGGAAGCCGATCGCGGCATCGTCTTCGTGCGCACCGACATGGTGGAATCGCCCGAGATCCCCCTGAGCCCGGACTACGTGATCGCCACCGAGCGCGGCACGACGGTCGGACGCGGCGAGGCGGCGATCCACACCGTCGAGCATCTCCTGGCCGCCCTCGGCGGCCTGGAAATCGACAACGCGGTGATCGAGGTGGACGGGCCGGAGATCCCGACCGTGGACGGGTCGGCGCTCCCCTTCGTCCAGGCCCTCCAGGCGGCGGGCGTCCGGAAATACAACGTACCGGCCAAGACCTTCCGCGTCCGCGAGCCGGTCTGGCTCGAAGACGGGGACAAGCAGATCGTCGTCCTGCCGTCGGCGGACTTCAAGATCTCCTGCACCATCCACTTCCCCGGAACCGGGATCGGATCCCAGTTTCTCACCCTCACCCTGACCCCGGAGGTCTTCGCGAAGGAGATCGCTCCGGCGCGGACCTTCTGCTCCCTGGACGAGGTGGAGGCCCTGAGAAGCGCCGGGCTCATCAAGGGTGGAAGCCTGGAGAACGCGGTCGTCTTCGGGGCGCAGGGGCCCTACGAGAGTTGTCGGCTCCGCTTCCCCGACGAGCCGGTGCGGCACAAGATGCTCGATCTCATCGGCG
>CAZWVM010000297.1:0-3079 GCA_964637705.1 uncultured bacterium
CGATCCGGGAGGCGGTGGAGAGCCCGGTGACGGTGGTGACGGGCGCGGCCGGGACCGGCAAGTCGACGCTCTGCCGCGGGCTGCTGGCGCTCCTGGATGAGCTCGGGCTGAGGCACGAGGTCTGCGCGCCGACGGGGAAGGCGGCGAAGAAGCTCGAGGAGCTGACCGGCGAGCACGCGGCGACGATCCACCGGCTCTTCCGCTACGTCCCCCACCAGGGTTTCCGCGTCAACCGCGATCATCCGCTGGAGACCGATCTCCTGGTCGTGGACGAGACCTCGATGGTGGACCTCCTGCTCATGAGGGCCCTCCTGGACGGGCTTTCGCCGACGACCCGCGTCGTCTTCATCGGCGACCCTCACCAGCTGCCGCCCGTGGATTCGGGCGACGCCCTGCGCGCGCTCCTCGGCTCCTACAGCGTCGCGCAGGCCGTCCTGCCGCGGATCTTCCGCCAGGCGAAGGAATCGACGATTCTCCGGAACGCGGGCCACGTCAAGAACGAGCAGGTCTTTCCGAAGCGCGACGCGGAGGATTTTTCGTTCATCGACACGGAGAACCCGGTCCAGATGGTGTGGGAGCTCTACCATGCGATCGACGAGCTTGCGGCGGCCGGTTTCGACCCGATTCGCGACGTCCACGTCCTGACGCCCTTGAACAAGGGCGGCGGCGACATCTCGGTCTCGAGCCTGAACCGGCGGCTGCGGGACCGGCTGAACCCGGAGCGGGACGGTAGCGCGTTCCGGGTGTACGAGCGGGAGTTCCGGACGGGCGACAAGGTGATGCAGAGGCGGAACGACTACGAGCTGGAGATCTTCAACGGCGACATCGGGTACGTCACGGGGCACGACAAGGAGGCGGGACTCGTCGAGATCGATTTCTCGGGCGCGTCGCGTCGGATCCCGTATCGTCTCATGGACAACGTCGTCCTGAACTACGCGATGACCGTGCACAAGGCCCAGGGCAGCGAGGCGCGGGCCGTCATCTTCCTCGCGACGCGCGCCGGCGCCTATTTTCTCCTGAACCGCCATCTCTTCTACACCGCGATGACGCGCGCGAAGGAGCGGCTCGTGATGATCATGCCTTACGACGTCGTGAAGACGGCGGTGCGATTCGGGATCCCCCGGCGCTCGCATCTCGCGGACCGGATCCAGGCGCTCGTCATCGGCCGGGAGGGGTGAGTTCCCGGCTCCGGCCGTGCGTGGTTTCGCGGGCGCGAACCTCCTGAAGGGGGGGATTTCGAGGCCGGGCGCAAAGGCGTTGCCTGGCACCGGCGCTCATGTATTCTTCGTGCATGAGACGATTCCCGATCCTCTTCATCGCCCTGCTTCTCGCGGTCTCGGTTCGCGCGGACGGTGATTCCCGGCGCGCGACGGCGAACGAGAAAGCCTTTTTCGCGCGGTTCTACGGCGGAGTCGTGGGCGCGCTCCCCCCGGGCCCCGAGGGCTGGGTCGAGATGAACCGGACGGACACCACGCCCCCGGATTCCCTGGGCGTCGGCTCGGAGGACCACCCGCTGAGAGCGGACTACGGTTGCGCGTGGCGAAACCAGGAACTGATCTCGGCCTGCGAACAACGGACGATGGAGGCCCTGATGCCCCTCGTGACAGCCGCGCCGGATCCGCGCATGAGCGAACTCATGGCGGTCCACAACGCGCTCGCCGCGGAACTGGGAGCGGCCATCGAGCGGAACGATCTCGCCGCGCTCGAGAGGATCCGCGACCGTTCCGAGGAGAACGCGGCGAAGATCCGGGCGATCCAGGAGGAACAGGACCGCGAGCGGATACGAATCGAGCGTGAGAACGCGGCGAAGGACGCGGTCTTCGCCGTGCGCGTTCGGGTCCATTCGTTCAGCGAGGAGTTCTACACCGATGACGTGGAGCCGCTCGCGCCCGTCGCGGGATGCCCGGCCTGGCGGATCCACGGCGAGGGACGGTTCGACGAGGCGGCGTGGAGCGAAGGGCGGACCGTCGTTCTCATGGGCCGCTGGACCGGGAAACGCGAAGGAACGGCACGCTGGTTCGAGGCGGAACCGGCGGCCGGAAGGCCTTCGACCGCGGTGCAGACGATCGTCGTGGAGGTCGAGGGATCGCCCGCCCGATGCCGGGCCTACCTCGAGCGGATCGACTGGGCGCGGCTGAAGGCCCTGATGAGGTAGCGCGGTCCCGCATGCTCGATGGAGCGCTTCCGTGGTATAATGCTTTCGCACAGGAGGAGATGACATGAACCGACTCGAAGGTGAGGCGCGGAAACTCGTGGCCGAGGGAAAGAACTTCGCGGCTCTCGGAACGATCATGCCCGACGGTTCGACCCATACATCGCTCGTCTGGGTGGACGTGGAGGGAGACCTGGTGATCTTCAACACGGAGGTCAACAGGATCAAGGCGAAGAACATGAGGCGCGATCCTCGGGTTTCGATGGCGGTCTGGAACTCCGAGAATCCCTACCAGCAGGTCATGATCCGGGGGCGCGTGGTCGAGATGACGACGGAGGGCGCGGATGCCGTGATCAACCGGCTGACGAAGAAATACCTCGGCATCGACACCTTCCCCTACAACCGACCGGGCGACCAGCGCGTGACGGTGAAGATGAGGCCGGAGAACGTCGCGTTCCTGAAGTAGGGATCAGCTCTCGGCGACGAGCGTTTCGTAGAGCCGGAGCAGCCTGAAGACGGAGGCGATCCGCTCGGGGACGCGCCGCAGGAGCAAGCGGCGCCCGTTTTCTTCGAATGACTTCCGGGCGGACACGAACATCCCGATGCCGGCGGAATCGATGAAGGGGACCTGTTCCAGGAGGACGACGGTGGAGGGAGGGCCGCTCGCGGCCAGGCCTTCGAGCAGGACTTCGAGGCCGTCGTGCGTCGTGAGGGTCACGGACCCCGCAAGCGTCAGCGTGCAGACGTCGGGCGTCTCCTCGCGCGCGATCGAGAGCGATTCGATGGTCCGCGTCATGGTTTCCCCCCTTGACTTCCCCATGCCGCACTCTATCCACCCTTCCTTCGGCCGTCAAACACGCTCGCAAGCGCCATGATCCCCGAAGGTTGAATCGCCACCGAGGCAGGGAGACACGGAGAAAGTCCTGC
>CAZWVM010000298.1:0-3064 GCA_964637705.1 uncultured bacterium
GCCGCGCCGAAGAAGGTGCAGATGACGAGCCACTCGGAGAAGGGCACGCCGATCGCCAGGGCCCCGGCCACGGCGCGAAAGACGAAGCCGAGCGCCACGACGATGACATCCGCGCCGGCGAGCGAGCGGAGGGCGCCGTTGTAGAGGCCCTGGAAGAGGAGGTAGGCGGCGAGAACGACGAGTACGGGCGCGGGAAGGAGGAGGAAGGCCGCGCCGAGGGAGAGAGCGGCGAGGGACGCGCCCGCGAGGCCGGCGGCCGCGGGCGTGACGCGCCCCGAGGCGACCGCGCGCTGGCGCTTCAGAGGGTGAGCCGCGTCCCGCTCCCGGTCGACGATGTCGTTTCCGAGATACACCGCGGACGAGATGCCGCAGAAGATCGCGAAGAGAGCGATGACGCGGGGGAAGAGCGCGAACTCGGCGATGCGGAAGGCGAAGACGAGAGGGATGAAGACGAGGAGATTCTTATGCCACTGCCGGACGCGGAGGGCGTCGATCCATGCCGAGAACATGGAAGTCAAAAGGCAAAAGTCAAAAGGCAAATGGCAGAAAGAAGAGCAGGAACGGCGACCGGGCCGATCACGCCGTCTCCTCTTTCCTTCGCCTTCCGCCCTTCACAGCCAACCATGTGCCTCTTTCCTTTCGCCCCTTGCCCTTTGCCCTTTGCCTTCTTACCTCTCCCTGTCTTCCTCGTGCGTGGGCGGAGGCAGGCCATGATCGCGCGCGTCGCCGCGCACCATGCCCGCTCGCATCAGGGCCACGATGAGGCCGAAGAGGATCAGTTCCTGCACGAGCAGCACGGCCGCCTCCGGCCGGGAAACCTTCGTCAAGAGGGTCGCGGGCAAGGCCACCTGGATCGCGACGAGCCAGACGAGGAGCACGGCCTGCTTGTGGGTCATGCCGAGATCGACCAGGCGGTGCGAGAAGTGGTTCTTGTCGGCGGTGAAGATCGAGACGCCGCGGGAGAGGCGGATCACGATGACCGAGAGGGTGTCGAAGAGCGGCACGCCGAGGATGAGGATCGGGGTGATGACGGGGAGGTGCGTGAGCTGGGTGTCAGCGAGGTAAATGCCCTGGACCGAGATCGCCGCCAGGACGTAGCCGATGATCAGGGACCCGGCGTCGCCGAGAAAGAGACGGGCGCGCGGAAAGTTGTGAGGCAGGAAACCGAGCGCCGAGCCGGCGAGCGCCGCGGCGATGGGCAGCACGAAGAGGTCTCTCTGCTCGAAGGCGACCCACCCGAAGAAGACGGCCGCAATGAGGCCCACGCCCGAGGAAAGCCCGTTCATGTTGTCGAGCAGATTGAAGGAATTCGTGATGCCGACGATCCAGACGATCGTGATGATCGTGGCGAGAATGTTGTCGCGGATGAAGAGAGACAGCTTGATCTCGAAGAAGATGAGCACGCAGGCGGCCAGGGCCTGGCCGGCCAGTTTCCAGCGGGGCGAGACGCCCAGGATGTCGTCGAGGAGTCCCAGGAGGAACATGAGGGTTGTTCCGAGCAGGAGCCCCTGGGCGGGGGCGTAGTGGAGGATGTCGAGAAGCCCGCAGATGTGCGCCGTGAGGAAGCCCGCGAAGAGTCCCAGGACCAGTGAAAGGCCCCCGAGGAGCGGAGTCACGGAGACGTGCACCTTGCGCGCGTTCGGGTGATCCACGATGTTCAGCCGCAAGGCGAGCCACGCCGCGGCCGGCGCCGAGGCGAGGGAGACCAGGAAGGCCATGACGCCCGTGGCCGCGACGATGGCGAGAGCGGTCACGTGCGGAGACACCGCCGCGGTCAGATCTTGACGACGTTCCGGCGGCGGCCGAAGCGGCTCGTGGCGTTACGCGTGTCGATGACGAGCTTGAAACGTCCGATGACGGGCTTGAGGTCGACCTGGGCGTGATCGGTGTGCACGAGCAGGACATCGGCCTTCTTCGCCGCGGCCGAATCGAGCGCCACGGAGCGATACACGCGCCCTCCCGCCTCGAAGCGCGGGATGTAGGGGTCGTGATACGACACCTTCGCGCCCAGTTCCGCGAGTTTGCGGATGATCTTCTCGGCCGAGGAATTCCGCGCGTCATCGACGTCCTTCTTGAAGGCGACGCCGGAAACGAGGACCCGGAGCCCCTTGACCGAGCGGCCCAGGCGGCGGTTGACCTCCCTCACCGTCTTCTCCACCACGTAGTACGGGATGTTCTCGTTGACCTCCGCGGAGAGCGTGATGAAGTTCGTGAAGAAATCGAACTCCTTGGCCTTCCACGAGAGGTAGAAGGGATCGATCGGGATGCAATGGCCGCCGACGCCGGGGCCCGGGAAGAAGGGCATGAATCCGAAGGGCTTCGTCCCGGCCGCCGTGATGACCTCCCAGATGTCGATGCCCATGCGGTCGGAGAGGAGCATCAGCTCGTTCACGAGCGCGATATTGACGTTGCGGAAGATGTTCTCGAGAAGCTTGGCCATCTCCGCCGACTCCGGCGTGGAGACCGGCACGAGCCTCTCGATCACGCCCTCGTAGAGGGCCTTGATCTGGCGAAGACAGCGGGGCGTGAGGCCGGAGACGATCTTCGGGGTGTTCTTCGTCTTGTAGACGGGATTGCCCGGGTCGACGCGCTCGGGGGAGAACCCGAGGTGGAAATCGCGGCCGGCCTTGAGCCCGGAGCGCTCGAGAATCGGCTTCAGGACCTCCCGCGTCGTGCCGGGATAGGTCGTGGACTCCAGGACATACACCTGACCCTTCTTCACGTGGGGCGCGACCGATTCCGTCGCGGCGCGGACGGGCCCGAGATCGGGTTCCTTGTGGTCGTCCAGGGGCGTCGGCACGCAGATGATGACCGCGTCGCACTCGCGGATGCGCCGGAAGTCGGCGGTCGCGTCGAGGCGACCGGCCTTCCGGAGGCGCGCGACGGATCCGGGTTCGACGTCGAGGATGATGTCCTCGCCGGCGTTGAGGCGCTTGACCTTGGAGGCGGCGTTGTCGAAGCCGAGCACGCGGTAGCCCGCGTCCGCGAACTCCACCGCGAGCGGAACGCCCACGTAGCCGAGCCCGACGATGCCGACGCGCGCGCGGCGCGAGGTGAATCTCTC
>CAZWVM010000299.1:0-3034 GCA_964637705.1 uncultured bacterium
GAACTCCATCCTCACCTCCTACAACCGCAACTTCCCCCGCCGCAACGACGGCAACGCCGAGACGTGCGCCTTCATCGCGAGCCCCGAGGTCGTCACCGCGTATGCGCTCGCCGGCACCCTCGCGATCGATCCGCTGAGGGACGGCGTTCCGCTCCCGGACGGTTCGCGTCTTGTCCTCGAGCCGCCCCGCGGCGAGGAGCTCCCGTCCTCCGGCTTCGACCGCGGCCGTGACGACGGGTTCGTTCCGCCGCGCGAGGATGGAAGCGCCATCGCCTTGAAGGTCGCCCCCGATTCCGAGCGGCTCGCCGTCCTCGAGCCCTTCCCCGTCGTGCCGCCGGAGTCCTGGTGCGACCTGCCGGTGCTTCTGAAGGCCGTCGGGAAGTGCACCACGGATCACATCTCGCCCGCCGGCCCGTGGCTGAAGTTCCGCGGCCACCTCGACCGCATCAGCGACAACATGTTCAACGGCGCGAACAACGCCTTCGCGAAGGAACCGGGCACGGGTGTCAACGCGCTCACCGGCGAAGAGGGTCGGAAACTGCCCGAGATCGCCCGCGCCTACAAGGCGCGAGGCCTGGGCTGGGTCGCGGTCGGCGACGAGAACTACGGCGAGGGCAGTTCGCGCGAGCACGCGGCGATGTCGCCCCGGCATCTCGGGTGCCTCGCGGTCATCGTGCGCAGCTTCGCGCGCATCCACGAGACGAACCTGAAGAAGCAGGGTATCCTCGCCCTGACGTTTGGCGCCCCGTCCGACTACGACCGGATCCGCGCGAAGGATCGCCTGGACTTCCCCGATCTCGCAGCGCTCGCGCCCGGGCGTTCCGTTTCCGTCGCGGTGAGGCACGAGGACGGGAGCGAGGAGACGATTCTCTGCCGTCACAGCTTCAACGCCGAGCAGATCGAGTGGTTCCGGGCCGGTTCGGCCCTGAACCTCATCGGGCGGAAATCGAGGTAGGCCGGCCGCGGGGAAGGTCCTGTAAGATACATCTTTCTGTAAATTCCACCGCTTGTCATCTCCTGCCTGAGCGCATACCGTAGGGACTCGGTATCGCTCAATCTCTTGGGGAGACATGATCATGGGTTCAAGGCGGAATCTTTCAGCGGCGGCTCTTCTCCTGATCACGGCCTGCGGCGGCGCACCCGAGACGCCCCCCGCCGCCGTCGCTCCCCCGGCGGCCCTCGATGTCGATCCCTACACCGCGCTTATGTATCGATTCCAGGAGGGCAAGCCGTTGCCGTCGCCGGCCTTCGCCTTGATTAGTCCCGGCTCCCCCGATCCCGTCGACTACGAGGCCTTCGGCGCCTACCAGGGCGAGGGCACGCCTGATTTCACCTACATCGTGAAGGACTTCGAAGGCCTGAAGAAGGCGATGGGAACCGGGATCTATCCGAACGCGGACGCGATCGTGAAGGAGCCGGAATACGAGCGACTGCGCGCCGCCGGCGCCCTCGACTCCTCGCACTGGGACGCGATCCGCGTCTGCCCCCCCGCGGCCGCGGTCTGCATCTGGGCGACGGCGCAGGAGGAGGAGGGCGTCAAGACCTACAACACGGCCCTCGCTTTCGAGCGCGCCGGTCTCCTCATGCAGGCGGTCAAGGGTTACCAGGCCGTCGTCGTACATTACCCCCGCTCCTCTTCCGTCAGCATCAACGGTGACTTCATCTGGTACCTCGCCCCCGCGGCGATCACCCGCATCCGCACGATCCTGAGGGATTTCCCGCAGCTGGGATGGGTCTACGAGGGCGCGCAGGTCGTCGTGGAGAACGGCATGGACATCGACCAGTCGAACGACGTCGTCTCGGTGACGCCGGGGCGCTTCGTGCGCCGGTCATTGAACGAGCGCCATGCCGCGCGCGTCAACCCGGCCGGCATGAGCGTCGTCGAAACGCGGGGCAAGGGGCGCGTGCAGGTCGTGAAGCTCGAGAACGGCCACTGGCAGATGCGCGTCGACGGCAGGCCCTTCGCCGTCCGCGGCATCACCTATGCCCCGACGAAGATCGGCGTCGGGCCCGTGTCGGATCGCGCCTTCGGCGAGCGCTGGATGTTCAACGACGACAATCGAAACGAGAGGATCGACGCGCCGTACGAGGCCTGGGTCGACGCGAACGGCAACGGCAGGAAGGACGCGGACGAACCGTCGGTCGGCGACTTTCAGCTCATGAAGGAGATGGGCGTCAACGCGATCCGCCTCTACACGGGCAAGGCCGGCGAGACGACCTACGTCTCCGCGGGCCTCAACAAGGAGCTCCTGCGCGATCTCTTCAACACCTACGGCATCCGCGTCATCGTGGGAGACTTCCTGGGAGCCTACACCGTCGGGTCCGGCGCTACCTGGGACCAGGGCACGGATTACACCGACCCCGTCCAGCGGGCGCGGATGAAGGAGGTCGTCCGGCAGAAGGTTCTCGACCTCAAGGACGAGCCCTTCGTGCTCATGTGGGTCCTCGGCAACGAGAACAACATGCTTTCCGCCGCCGCCGAGGTGAACGCGACGCGCACGAACGCGGGGAGGAACCCGAGGGCCTGGGCGGAGTTCCTGAACGAGGTGGCGGCGATGATCCACGAGATCGACCCGAACCACCCGGTGGCGGTGGGGAACCTCGAGATCGGCCTGGCGGACGTCTACGCGCGATACGCGCCGGAGATCGACGTCTTCGGCGTCAACTCCTACCGCGGGCAGTACGGCTTCGGCTCCCTCTGGACCGACGCGAAGCGCCTCTTCGACCGCCCCGTCCTCATCACCGAGAACGGTTGCGACGCCTTCTCCAACGACCGCAAGGCCGTGGACGAGGAGGCCCAGGCCTTCTTCCTCGAGAACAACCTGCGCGACGTCGTCTTCAACCAGGCGGGCGGCGAGGAGGCGGGGAACTCGGTCGGCATCGTGGTCTTCGAGTACGTCGACGAGTGGTGGAAGGACGCCTACTCGGGCGGCGAGGGCGAGCGCGAGGACCGGCACCAGTACAACTGCATGCACAAGGGGCCGATGCCGGACGAGCGGTTCCACGAGGAGTGGTTCGGGATCATGGGGCAGGG
>CAZWVM010000300.1:0-2993 GCA_964637705.1 uncultured bacterium
GGCACGTGACGGATCGCTGCAACCTCGCCTGCGCCCACTGCTACCGCGCGGGACGGAAGGAGGATCTTCCCCTCGAGTCGCTGCTCGCGATCCTCGAGAGCTTCTCGGGCTTCGCGCGGCAACTGCCTCAGGAGCGCGCCCGCATCCAGTTCGCCGGCGGCGAGCCGATGCTCTCGCCGCATCTCTTCACGCTGGTCGAGCGCGCGGCCGCGTCCGGTTTCGACGTGCGCGTGTTGACGAACGGGACGCTCATCGACGAGCGGGCGGCGGTCAGCCTCGCCCGCGCCGGCTGCCGGATCGCGCAGGTCAGCATCGAGGGGACGAGGGCGACCCACGAGGCGCTGCGCGGGGCGGGATCCTTCGAACGTGCTCTCGAGGGCGCGCGGCGGTTGAAGCAGGCCGGCGTCGGTGTCACCTTCGCGATGACGCTCTCGCGGCGGACGGCCGGCGACGTCGAGGCGTTTCTCGATCTCGCGTCCCGCGAGGCGGACCGCGCGGGCTTCCACCGCTTCGTGCCGTGCGGCCGGGGTGAGGAGATGGCGGCCGAGACGCTGTCGGCCCCGGCACTCCGGGCGATCTTCGAACGGATCGACCGGGCGGCGCGTCTCCACCCGGGACTCGTGATACCGCGCCGCGATCCCCTGTGGAACGCCCTTCACGACCACATCTGCCCGTCCCTGGAGATCAAGGGCTGCTCGGCGGGTTACGCGGGTCTCTGCATCGACGCGGACGGGACGGTCTATCCCTGCCGGCGCTATCCGCACGCCCTCGGGAACGTCCTCGCCGACGAGCTCGACGCGCTCTGGTGCGGCGAGGCGATGGAGCGCCTGAGGGACCGGGACCGGCTGAAGGGAAAGTGCGGAACCTGCCACGCCCGCTGGCGCTGCGGGGGCTGCCGGGCCGTGGCCGCCGCGGTCCACGGCGACGACCTGGCGGAGGATCCTCAGTGTTTTCTCGAACCCTCGCACGTCCGCTCGCTTGCGCAGGCGGCCGTGACCTGGCTGGCCCGTGGCCGGGAGGGGACACTCTGACACAATGACACAGTTGGGGGCCCGGTGCCGGGCCGGAAGGAGATGGCCGGGAGGGGGCCGGGAGGGGACACTCTGACACAATGACACAGTTGGGAAGCAGCGGCCCTGAGCCCGGCCCGCCCGGGATGAACCTCACCCCGGGCGGGAGGAAACCTCAGTTGCCCAGCGCGGCGTAGAGCGCGGTCGCGAGCACGGGGTCGACCCCGGCGCGAGCGACGCGTCCCGCCTCCGTGCCCGTGGTTTCGACCTGGGCCGCGAGAGCGGTCGCGAGGCCCGAGCGCGGGGCCTCGAGCGCGGCGCCGGGAAGCGAACGGCAGGCCGCCGCGAAGGCGGCGAGATCCTCGACGCGCGCCGACGAGGCGAGCGAGGCGGGATCGGGGCCGAACGCGCCCGCCGCCGGCGCTGAAATCCGCGCGGCCGCATTTGTGAAAGCCGCGTTGCCGGAGGCGGCTCCGCCCGTCTCGAGCGCGGCCTTGACCAGCGCCGCGGTGACGGCGTCGTTCGTGGGCACGGAAGCCGAGGCCAGGGCGTTCAGCGCGCGGTCGCACTCGTTGCGGAAGGTTGCATACTGCCGCAGGAGGCCGATCACGGCCAGGGCGGTCGCTTTCAGGTCGTCGCGCCCCGCGACGCGCCAGAATCCGTCGGCTCGCTGGGTGCGGGCGAGGTAGCGCAGGGCGAGGGTCTGGGGTGCGAGCGTCGAAGCGTCGGCGTCGCTCCGGCCTCTCAAGCTCTCCGCGGCGCGACGGGCCATGGGCGCCGGCGCCGCGCAGGGGGCCATCGAGTAGCAGGCCAGGCCGTTCACCTTGCCGGCCCATCCGCCGCCCGGCATCATCCCGGACTCGTCGTCGCCGAAGACCGTCGACCAGTTCCATCCCTCCGGGAAGGCCACCGGCACCTCGACGCGCCGGACCAACCCCGTGTCGGTGACCTCTTCGCGCGTTTCGACCACCACGAAGGCGGTGAAGGGGGAGGAGACGCGGTGGCGCAGGGAGATCTCGATCATGCGGCGCTTCAGAGCCTCGGCGTCGCCGCCGCGCATCTTGTCGCGCAGTTCCTCCAGTTCCTTCTCCGCGACGACCGCGTCGAGGTTCAGTTCCTCGACGGGATTGCCGGTCACGACGAGGCGGCTCGACCAGGCCTCACCGCCCTGGCGACCATGCAGCACCGCCTCGGCCGGAACGGGTCCGGTGATCCGGCCAAGGATGGCGAGCGGCTCGCCCTCGAAGAGGTCGGGCATGGGATCGGGGTGAATCTCGATGCGGCCGAACTCCAGCCGCATGTCCGAGACGACGGGCGCGGTGAAGCGGTTCTTCAAGGCGAGGATCGCTCCTTCCACGTCTTCGTCCGGCGTGGTCAGAATGCAGGAACCGCGGCCCACGCGGGCCATCGACCGGAGCATCTCGTCGTTGACGGCGTAGTCGATGCCGAGCGTGAAGATGCGCGCGCGGCCGATCGAGCGGTTGACCTCCGCGAGCACCTGTTCCTCGTTGCCGACCTGCCCGTCGGTCAGGAGGATGACGATGCGCTCGCGATTGCGGTCCGGGGCGAGCCTCAGGGCGTACTTCACCGGCTCGAGGATCTCCGTTCCGCCGTCCGCCTCGAGTCGCGAGAGCCAGGCGTCGGCGCGGTCGAGCGAGTCCTGCCCGAAGCGCAGGGCCTCGGACGAGAGGGTCGTGTAGTCGTCGTCGAACTCGACGAGCCGGAAGGAGTCGTCGGGCCCGAGTCCGCGGAGGAGCCCCTTGACGGCGCGCAGGGCGGCGTCGAATTTCGGCCCCGACATCGATCCCGACGAGTCGAGAATGAAGACGATCTCGCGCCGGGGGACGGCGGCGACGAGCCGGCGCCCGGGATTCATGACGAGGAGGAAGGGCGTGCCGCCGGGACCTGACGGACCACGCCAGAGCCGGGCCTCGGTGCGATCGTCGCGCGGCGTCCAGGTCAGGACGAAGTCCCGGTTCGGGG
>CAZWVM010000301.1:0-2944 GCA_964637705.1 uncultured bacterium
AGGATCGAGACGTCCTTCGTCTCGACGTAGCGCAGGTAGAGCTCGAAGTTGCGGTCCCGCTCCAGTTCGTCGATCACGCCGTCGATCCGCCCGAAGACCTCGGTCACCTGCTCCGACAGTTCGTTGCGCACCTTGGAGAGCTGCTCGGAAACCTTGACCGTGACCGCGTCGCGCGCGACGTGGTAGGAGACGGCGCCGAGAACGATGAGGGGCACGAGGGTGAGGGCGAGGAGCAGGAGGAAGAGCCGGGTGCGGATCCTCACGGCCGCGCGCCCCCGGCGCCCCGCGGCGCGCCCGCGGCCCGCTCGAACTCGGCCTGGGCCCGCCCCAGGACCGCCCGCGGATCGGCGCGGTCGAGGAAGACCCGGTCGAGGCACCCGTGCCGGTGCGTCGCGGCGTCCGTCATCATCAGCTTCCAGACGTGCTTCATCGCGGGATGCGAGGGCATGGGGACCGAGTTGAGAACCTGCTCCTTGAACCACGACGTCACGGTGTCGCCGGCCACCACGCCGTTCTCGTACGCGCGCCGGTTGGCCGGGAGATAGGCGGCCAGGATGTTCATGACGGAGGACCCGTAGCCCGAGGTGATGAAGGCCGCGGCACGGAACGCCGCGGCGCGGTGAGCGCTCCGTGCATTCACGAACACGGCCTTCACGCCCAGGTAGGGAGCGGCCCAGGTGTTGGTCGCGGAGACGCTCGGAAGAAGCGCCATGCCCAGGGGGATCGTCTCGGCGATGTCGCCGTAGGCCCAGTGGCCGCTGACGAGCATCGCGGCGCGCCCGGAGTTGAAATACTCCATCTGCCGCCTCCAGTCCACGGTGTCCGGGATCACCCGGTGGAGGCTCGCGAGATCGCGGGCGAACTCGATCGAGCGCACCATCTCGGGCGAGTCGAGGGCGAAGCGGCCGGCATCGTCGCAGACCCGTCCGCCGAAGCCGTGGAGCCAGATGCTGTGGTAGTAGAAATTGGCGCGGTCGTAGATGAGCCCGTAGCGGTCCCTTTCCGGCGCGGAAAGGCTCTTCGCGATCTCGATCATCTCGTCCGTGCTCACGGGCGGTCGCTCGATCTCCTTCTCTTCGAAGAGCGCGCGGTTGTAGTAGAGAATCAGGGTCTCGAAGGAGAGGGGCAGGCCGAGGATCCTCCCGCGCCATCTCAGGGCGTCGAGGCAGTTGGGAAGGTAGTCGGCGGTGTCGACCGTTTCGTCAAGAGCCGCGAGGAATCCCCGCTGGGCCCACTCGCCCGTCTTGTCATGGGCCCAGATGAAGAGGTCGGGGCCGGAGCCCGAGGCGATCGACCGCTCGAGGCGGTCGGTGAACCCGTCCGAGGAGAGAGACATCTCCTCGATCCTCGCCGTCGTTTCCTCGAGGTTGAAGGCCGTGACGACCGTGCGCAGCGCCTTCTGCTCCCGGTCGCGGAAGGAGTGCCAGAGGCGGATGGTCACGGGCGCCGGTCCGGCCGTGGCCGGGCCGGCGAAGAACGTGAAGAGCGCGAGGGCGGCGGCGCGGGTGAAAGCCCGCCGGGAGGCCGCGCGCGCGCGGGACATCTAGACGACGGCGGCGGCGGCCAGGACGACAGCCCCGCCGAGGATCACGGCGAGCGTCGTGCCCGCCCCCCCCTGTTCCATCGACTCCGGCAACATCGTCTCGACGGTCATCGCGAGCGCGGCGCCGGCGAAGAGGCCGGCCAGCGCGAGGGCGGCCGGCTCCGGCAGCAACATGGCTTGTCCCCAGCCGAACCAGGCCCCGAGGGCGGAAAGGAAGACGGAGGCGATCCAGAGCCCGAGGATGTTTCGCCTCTCGAACCCCAGGACCGCGAGGTTGCGCGTGACCGAGAGGGATTCGGCCGAGTTCGCGACGAGCCAGGCCCCCCAGAACGGCCAGAACCAGCGCCCCCCGAGGGCCGCGAGCGCGCCGAAGAGAAGGGCGCGCGGCAGCAAGTCGAGGAACTGCCCACCGCCTACCGCACCGAAGGCGAGTCCGTGGAGACGCGCAATCTCGCGGGTTTCCAGCAGCGTCGGAGAGAAATCGCGATCCGCGAGCGACTGGACCGCGCTCTCCTTCCAGGCCCGCGCCGTCTCCTCAGGCACGAGCGCCCGGTTGATGAGGTCCTCGCTGCGCGTGTTGACCAGCCACCGCACCTTCTCCTCGGTTTCCGGCGAGGTGCGCAGAAGGAGTTCGAAGTCCTGGCGGGGGATGCGGTAGAGGATCGTGTCGTCCAGCGTCACGACCGTCGCGTTCCGCGGCGCGCCCGTGATGAGCGCCATCTCCCCGAAGCACTCGCCGTCGGAAAGCGTGGTGACGCGGACGCCGGAGCGCAGGAGCTCGATCCGCCCCGTCCCGATCAGGTAGAGCGCGTCGGCATGGTCGCCCTCCTCGAAGACGTGGAAACCGGCCGGCACGAGGATCTCCTGGATGTGGGGTATCAGCCGCGCGATCTCGCGCGGGGGCAGCGACTCGAGCACCACGATGCGCGAGAGATGCGCGATGAGCCTCTCGGTCTGCGTCCGCTTCAGCCGGAGGACATGGCGCACCAGCGTCGAGGACTTCCGGAGAAACGCGCCGCGTCGGCCCAGGGACTGGTGGAGGAGGACGTAAAGGACCGCGCCGGCGCACCAGCCGGCCAGCACCGGGGCGATCGTGCCCGGTGTCCGTATCGCGTCCATGACGGCGGCGAGGAGCGAGGCGACGAGGGCCCCGCCGCCGAAGGCGGTGAGAACCGCGAGCACGCCCACGGAAGGGGTACGGCGAAGGGCGACAAGGGACAAAACGGGATAAACAAGAGCGGCGGCGGCCCCGAGCAGAAAGACCATGACCCCCGGCTGAGTGACGATGCCCATGGCGATTTCATTATCGTTCCCGGGAGCGGGAAATACAAGGGCGGGGGACGCGACCTCGATGGCCGGAGGTTGATTGGCCACGGAGGCACAGAGACACGGAGAAACCCC
>CAZWVM010000302.1:0-2940 GCA_964637705.1 uncultured bacterium
TCCCTCTGGCGCGCCTCGGCCGTGCGGGCCGACGTGACCGCCTTCATGATGTCGCCGGGTGAGACGAGTCCGAACATGCTCCCCTTATCGGCAGGTTTGCGCAGAACTTGAGGTCGAAGTCGTGAAAAGCCATGCGGGAGGCCCCCGTTTCGCGGCCGGCGGGAGCGGATCGTTCGATGGTTTCAACCTCGCCGCCGTCGCTGTATCATCTTCATCATGATCCCGAGGTTCGTTTCGCCGGGCCGGCTGGCTCGATCCCTCATCCTGGTCCTTTCTCTCATCGCCCTCCCCTCCCGCGCCGACGACCGGGCCTCCTACTTCGAGCGCCACGCCCGGCTTCTCGCCCAGCGCGGTGATCGCCCGGGCGCCGCCGTCATCCGCGAACTCGGTTCCATCGGGCGCTCCGTTCCCCGGTCCCTCTCGGCCGAGGCCGCGGCGCGGCAGCCGGAACTGGCGGAGCGCTACGAATCCTTCAGGAAACTCCTCGCCGCTCTCGTCTTCGACACCTCCCTCGCGCCCTCGCTCTCCTGGCGGATCGACCGCGCCGAGGCCGCGCTGCACTTCTCCTCCTACGGGCTCGAGCACTCCTCCTTTCCCTCGCGCGAGATCCGGAACGCCCTGAACGACGCGGCCTGGATCCTCGGCGGGCTTCCCCGCCCCGCCCCGCGGGCGAATCATCCCGAGCCGGAGATCCTGC
Source organism: uncultured bacterium (assembly GCA_964637705.1). GTDB lineage: Bacteria > UBA8481 > UBA8481 > UBA8481 > UBA8481 > CAZWVM01. The sequence continues at coordinate 698 of CAZWVM010000302.1, forward strand.
TCTTCGCGGCGTCGCGCGATCGGATCGTCGGCGGCGAGACGGTGATCATCCGGTGGCGCGTCGAGAACGCCGATGCGGCGCGGCTCGACGGCCGCGACGTCGGCGTGTCGGGCGAACGGATCGACCAGCCCGCGGCCACCTCCTATTACCGCCTCGAGGCCCAGGGCCCCGGCGGCCGCGCGGAGGCGGGCCTCTTCGTGAGCGTGATGCCGCGGGGGCGCCCCGCCCAGCCGCGCGTCACGCTCTCCGCCGATCCGCCCGTCATCTACCGGGGCGACACCGTGCTGCTCTCCTGGCGCGCGGTCAACGCCGGAACGCTTCGCCTCGACGGCCGCGCGGTTCCCACCGAGGGGCGGGAGATCGCCCGCCCCTCCGCGACCACGCGCTACACCATCGAGGCCGAGGGCCCAGGCGGACGGAGCGCGACGACGGTGGAGGTCGTGATGCTCGTGCCGAGGCCGACGCCCGTCGTGCCGATGCCGGCTCCCGCCGCGGCCGCTCCGGTCGTCGAGACCCCGGCCGTCGCCCGGCCGAACCGGGCCGCAGTCACATGGACGCAAGGGCATGGCGGTGTCGAATCATCCAGACGCGATACGGCGACGCCCGTCGAAAACGCCGAGACTTCACCCTACACCTTCGATCACTCACATTACGTTCCAAACTACTTTCCAGAAAACAACTTCATCATCACATTGGACTCCACCCTTTGGGACACCGTGATCGTGCCCGCCAACGGTGAACGCATCACCGTTCCCACTCACCTCCGCCGGGCACTCGATAACCAGGCCGCCCTGCTCGAGTGGATGCCGAATTCGCGGCTCAGGATTACAGGCCACACGGACGACGTAGGCACGGAAACGGCGAACGTGGTGCTCTCGCTCAGGCGCGCCCAGGCGGCTCGCCGCGACTTCAGCCGGCGCTATGGCATCCCGGAAAGCCGCATCGAGGTCGTGGGGCGGGGCGAATCGGAGCCGCTCGTTCCCAACCTCCGCGCCGACGGCCGCCCGGATCCCCGGGCCCGCCGCCAGAACCGCCGCGTCGAGTTCCTGATCGTTCGCTAGATCCGCTTTTCGCGCGACGCGGGAAGATCCCACACCAGAATCATACATGGATGCACAGGATGAACAGGATTCATCCAGGATCTCGTTTCGTATCGAATCCTGTCCATCCTGTTCATCCATGTTCCATTGAAGACCGGCAGCGAATACACGTCACCTTTCAGCGCGCGGGCCACCCCACATTGAGCGCATCCGGAGGCCTCTTGCCCTCAAGCGCCGCGGCGATGTTCTCCGCGCAGCGCGCCGCCATCGCCGCGCGGCTCCGCGTCGTCGCCGAGCCGAGGTGCGGGGCGAGAACGACGTTGGGCAGGTCAAAGAGACCAGGATGGATGACGGGCTCCTTCTCGTAGACGTCGAGCCCCGCCGCGGCGATCCTCTTCTCTCGCAGCGCTGCGGCCAGCGCCGCCTCATCCACGACCGTGCCCCGGCCGGTGTTGACAAGGATCGCGGTCGATTTCATCAGGGCGATCCGATCGGCCGAGATCAGCCCGCGCGTCTCCTCGCCGCCGGGCAAGTGGATGGACACGATATCGGAGGCGCGCAGCAGGTCGTCCAGTCCGCTCCAGGTCGCCCCCGTCTCGCGCTCGAACTCCTCGTTCCGGCGACGGGCGTGATAGAGGATGCGCATGCGGAATCCCGTCGACATCCGGCCGAAGGCCCGGCCGATCCGGCCGCACCCGACGATGCCGAGGGTCGCGCCCGAAACCGAAGCGCCGATCAACTGCGTCGGCTCCCACCCCTTCCACGCGCCCGACCGCGCCAGTCGATCCCCCTCCACGACCCGACGAGCCGCCGCAAAAACCAGCGACCAGGCCATCTCGGCGGTGGCCTCGGTCAAAACATCCGGCGTATTGGTGGCCCAGACCCCGGCCGCCGTGGCGGCCGCCACGTCAATATTGTCGTAGCCCACCGCGTAATTCGCCACGATCCGCAGGGGCCCGCCGGCGGCGGCGGCAAAGACCTCCGCGTCAAACCGGTCGGACAGCATGGCGAGGATGGCGTCAAACGACCCGACGGAGTCGAGGAGCGAGAGGCCGGAACAAGCATCGATGACAGTGACCTCCCAACCCCGGTTTTCAAGGAGGTCCAGACCTTCTCTAATGATGTGGCGGGTGACGAGGATTCTGGGCATGGGGGAATGATAAGGGAATTCCGGTGATGAGAAGCCGAATATTGAAGGGTCCT
>CAZWVM010000303.1:0-2910 GCA_964637705.1 uncultured bacterium
CGCCCGATCCGGTGGATGTAGTCCTCCACCGTCGCCGGCACGTCGTAGTTCACCACGTGGCTGATCAACTCGATGTCCAGACCCCGCGAGGCGATGTCGGTCGCGACGAGGATGCGCACCTCGCGCTCCTTGAAGCGGCGGAGCGCCGAGAGGCGCGCCTTCTGCTGCATGTCGCCGTGGATCACCTCGGCCTCGAAACCGGCCCGCCCGAGCACCTCCCCCAGCATGTCGCAGGTCCGCTTCGTTCTCACAAAGACCAGGGTCTGGTCCCAACCGGCGGTCTGCAGGAGATGGATGAGGAGCCCGTCCTTCTTCGGGTGGTCGACCGGGTGGAGGTAGTGCTTCACCTTCTCGACCGGCGTCGCCGGAGGCGTGATCGCGATCCACTCCGGCTCGCGCAGGAAATCCCGCGCCAGCGCCGCGATCTCCGGCGGCATCGTGGCCGAGAAGAGGCAGGTCTGCTTCCGCGCCGCGACGAGCTTCAGGATGCGCCGGACGTCCGGGATGAATCCCATGTCCAGCATCCGGTCCGCCTCGTCCATGACGAGGATCTCGACGCGGTCGAGCCGGATGCAGCGCTGGTGCTGGAGGTCGAGGAGCCGTCCCGGCGTCGCGATCGCGATGTCGCAACCGGCCTTCAGTTCGCGAATCTGCGAGCGCATGGGGAGCCCGCCGACGAGGCAGGTCGTGCGGAGCTTCAGGTGACGGCCGTAGGCCTTCATGAACTCCTCGACCTGGAGCGCCAGTTCGCGCGTCGGGACGATCACGAGCGCGCGGGGATCGTGGCTGAAGGTCTCCGACGTCAGCTTCTCCAGAATCGGGATGCCGAACGCCGCGGTCTTGCCCGTGCCGGTCTGGGCGCAGGCGACGAGGTCTCGGCCGGCCCTTACGAGAGGTATGGCCGCGGACTGGATCGGCGTGGGACGTTCGTAGCCTTCTTCCGTCAGTGAGCGGAGAAGGGCATCCGGGAGTTCGAGATCCGCGAAGGACGTGGCTTCGGGGGAGGTTTCTGCATTTTTCATGTGCGGGAGACAGCGTATGCCTGTTCCCCGCGTGACGCAAGGGGGGGAGAAGAGGTTTCCCTTGGAAAAACCGGAGTTCCTGCCGATAAGTTGAACAAAGCCATGGACGGCCTCGCGATCAAGGGATGGAACGTCGCGTTGTACGCGACAGAGCCCGGCTCTTCGCCTCCGCGCGTTTCGCCCCGTTCCGCCACCGAGGCCGCTTCCCGCCCCCCGGAGAAGAACCCGGCCTTCACGGATCCCGCCTACATGGCGCTCAAGGCGCGCATCCGCTCGTCGAACCTGCCCTTGCGGGAGAAGAAGGCCCTGTTGGCACGTCTCGTCCAGATCGTGACGAAGGTCTCCGACCTCAAGAAGAGAAAGGAGGCTCTCCAGCTTCTCCAGGCCGAGATCACGATGAAAGAGCACGAGGAGGAGAAGCGTCGGCGAAAGACCGACGTGCGGAGCGCCGCCTACGAGAAGCAGGAACTGGACCGGTATGCGGAGACGCTCGAGGAAGATGAAGAGGTACGGTCGCCCGTCAGCGGATGATCGTTTCCAGCTCGATCGAGAAGCCCGTCGCCGGGGTGGCGGGGCCGAACTGCTCGACGAGGCGGTCGTAGCGCCCGCCCGAGAGCACGGGCCGACCGACGCGGGGCAGGAGCCCCTCGAAGACCAGACCGGTATAGTAGTCGATTCCGCGCGTCGAGCAGATCTCGATGACGGTGCGGGTCCCGCCGGCCGAGACCCGCCCCGCGATCTCTTCGAGGTTGGAGAGCGCCTCGAGCGCGCGCGATCCCGAGAGAACCTCGCGTGCCCGCGCGAAAAGGGTCTCTCCGCCGTGGATCGCGAGGAGCCGGGACAAGACCGGCGGCGCTCCGGAGGCCTCCAACCCGCCGCGGTCCTTCCGCGCGATCGCCTGCTTGATGCGCAACCGCCTCGCGCCGGAGATCCCGGCCTCGGCCAGCAGGGTCTCGACGATTCCCACGTGACCCAGTTCGATCACGGCCTCCGCGGCTCCGAGGCGCGCGAGCGCCGTGGCCGCGAGCTTCAGGACCGCGACGTCCGCGCTTACGCTCTCGCCGCCGTAGCACTCGAAGCCCGCCTGGCGGAACTCGCGGAAGTGACCGTGGTGCCGCGGCTCCTGCCGGAAAACCTGGCCGATGTAGAAGAGCTTCAACGGCAACGGCCGGTCGTAGAGCGCGGAAGCGAAGAGGCAGGCGGCGGGTGTCGTGAGTTCCGGCCTCAGCGCCAGGAGGGAACCGTCCCGGTCGAGGAAACGGAAGAGCTTATCCGGGTTTCCGAAGCCCTTCTCGAGGATCTCGGCCTTCTCGAAGGCCGGCATGGCGACCTCGGAGGCGCCGGCGGAGAGGAAGAGGTCGCGCAGGGCGCCTTCGCATTCCCTCAGCCGCCGGCACTCCTCGGGCAGCCAGGCCGTGGTACCCCAGGGCAGTTGAATCCCGCCCCGGGGCGCCTCGCCGGATGTCATCGGGTGTGGCGCCTCAGGCCACGCGGTTCTGGATCTCGCCGGTCTTGGCGAAATGGATGATGATCTCCGCGGCTTCGGAGGAGACCGACGACTGGGCCTCGGACGTGGCCGCGCCGATGTGGGGCGTCGCGACGACCTTGGCGTGCCTTCCGACGTTCTCCGCCGCGGGCGGTTCGGCCGAGAAGACGTCGAGCGCGGCGCCGGCGACCTGTCCCGCATCGAGCGCCGCCTGCAAGGCCGCCTCGTCGATCACGCCGCCGCGCGCGCAGTTGACGATCCGGACGCCCTTCTTCATCTTCGCGATCGATGCCGCGGAGATGATGTTCTTCGTCTCGGGAGTCAGGGGCACGTGCAGGGAGATCCAGTCGGACTGGGCGAAGAGCTCGTCGAGCGAGACCTTCTTCACGCCGGGCACGTCGC
>CAZWVM010000304.1:0-2898 GCA_964637705.1 uncultured bacterium
GGCGTCGGCGCGGGCAACCGCGCGGCGCGCGCGGCGCGCGAGCCGCGGCTCGCCGCGCGCATCGCGAACGCGACGGTCGAGGTGAAGGGGCTGGAGGTCGCGGCCTCGGCGACGGGGCGGCCGTTCCTGCGGCTCGCCCTCGGAGGGGAGACGCGCGACCTCGAGAGCGCGCGCGATCCCGGGGGCGAGGCGCGCGACTGCGTCGCGGGACTTCCTCGCGCGACGAGGCTTCTCGTCGTCAAGGGGTGCGGGCTCGGATACGTCCTCAAGGCGGCGGTCACGAACCGCTCCCTCGAGCGCATCCTCTGCGTCGAACCGCGCCTCGCTCTCTTCGCGCTCATGCTTCATACCTCCGACATGCGCCGCGTGATCGCGGATCCCCGGGTGGAGTTCCTGGTCGAGACGGCCCCGGAGGACGTGGCGGAGCGATTGAAGAGGTCCTGCGATTACGGGACCGATCCCTCCGCGCTCCTTGTGGTTCTTCCTCCCTTCGCGCTTCTCCGGCATCCCGCGATGGCGGCCTCGCCGGAATTCGAGGCCTCCTTCGACGAGGCCTGGCGCGAGCTGGCCGTTCTCTCGGAACGGAACCGCCGCACGCTCGATACCTTCCTCGACTCGTGGCGCGAGAACATCCTCGCGAACATTCCGGCGGTGACCGGGAGCGGCGCGGCGCGCGACCTCGAGGGAACGGCGCGCGGCCGGCCGGGCGTTCTCGTCGGCGCCGGCCCCTCGCTCGACAAAAACGTCGCCGCGCTCGCGAAGGCGCGCGGCCGTGCCGTCGTCGTCGCGGTCGACACGGCCTATCGCACCTTGAAGGCGGCGGGCATCGCCCCGGACATCGTGATCGCGGTGGACGCGACGGAGGAGAATGTCCGGGACTTCGAGGGCGTCGAGGTCGGGGACGATCCGACCGCGCTCGTCATGGTCCCGGTCGTCAATCCCGCGATCCCGCCTCTCTTCGCGAGCCGCTTCTGCGCGGGCTACGGGCATCCCCTGCAGAAGTGGATCGAGCGCAGGCTCGGGCGCGACTACGGCACCCTCCTCGTCTCCGGTTCCGTCTCCACCATCGGCTTTGATCTCCTCCGCCGCCTCGGCGCGGACCCCGTGATCCTCTGCGGCGTCGATCTCGCGGTCGGCCGGACCTCCCACACGCGCGGGCGGGCGACGTCGGGTGCGTCCTCGCGATTCGAGTCCGGGGAGGCGTTCGCGAGGAGATCGGTGAGCGACGCGGGGCTGGCGCGCCCCGGGTGGGGCGGTGCGGAGGCGCGGACGAACGAGCAGATGCTGCGATGGGCGGCGTGGTTCGAGAGGGAGATCGGGCGGGGGAGGCCGCGGGTCGTCAACGCGACGGAGGGCGGGCTGAGGATCGCGGGGACGGTGGAGATGCCGCTCGCGGAGGCGCTGGAGCGGCACGTCCCTCCGGGTGCCTTCCGTCTTCCCGCTCCGCGCCCGGCCCCGGCCCGCGGCATCTCGGCCCTGCGCGAGGCGATGGAGCGGTTCCTGGCGGACGCGGCGTACGGAGCCGAGGAGTCGGCATGGATTCTCAAGTGGGACGGGGCGCTCCGTGATGACGGCCGCATCGCCGAACTGCGCGAGGAACTCCGGGCGGGCTTCGCGAGGGCGCTGGAGGGAATCGGACGATGAATTGTCCCGCGTGCGGAGCCACCCTCGAGGAAAGGGTCGTGGCGGAGATCGTCTTCGACATCTGCCCGGCCTGCGCGGGTGCCTGGTTCGACGGCGGGGAACTCTCGGCGCTGGCGCGGCGACTGCGCTATGACGCCTCGAAGCTGGCGGGGGGTGCGGGTGCCGCCGCCGCGCCGCCCTCGGGAGAATGTCCCCGGTGCATCGGGCATTCGCCCGGGGCCTCTCTTCGAGGCGATCCCGTGGGCCGCTGTTCACGATGCGCGGGAGCCTGGGTGCCGCCCGGCGCCCTGAAGCGCGCATTCTCGATGAACCGTCCCCGAAAGTCGTCGGGTTCCGCCGTCCCGCCGATCCCGAATCCCGGCGAGCACCTGGCGATCCAGGTCGCGGCCACGGCTCCGGACCTCATCCTGGTCCTGCTTTCGCGGTGAGAACGGGCGGCGACACGGGGCCTTTCCTTCCCGGATCGCGCGGCCGCGGACTCTGAAACGAGTTCACATCGCGCACCGGATCACGGTGATCGAAATCGCTCGTTTCCCGTCGAGCCCGATGGACGATTGACCGCCCGCCGGTATACTCCCGTCATGCCGAACTTCCTCGTCGCCGGACTCATCAACATCGAGACGACCCTGCGCGTTGACGGGTTTCCCCTCGCCTACGAGCCCGTCCGCTATCCCTTCTACGGAGTGCAGAGCACGGTCTCGGGCGTCGGATTCAACGTCGCCTCGGCGCTGACGCGACTTGGTCACGGCGTGAGGTTCCTCTCCCTGGTGGGATCCGACATGCTGGGCGGGGCGGCCCGCGCCGCGGTCGCCGCCTCGGTCGGGGACACGGCCGGGATCCGGGAAGGGCTGCGCGAGACCCCTCAGTCGGTCATCCTCTACGACGCGGAGGGCCGGCGGCAGATCCACGTCGACCTGAAGGAGATCCAGAAGACCGAGTATCCGCCGGAGACATTCGCGTCGGCGCTCGAGGGCTGCGACGTGGCGGTTCTCTGCAACATCAACTTCTCCCGGCCTTTCCTCGCGCACGCCCGCGCGCGCGGCGTTCCGATCGCGACCGATGTCCACGCCCTCGCCGATCCCGGCGACGAATACAACCGCGACTACCTCGCCGCGGCCGACATCCTCTTCATGAGCCACGAGCGGATCCCGTGTTCGATGCCGGACTGGATCGCCCGCCTCGTGCCCCATACGCCGGCCCGGGTCATCGTCGTCGGTTGCGGCGAGAACGGGGCCGCGCTTTACACGCGCGAGG
>CAZWVM010000305.1:0-2897 GCA_964637705.1 uncultured bacterium
GTCGAGCAGCACGGCCTCGACGAGGAGACGGGCGGGGAGCGACTCGGCCCAACTCACGGCCAGGGCGCGCGTCTCCCCGGCTGGGACCGCGGAAAGGGCGAAACGCGTGTCGCGACCCTCGGCGGCGAGCCGCAGCGTCAGCGCGTCGGCGGTCGCGGAACCCCGGTTCGCGATGAAGAGGAGCAGGTCGAGAGGATCCTCGGCCGGGGCCGGTTGAACCTTGATGCTGACGAGGTCGGGGAGTGCCTTCTTCACCGGTTCGACGTCCGCCGCGTGGAGGGCGCCGGGCCAGGCGAGAGTGACGCGGTCCGCGTCGGCTTCCGCATCGGCCCGGAACCTGAGAACCGCCGTGGCCCCGGGAGCGAGCACGGGGATCTCGTTCTCGGCGGCGACCGAGCCGTAACTCCACCGTGCGACGACGCGCGCGGTCGGCAACTCGCCGTCGTTGCGGACGTAGAGGACGGCATCGAACGGTTCCCCCACCGCCGGCCGCGGAGGAAAGGCGCTCAATTCCCCGGTCGCCTCGATGCGCCCGGGTCGGGGCGGCCGCCCCGGTTCGGAGGCGGGCTTGAGGACCAGGGTGCCGGACCTGGGTTTCCAGGCGAGGGTTCGATACTCGGCGGGGCCGAGGTCGGGGATCGGAGAGAGATGGGAATCGTCGAGACGGAACCGCACGTGGTAGAGGATCTCGAGATTCGCGCGGTCGGCGATCGCGTGGGTCACGTCGGTCGGCCATGAGTCCGATGCCCGCGTCGACGAGGCGAGGCGTGAACCGGGGGAGACGAGACCGATCGTCCGGTCGCGGAGGCGCAATTCCACGTGGAGGATTTCGACGAGCGTTCGTCCGGCCTCGCGCCAGTCATCCCGGCGGATTCCGAGGAAGCCGGGGACGCGCACCGGCTCGTAGTATCCCGCCCCCGATTGGACGCTCGCGCCGACGGCGAGGACGCGGCGCGACTGCGCGGCCGTGTCGTCCTCGTAGAGGATCGACGGCACCAGGCGGAAGACGCCTCGGCTGCGGCGCTGGTCCGAGACCTTGTCGGTCCCCTGCGGATAGGAGACCTCGCCGGCGCGCTGGGGCTCGGCATTTTCCTGGACGACGAGAACCGGCGCGGCGTCGGCGGCGCGCGCGAGGAATGCGGCCAGGAATGCGCAGGTGATGAAGGATGTGAAACGTGCTGTCATGCTCGTGTCGTGCCGTGCCTTTCGGCTTCCGAAGGGGTGCAAGAAGGATGCCCGCGTTCGCTACTTGATCTCGTCCATGAGATCCTTCAACTCGTCCCTCACGGCCTGCAAGCCGCCGCGGTCGACGGCCGCGACTTCGTCAAACTCCTTCACCTTCCGGGCAATGTCGCGCGGCTTCTCCTTCAGGAGCGCGTCGATCTCCGCGATTTCCTGCCTCAGGATCGTCGCCACCCGCGTCGCCGTCGGGTCCGGGCTCTTCATGATCTCCGTCATGCTTTCCGTGAGCCGCTCGCGCTTGAAGGCGAGCATCTCGTAGATGTCCTTGAATCCCGAGGAGGCCGCGCGCGACTTCAAGAGGTCCAGCATTCCGGGATGGGGATCGCTCGTGATCTCCAGGAGATGCTCCGGCGACTCGGACGGCGCCGCGGGTGCGGGAACGGAACCGTCACCGGTGCTGCGGATCTTCTCGAGGAAGGAGAGCATCTGCCCCTTCGACTTCATGACGGGGGCGGTGGGAATCGCCGATGTCGCAGGTGTGGCAGGCACCGGATGTGCCGCGGACACTGGAGGTGCCGCGGACACCGGGGGTGCCGCGGCCGCCGGGGGTGCCGCGGCCGCCGGCGTCGCCGGTGAAGCGGCGGGCGTCGTCGCGCCGTAAGTCGGCGCCGGCGCCGTGGCGGCGGAAGGCCGGGCGGGCTCACCGGTCGAGGTCGATTGGACCGACTTCAGGAACGACATCATGCCGCCCTTCGCGGGCGAAGGGGCGGGTGCGGGCGCCGTTGGAACCGGGGACGGACGCGCGGCAGGTTGCTCGGCGGGAGCCGAAGAGGCGACCCGGCCCGGCTGGGGGATGGCGCCTTTCGGCACGAGTCGCCGTTCCGGGCGCGGGACGCTCGCCGCCTGCGTCCCGGCCGCCGGTGGCGTCACAGCCGCAGGCTGAGTCACAGCCGCAGGCTGAGTCACAGCCGCAGGCTGAGTCACAGCCACAGGCTGCGTCACGGCCGCAGGGGGCGCCGCGATGCCCGGGATCTTGGCGAGGTGAAGCCTCGGCGAGTTGAGAATCTCCATGAAGCGCGCGCGGGCGACCGAGAGAGACTCGATCTCCTCCATGTGCTTCCCCGCGATGAGCAGTTTCTCGATGCGGCCGTTCAGGTAATCGATCTTGGCCTGCAGTGCGCGGGAGAGAAAGAGGTCGGGGTCGAGTTCGTTGTCGTCGATACGGAAGGTCATTGCAGGGGGTTGAACTTGTTGATCCAGAAGGCGATCGCGATGATGGAGAAGGCGAAGAAGAAGAGCGTGACGGTGATCGAGAGGAGCAGCGTCAGGGGAAGCTCGAAATAGTCCATGACCGCCGACGCGATCTTGACCACGTTGGGACCGAACCCCTCGTTCAACTGGCTCTGGATGCGACGCTTGAAGAGCGACATGATGTAGAAGATCACGATGAAGGTGACCATCGGGATGAGGAAACCGAGGAGCAGGAAGACGGACCCGGTGGTGACGGCGATGAGGATCGAGATTCCGATCACGACGAAGAGGATGGCGAGGAGGATCATCTTCATGATTGGGTCGTCTTTCATGACGGCTCCTTTCCCGCCCGGCCCGTCGGCGAGCGCGGGGGTGAGGGTGAAACAAGCGTCGGGGCGGCCGGATTTGAACCGGCGACTCCTTGGTCCCGAACCAAGTGCGCTACCGGACTGCGCTACGCCCCG
>CAZWVM010000306.1:0-2893 GCA_964637705.1 uncultured bacterium
TCACCTTCACGCCGTAGATCGTCCGGATCGACTCGACCATCCGCTCGATCCCCGTCCCCGGGTGCTCGCCGTACACGATGATCAGGCGCTTGTGCCCGATCTTCCCCGCCAGGATCTCGGTCTCCGCCCGCACCTCGTCCTGCGTGAGCACCCGGCGCTCCATGCCGTGGTTCTCCGATCTCAGGCCGCAGTAGAGGCAGTTGTTGACGCAGTCGTTGCCGAGGTAGAGGGGCGCGAAGGTGACGATGCGGTTGTCGTACACCGCGCGCTTGATCTCCCCGGCCGCCGCCTTCATCTCCTCCCAGAGCTCCGGGTCGGTGACGTGGAGGAGCGCCGCGGTCTCCGCCGGCTCGAGCGTCTTGATCGACCGCGCCTTGGCGATGATCTCGCGCACGCGCGCCGCGTCGGGCGCGGCTCCGCCGGCCCGGGGATCCCGCGCGCGCAGCGCCTCCTCGATCCGGCGTTCGTCGATGAAGTCGCGGTCGCCCGTCCTGTACTTCCTCGTCTCCTCCGCCGGGATCCTCATCGTCTTCCGCGCCGCCGCGACGCCGCTCATGCCGTCGCCGCCGTTTCCGACCGCGCGGCGTGGTAGGCCGCGAGCGCCCGGGGGAAGGGCGAGAGGGACCGGTCGAGGACGCCCATGAGGATCGAGATCGCGACGCCGTAGTTGGTCACGGCGACGCCCCGCGCCTTCGCCTCCGCGATCCGGTGCAGGGTCTCCTTGCGGTTGATCATGCAGGAGCCGCAGAGCAGGACGAGGCGGTAGGCGGAGAGATCCTCGGGGAAGTCGCGCCCGGACCTCGTCTCGATCGCCACCTCGAAGCCCTTGTGCTTCTTGAGCCAGCGCGGGATCTTCACCCGCCCGATGTCGTCCTCGATCGCGTGGTGGCTGCAGGCCTCGGCGACGAGCACGCGGTCGCCCGGCGCCAGGCGCTCGATCGCCGCGCCGCCGCGCGCCATCTCGACGAGGTCGCCCTTGAGGCGCGCGAAGAGGATCGAGAAGGTCGTGCAGGGGACGTCGGCCGGCGTCTCCGCCACCATCCGGTCGACGACCTGGGAGTCGCAGACGACAAGGTCGGGGGCGCGGTTGAGCATCCGGAGCGCCTGCGCGTACTCGTGCTCGCGCACCACCATCGTGCAGACCCCGTGGTCCAGCGCGTCGCGGATCGCCTGCACCTGGGGGAGGATGATCCGGCCCTTCGGCGCCTCCTTGTCGATCGGCACGATGAGGACCACGAGCCCGCCGGCCGGGACGATGTCCCCGAGGAGCGCCGGGGCGGCGAGAACGCTCTCCGGGGCGGCCTCCAGGAGAAACCTCTTCAGCTCCTCCACCTGCGCGTCGCGCAGCGACGGATCGGTGCTCGAGCAGAGGAGCACCCCGTGGAAGCGCCTCGCGAGTCCCTCGCGGAATGACTTCGAGGGCGCCGCGAGGTCGCACTTGTTCACCGCCACGAGGCAGGGCGTTCCGCGCTTCCGCGCCTCCGCCGCCACCTGCTCCTCGTACTCGCCCCACGCGTCCGGCTCCACGATGAGCACCGCCACGTCGGCGCGGTGGAAGATCGCCGCGGTCTTCGCGAGGCGCGCCGAGGCCAGCTCCGAGCTGTCGTCCACGCCGGCCGTGTCCAAAAAGACCACGGGCCCGACGGGCAGCAGCTCCATCGACTTCTCGACGACGTCGGTGGTCGTCCCGGGGAGGGGCGATGTGATCGCGACGCTCTGCCCCGCGACCATGTTCAGGAAGCTCGACTTCCCGACGTTGGTGCGGCCGAAGAGGCCGATCTGCAGCCGCAGCGACTTGGGCGCGGTCTTCATCGGGCCTCCCCTTCCCCGTTCGCGGCCTTCGCCATCGCCGACTTGACCGTGACGCCGGGAATCTGCCCCAGCCGGCCGGTCATGCGCCCGACCCCGTCGGTCGTCGCGTCCACGACGAGCGTGATGACGGCGCAGTGCCGCTGGGAGTAGGGGATGCCGGTGCGGGCGACGATCGACTCGCCGAACTCGGTGAGGATGGCGTTGACCTTCGGGGCGTTCTCGCGGCGGTTCTCCACGATGATCCCGACGAAACCGATCCGCTTCTCGTGGCCGTTCTGCGTCATCTTCTCTCTCCTCTCGGGCCCGGGGAGGAGAGTCGCGGCATGCCCGCGCCGCCGTACATCAGGCGGCGCTCGGCGCCTCGCATCGTCCGCCCTGGGCTTCAGACCTCGGTCCTGACCTCAGGCTTCCTTCGTTTCCGGATCGGGCGGCCTCCCGGCCCTCCGCCCGCGTTTCTACCTCTTGTACGGCTCCCGCGATTGGTACGTCGTGTGGAGGTACTTGTGAGCCGTGTGGCTCAGGGGCTTCTCCAGGAACTCGTCGTACAGCTTCTTGATCATGGGATTCTGGTGCGAGCAGCGAAGCTTGCTCTGCGCGTCGTCCTTGTAGATCCCGGCCGCGCGCTTGCGGCGGATCTCGTCGGTCGCGCCGTAGGGCTGTCCGCCGCCGCCGACACAGCCGCCCCGGCAGGCCATCACCTCGATGAAGTGGTAGCGCGGTTCCTCGCCGTTCCTGCGGTTCTCGCGGATGCGGTCGAGCACGGTCTCGATGTTGGACATCCAGTGGGCGACGGCGATGCGGATCGTCTTCCCCGCGACCGTCACCTCGGCCTCCTTCACGCCCTCGAGCCCGCGCACGGGCTGGAACTCGGGCTTCTCCATCTCCTGCCCGGTGACGAGGTAATGGGCAGTGCGGATCGCGGCCTCCATGACGCCGCCGGTGGCGCCGAAGATGACGCCGGCGCCGGTGTACTCCCCGAGCAGCGAGTCCGCCTCGCCGTCCGGCAGCTTCGCGAAATCGATGCCGGCGGACTTGATCATGCGGGAGAGCTCGCGCGTGGTGATCGAGACGTCGATGTCCT
>CAZWVM010000307.1:0-2881 GCA_964637705.1 uncultured bacterium
ATGGGCGACGCGGAGGAATCGAACGCGCGCTACCGCTACCTCCTCTCCCAGGGCCAGACGGGCCTCTCCGTCGCCTTCGACCTCCCGACCCAGATCGGGCTCGACAGCGACGATCCGCTTTCCGAGGGCGAGGTCGGCAAGGTCGGCGTCGCCGTCGATTCCCTCGACGACATGGACATTCTCTTCCGCGACATCCCGCTCGAGAAGGTCACCACCTCCATGACGATCAACGCGACCGCCGCGATCCTCCTGGCCCTGTACGTGGCCGTCGCCGAATCGCGGGGGATTTCCCGCGCCGCTCTCGGCGGCACGATCCAGAACGACATCCTGAAGGAATACATCGCGCGCGGCACCTATGCCTTCCCGCCGGCGCCGTCCCTGCGCCTCATCACCGACGTCTTCGAGTTCTGCTCACGCGAAATGCCGCGCTGGAACACCATCTCCATCTCCGGCTACCACATCCGCGAGGCGGGTTCGACCGCTGTCGAGGAGGTCGCCTTCACGCTCGCCGACGGCATCGCCTACGTGGAGGCGGCCGCCGCGCGCTCCCTCGACGTCGACGATTTCGCCGGGCGGCTCTCCTTCTTCTTCAACTGTCACATGGATTTCTTCGAGGAGATCGCCAAGTTTCGCGCCGCACGGAGGATCTGGGCGAGGATCATGAGGGAGCGTTTCGGCGCGAAGAACGAGAAGTCGTGGCAGATGCGCTTCCACACCCAGACCGCCGGATGCTCGCTCCAGGCCCGCCAGATCGACGTCAACATCGTGCGCACGACGATCGAGGCGCTCGCCGCCGTCTGCGGCGGCACCCAGTCCCTTCACACGAACTCGCGCGACGAGGCGCTGGCCCTGCCGACGGAGGAATCGGCCCGGATCGCCCTGCGCACCCAGCAGGTGATCGCCTGCGAATCGGGCGCCGCGGACGTCGTCGATCCGATGGGCGGTTCCCATTACGTCGAGGCCCTGACGAGCGCGATCGAGGAGAAGGCCGTGGCGCTGATCGCGCGCATCGACGCCCTCGGCGGCATGAGAAAGGCGATCGAGGCGGGCTTTCCCCAGAAGGCGATCCGCGATTCCGCCTATGCCTACCAGCGCGCCGTGGATTCGGGGGAACGAAAGATCGTCGGGCTCAATTGCTACGAATCCGAGGAACCGGCGCCCGAGATCTTCCGCTTCGACCCTGCGGTCGGCGAGAGGCAGATCGCCCGGCTGGCGGAGACGCGGCGGCGCCGGGACGTCGCGTCCGTCGCGGCCGCGCTCGACGCCGTCGAGCAGGCCGCGCGCGGAACCGCGAATCTCGTGCCGCTCTTTTTGGAGGCGGTCAAGGTCCGGGCGACGATCGGAGAGATCTGCGGCCGGTTGAGGCGCGTCTTCGGGACGTACCAGGGATGAGGCGGTCTCGGAACGGCATGGGCGTCGCGCGAAAGGCCGGTCGCCGCTTCGGGAGGGCCGGGTCGTGACGGAAGCCCTCGCGCGGATCCTCCCGAACGGGTTGGCGGTTGTCGCCGAGCGCATGCCGTCGCTGGCCTCGGCCGCTTTCACCCTCGTCATCCCCCGCGGTTCTATGCACGATCCCGACGGCCGCTCCGGGCTCTCGGCCGTCCTGACCGAGATGCTCCACCGCGGCGCCGGGGATCGCGATGCGAGGGCCCTGGTCGAGGCGCTCGACACGCTCGGGCTGGAGCGGTCCGCGGCCAATTCCGCCGAATCCATCACCCTCGGGGGAGCGCTTCTCGGCCGCGATCTCTATCGGGCGCTCGAGATCTACCGGGAGATGGTGACCGCGCCGCGTTTGGACGGGGACGAGCTCGAACCCTCTCTCATGATCTGCCGACAGGCGGTGCTGGCGGTCGAGGACCATCCGCCCGAGAAGATGTTCGTCGAGCTCTACCGGCGTTACCTGCCGGACCCGGTCGGGCGCCCGGCGAAGGGCACGATCGAGGGGCTCGACGCGGTCACGCTCGACGACCTGCGTCTCGCCGCGGCGGCGCTCGCTCCGCGCGGTTCCGTTCTCGCCCTGGCCGGCGATATCGAACCGCAGGAGGCCGTTGTCCGCGCGGAGGAGATCTTCGGGTCCTGGCGGGATGCCGGCGAGACGCCGCGCACCGTCCTGACGCCCGGCCCCGGAGGCGTCGCCCACGTCGAGAAGGAAACGGGCGCGCAGGTCCAGGTCGGACTCGCCGCTCCTTACGTCCCGATGACCGATCCCGATTATCCGAAAGCCGTTCTCGCCCTCACGGTCCTCTCGGGCGGCATGAGCGGCCGCCTCTTCGTGGAGGTCCGCGAGAAGCTCGGCCTCGTCTACGCCGTCAACGCGAGCTATATGCTCCTGCGCGGCGGCGGCGACATCCTGGTCTACGCGGGCACGACGCCCGGCCACTGCTCCACCTGCGTCGACGTGATCCGCCGGGAACTGGCGCGGATGGCGGAAGGCGTGACGGCGGAGGAACTGGACCGCGCGCGCGTGCGCGTGCGCGGCTCCCTCATCATGAGCGGAGAGTCCTCCTCCGCGCGCTCCTCGCTCATGGCCTCGGACTGGGTCCGCCTCGGGCGCGCCCGCACGGTCGAGGAGATCCTCGCGGCGATCGAGGGCGTCGATCTCGCGGCCTTCAACGGCTTTCTCGCGCGCGTCCCGATCGTCCCGACGGCCACGGTCACGCTGGGGCCGCGCTGGCAGGGGACGGCGGCATGACGGGACGGACGGCGCGTTACGAGGAGCGGACGCTCCCGAACGGGTTCCGGGTGGTGGTGGAGGAACTGCCGGCCGCCCGGAGCGCCTCGGTCGGTTACTTCGTCGCGACCGGCTCGCGCGACGAGACGCCCGAAATCATGGGCGTCTCGCACTTCCTCGAGCACATGTCCTTCAAGGCGACGAAGAAGC
>CAZWVM010000308.1:0-2873 GCA_964637705.1 uncultured bacterium
TCGGAGTAACCGGCGAAGGTCGTGGCGTCCACGGTCGAGGTGATGACGTAATACTTGACCGTCGAACCGGCCGCCGCCGCGGGGATGCGGCCATACCAGGTCGTGCCGCTGCCTGTGGCCTGGGCGACCGTGCGTGTGGACCAGTTGTCCGACGTCGAGACGAGCAGGACCTTCTCCTCGGTGGAGGGCGTGCCGCTCAGAACGATCTTGACCTGCGGAGCGATGCCGCTGGAGACCCGGTCGAAGAGTTGGACGGACGTCACTCTCACCGGGGCACTTGTCGTCCTGTGGACCGCGCCCACGAGCGCCGACGTGTTCACCTTGAAGGTGTAGTAGTGGTTGTCCTGCATGCTCTGGATAACCATGTTGTCGCGCGGATCCGAGGTTCGATATTCCAGGGTGATGGGCGTGTTGCAGTTCACGTTGTCCACGCCGCCGTCGTGCCCGACCATCCACTGGTCGGTCCACGCACCCGTGGCCGTGCCGCGCGCGAACTTGAACTCGTCGTTCGTCGTGCCCGCGATCTGGGTCGTCACGTACCATGTGTTCGCGTTCGGCCACGCCGTGGTGTCGGCCATCACCGTCGTGGTCTCCGACCAACTGTTCACATCGCCGGTCACGCGAACGTAGCTGACGTCATACTGGTAGTTGGAACCGGAGTTGTTCAGCCCTGCGAGCGTGACGATGTTGCGGTCCGCGTCCGAACCGTAACCCTGGAAGGCCGAAGCGGTCACCGGCGTGGTGATGGCGTAGTACTTCACCGTGCGACCGCTCCGCTGGCCCGGGATCGTCGCCGCGTAGTTGACGCCGCTGCCGGAGGCGAGCGAGGCGCCGCGCGACGTCCAGTCGTCCGTCGTGTAGACCAGCAGAACGTTCTCCTCGGCGCATTTCGAACCGCTGAGCGTGATGGGGATCGAGACGTCGCTCGCCAGCTTCGTGTCGGCCTCGTCCAGCACCGCGGAGACGCCGATCGGAACGGCCGACGTTCCCAGGATGCCGGCGCGCATGCCTGACGTGTCGAGCTTGAAGGTGTAGTAGTTGTTCGCGACGATGCTCTGGATCGACATGTTGTCGCGGGGATCAGCCGTCGCATAGACGACCGTGATCGGCGTGTTGAGGTTGACGTTGTCGATGACGCTGTTGGTGCCCACCATCCACTGCTGGGCCCAGGGGGCGCCCGCGGACGTCCCGTGCACGAACTTGAACTCGTCGTTGCCCGTGTTCGTCAGCTGGAACCGCGTGTACCAGATCCCCGAGTTCGGCCACGCCGTTCCCTTCGTCATGTAGGTGTTCTGGTCGCTCCACGAGTTTTCTTCGCCCGAATACCGCACGTAGCCGACGTAGAAATCGAAGGCGCTGCCCGAGTTGTTCTTGCCGGACAGGCTGGCGAGATCGCGGTCGCGATCCGAGCCGTAACCCTCGTAGGTCGCCTCGGAAACGGTCGTCGTTATGACGTAATACTGCACGCGCGTGCCCGACTTCTGGGCCGGTATCGTGGCCTTGTAGTTGCCGCCGCTCACCTGGGTCGCCGTGACGGCGTCACGCGTGGACCAGTTGTCGGTCGTATAGACGAGGTAGCACTTCTCCTCCGTGCAGAGCGCTCCCGAGAGTGTGATGGGAATGTCGATCGCAGCGCTTGCAAACGTGTCCGGTTCGTCCCGGACGCTGCTGATGGAGACAGGGGCGGCCGACGTCGCCATGACGATCGCGTAGGAATTGCCGTAACCGCTGTCGTAGAATCGGAAGGTGTAGCGCCAGCCCGAGGTCACGCTCGCGAGTTTGAGGTTGTCCCGGGGATCGGAGTTGTCGAAATACACCTGGAAGACGGAGTTCAGCGTGACGTTGTCCGCGCTGCCGTCGCCGCTCGATGAGGCCAGCCACTGGTTGGTCCAGTCGTTCCAGTTCTTGAACTTGAACTCGTCGTGATTGGCGTCGCTGATCTGCTGCGTCAATCTGAAGATCTTGTAGTTGGGGAAGTCCCCGGCCTGGGAGGATTCCCCGCCGAACGACATATTGTTCGGTGAGGCAGGCCATGTGTTGAATTCGCCGGTGACGTCGATGTAATCGTCGATGACGGCTCGAACCGGTGCATTCCATCCGGCCATCAGAATCGTGAGCAGGCTGAGAACCAGGGAAAGGCGTGTCACCGGGATGCCGACCTGGCTAGACATCATGACAAATCCTCGAAATACTGGGATTTGCATGCAAGAAAGACTCGCAGCGAAGGCCCAGTCCCCCCTGGATCTGCCGCCGTATGAGAACATACCGAGGTGATTATAACGGTTTAACTTTCAGAATTGTAAGCTTTTGTGCAGTTTTTTAGTGTCTACTTTTTTACTCAAAGGAAAGACCCAACTCACTTATTTTCAAGATGCATCGAGTCATGGCTCGCCCGATTCCCCGCCTCCGATTCCAGGCGCTTCACCTCCTGCCGAGCCGTCGCAAGGATCCCTGCCTCGTCCGGAAACCGATCCGCCAGCAATCTCCACGTGGTCAGGGCCTCCGCCTTCAGCCCCGCCTCCTCCTGTTTCTGCGCCAGGAGCACGTAGAGAAATCTCGACATCATCTCGTCGACCGGCCCGTCGATGACCGGTCGCAGCGCCGCCACCGACTGGGCCGGATCCACCCTCTCGCTCAGCGAAATCGCAATGTAGAGCGATCTCATCAGGGACTGGTCCGACGGATGCCGGTCCAACCCCTCGCGCGCCAGTCTCAGGGCCAGGTCGTTGCGCCCCCAGAGGGACAACCCCAGCGTCCCGTAGCGATACGGCTCCGCGTTCGCCGGGTTCAGCCGCGCCGCCACTCGGATGCGCCTGAAGTTCTCCTCCGCCTCCCGCGGCGTCACCCGCAGGAGAAACGGGATCCGCTCCGCC
>CAZWVM010000309.1:0-2869 GCA_964637705.1 uncultured bacterium
AGTTTCTCCATGATGGCCTCGTCGATGAGGTTGGAGTCGCGGGTCTCGATGTGGCTGAAATGGAGACCGTGCCCGTTGCGGCCGAAACTGCGTTCCTGGCGCCAGACGACCATGGCGAAGGCGGAGATGGAATCCGGGAAACCGGGCAGTTCGAACTGGATCTCCATGAGCGTCGAGATCGGGTAGGCGCGTCCCGTGACGATGTAGAGGCCTCCGGCGGAGATGTTCTTCACGTCCGCGGTCTCGGACGGTTCGTTGTCCGCGTGCTTGCCGCCCTGGGGGGTCCAGAGCACGCGGTAGTAGGCGGAGAGCTCGATCGGAATGCGGCGGTGGCGGCGGCGATCGATGCCGTCCTTGTCGCCGTCGGGAACGGGCTCGGTCGCCGGGAAGCCGACCTGCGCATGGAACCAGCTTTCGTAATAGCGCTCCATCCACTGCAGGATCGCGGCGCGTTCGCTCAGCGTCACCCCCTGCTCGGCCTCGCGGCGGATGTATTCCTCGATGGCCGACCGCATCTTCGGGACGATGATCGAGAAATCGACGGGGCTCATGCGATGAGCCCCTGCCGCCGCGAGTATTCGAAGAGCCCGCCGGCATCGATGACGGGCAGCGCCTCTCCAAGCGGAGCCAGACCGAGATGCGCCCCCGGTGCGAGACGCAGGACGTTCTCCCGGAGGTCCACCTCGATCTCGTCACCGGTTCGAATCGAGCCGGGCACGGTCGAACACTCGACGGGATAGAGTTCCCCGGTGGCGATGCAGTTGCGGAAGAAGATGCGCGCGAACGAGCGCGCGACGACGACGCGGCAGCCGGAGGCACCCAGCGCGATCGGCGCGTGCTCGCGGGAGGAACCGCAGCCGAAATTCGCGCCGGCCACGATGATCGGATACTCGGTCCTGACCCGGCCCGATTCGACGAAGGGCGGGCCGGAGGGCAGGCCCGCCAACGCGTAAGACCCGAGCTTCTCGTACTCCTCGGGAATCGTCGGCACGAGGTTCAGGTACTTGGCCGGGATGATCTGGTCGGTGTCGATATTGTCCCCCAGGACGAAGGCTTTGCCCCGGAATACGTGTCTGTTATCCTCGGTGTCCATGCGTTATGAGTGAGAATTCTCCATCCGCGCCGGAAAGCCGTCAACTGTTTCTTCGACGCCTGTTCGGAGTCATCCTCGCCGGGCTCAGGGCCTTCGGTCGCCGGAGGACCTGGACCGCGATCTTCTCCGCCGTCGACTTCCTGCTCTCCAACGAGATCTACACCTACGCCTCGGCCATCGCCTTCAACGTCCTCATCGCCTTCTTCCCGGCCGTCATCGTCGTGTTGACGGTGATCCACCAGATCGCCGGCCCCGGCCTCCACGACGCGGCGGTCGCCGCCGTGACGGACTATCTCCCGTCCAACCGCGCCTTCTTCGCGGCGCAGATCAACGGCGTGACGAACCACTTCAGCGGCATGACCTTCGTCTCTCTGGCGATCCTCCTCTTCAGCGCCGTGGGCATCTTCATCCCGGTGGAACTCGCGCTCAATTACGTCTGGAAGGAACCGAAGCCGAGGCACTGGTTCGTCTCCCAGGTCATCTCCTTCTTCCTTCTCGGCCTCTTCATCCTCGTCAGCCTCGTTCCCGTCGCCCTGTCCTGGGCCGCGGGCCTGGCGCTGGAGACGGTCTTCTTCTTCCTCTCCGGCACGGCCTTCCTCGCGGGCGTGAAGTGGCTCGTCTTCAAGGTGCTCACGGTGCCCTTCACGATCCTGGGTTTCGCCGTGGTCTTCGCGGTATTGCCGAACCGCAAGCTGAACCTGGAGGAGGTCGTGCCGGCGGCGATCTTCTCGGGCGTCTGCTTCGAGCTGGGAAAGTACGTCTACATCGCCTTCCTGCCGCTCCTGGGGTTCCGGGAGATCTACGGCGCCTTCTTCGTCTCGGTGACCTTCGTCACCTGGGCGCTCTTCGCGTCGCTCATCATGCTGATGGGCGTCTACCTCACGACGCAGGACATCCTGCCGCGCTTCCGGTTCCGCAGGGGCGCGAGCCCGGCGGAGATGCCGGGGGGCGCGAACGCCGGCTGAAACCGGCGGACCGGCTCCTAGAGAACGTCCCGCGGATCCGCGACGCGGCCCGCGAGGGCCGAGGCGGCGACGGTCATGGGCGAGGCGAGAATGACACGGGATTCGAGGTGCCCCATGCGGCCCGGGAAGTTGCGGTTGGTCGCGCTGATGCAGGTCTGGGGCGTATTCATCCGGCCGAAGGTGTCGTCGGGCCCCCCGAGGCAGGCCGCGCAGCCCGGATTCTCGTTCATCGTGACCCCGGCCCCGACCAGGACGTCCCAGACGGGCACGTCCCCGAGTTTCGTCGCCCTCAGTTCCTCGCCGACCCTCGGCGTCGCGGGAACCCCGAAAGTCGGGACCGCGACCTTGCGACCGCGGACGACCCGGGCGAAGGCGACGAAGTCGGAGGCCTTGCCGCCGGTGCAGGAGCCGATGTAGGCGCGATCGACCTTCACGTCGGCACACTCGCGCGCCAGCTTGCGCATGCCCGGATTCGGATGCAGCGCGACGACCGGCTCGAGCCGCGAGAGATCGATCCGGTGCTCGGCTTCCACCGGCGCCGCGAGATCCTGCTCCGCGGGTTCGTAGGCCGCTTTCGTGCCGTTCCTCCGGCAGGCCTCGTCGACAAAGGCGCGCGTCTTCCCGTCGAACGGGAAGATCCCGTTCTTGCCGCCCGCCTCGATCGCCATGTTCGCGATCGTCATGCGGTCGTCCATGGAAAGCGAGGCGACTCCTTCGCCGGCGTATTCCATGGCCTTGTAGGTCGCTCCGTCGAAGCCGATCTGTCCGATGATCCAGAGGATGATGTCCTTGGCCATGACGCCCTCGCGCA
>CAZWVM010000310.1:0-2827 GCA_964637705.1 uncultured bacterium
ACGGGGATCGAGCGGATGGTCGAGTCGATCCGGACGATCTACGGCGTGAAGGTGAAGGCGCGGATCGGCCACGGCCAGATCCGGCGCGTCAACGTCAACGCGGCGCCGATGTCGATCGAGGACCTGCGGGCCTTGAAGGAGGCCGGGATCGGGACGTACCAGGTCTTCCAGGAGACCTACCACCCTGCGGCCTACGCGCGCGTGCATCCCGCGCCGACCCTGAAATCCGACTACGCGAACCGGCTCTACTGCATGCACCGCGCGCTCGAGGCGGGGATCGACGACGTCGGCATCGGCGCGCTCTTCGGCCTGGCCGACTGGCGCTTCGAGGTGATGGGACTCCTGGAGCACGCGCGCGAGCTGGAGCGCGTCTTCGGCGTCGGGCCGCACACCATCTCCTTCCCGCGCCTCGAGCCGGCCGCGAACGCGCCCTACCTCGCCGACGCGCGGCACCGCGTGAGCGACGAGGACTTCGAGAGGGCGGTCGTCGTGATCAGGCTCTCCGTGCCCCACGCCGGGATGATCGTGACGGCGCGCGAGGACGCGGCGATGCGGCGGCGGCTGATTCCCCTCGGCTGCACCCAGACCGACGCCTCGTCGCGCATCGGCGTCGGGGCCTACGCCGAGGCCTACGAGGCGCAGGCCGAGAACCGCCAGCAGTTCCTGCTGGGCGATCCCCGCAGCCTCGACACGGTCGTCCGGGAACTGGCGGAGATGGGCTACATCACCTCCTTCTGCACGGCCGGCTACCGCTGTGGCCGCACGGGCCAGTGCATCCTCGACCTCCTGAGGAGCGGCGCGGAGGGGAAGTTCTGCAAGCTGAACGCGGTCCTGACGTTCCGCGAGTGGCTCGACGACTTCGCGAGCGACGAGACGAGGGCGGCGGGCGAGATCGTGCTGGCGAAGGAGCTGGAGGAGATCCGGGCGCGGAGCCCGAAGGGCTATCCCGCGTTCATGGGTTACTACGAGAGGATCCGCCAGGGTGAACGGGATCTCTATTTCTAGGGACGAGATCCTCGGCTGGCTCGAGGAGAGCGACCCGGCCCGGCTCGAGGAACTTTGGGCGCGCGCGGACGATGTGCGCCGCCGGCACGTCGGCGACGAGGTCCACCTGCGCGGCCTGGTGGAGATCTCCAACCACTGCGTCCGCTCCTGCACCTACTGCGGCCTGCGCGCGCCGAACCGGGAACTCGCCCGCTACCGGATGGAGCCGGACGAGATCCTGGGGTGCGCGCGGGAGGCGAAGCGGCTCGGCTACGGCACGGTCGTCCTGCAGTCGGGCGAGGACCCGGCGCTGACGCGCGCCGAGATCTCGGGGCTGGTGAGGCTCATCAAGATCGAGACCGGTCTTGCCGTGACGTTGTCGCTCGGCGAGCGGAGCGACGAGGACCTGGCCGCGTGGCGGGAGGCCGGCGCGGACCGCTACCTCCTGCGCTTCGAGACCTCGGACCGCGCGCTCTTCGACCGCATTCACCCCGCCCTCCCGGGCCGCGCGTCGGACCGCGTGGCCCTGTTGAGAAGGATCGCGGCGATGGGATACGAGGCGGGCGGCGGGGTGATGATCGGGATCCCGGGCCAGACCCTCGCGTCGCTCGCGGACGACATCGAGCTCTTCCGCGCGCTCGACCTCGACATGATCGGCGTCGGCCCGTTCATCCCGCACCCGGGGACACCGCTGGGCGGGGGAGGGGAGGAGGGAGAGGATCCCGACTCGTTCCTCGCTCTCGCTCATTCTCGCCGCACATCCTGTGCGGCTCCGAGGCCTCGGACGGACCTCGTGACCTCCTGTCACGGGCCGTCCTCGGAATCCGCTCGAGCGTGGAACGGGTCGGGATCCGAAGAAGGAATGAACAAGAACGACGAGGGACTGAACCCGGTTCCCGCCTCCGAGGAGATGGTCTACAAGGTGATCGCGCTGGCGCGGCTGGTGCGGCCCGACGCGAACATCCCGGCGACGACGGCCTTGGCCACGATCAACCCCGCGAACGGGCGGGAGCGGGGGCTCGCGCGCGGCGCGAACGTCGTGATGCCGAACCTCACGCCGGTCGCGTACCGGCGCATGTACGAGATCTACCCGAAGAAGGCCTGCATCGACGAGAGGCCGTCGGACTGCGCGGAGTGCCTCGCGGGGCGGATCCTCGGGATGGGCCGCACGATCGGCGCCGGACCGGGCGGGCGGGGGGATGGACCGGATCGTTCTCGACCCTTGGTGGATGCGAACCAAGCCACGGAGACACGGAGACTCTGAGGACGATCCAACAAGGATCGATGTAGAACTCCCATCGCATACGGATCTGCATTCGATCATGGGTCTTGTTGCTCCGTGCCTCAGTGACTCCGTGGTTCATGAACGGGCCTCTTTCTCGCGTTCACCCTGCGTGTCTCTTCTGATAACCTAGCCGCATGGACTTCCTCCTTCCCCTCGTGATCGGTCTCGTCGTCGGCGGCGCCGCGGCCTGGTTCGCGGCGACGCACCGGGCGACCTCGCGCCTGGCGGCGCGCGCGACGGACGCGGAGCGGCTGGTCGCGACGTCGGAGGGGCGGCTCTCGGAGATGCAGGAGCGGCTGAAGGCCCTGCAGGCGGAGTCGGATCGCCGGGCGCAGGCCGCGGCGGCCGAAGCGGCCGCGCTCGCGTCGAAGCTGGGCGAGGAGCAGGCCCTGCGCGCGCGCGCCGAGCAGAAGGCGCTCGATTCCGAGAAGCGACTCGACGAGGAGAAGCGCCTGCTCGACGAGGCGAAGGCGAAGCTCACCGACGCCTTCAAGGCCCTGGCCGGCGACACGCTGAAGTCGAGCGGCGAGCAGTTCCTCGCCCAGGCCAAGGGCACGC
>CAZWVM010000311.1:0-2818 GCA_964637705.1 uncultured bacterium
ACGGGGCGGAGATCTGGAAGGTGGAGATCCCGGGCAAGGGCGACGACACCCGCGCTTTCGGTCCTCCCTTCCAGAACGGCGAAAGCGCCTACTTCATGTCCGCCAACCGCAACAAGCGCTCGATCACGGTGAACATGAAGAAGCCGGAGGGCGTGGCGATCATCAAGGAACTCCTCCTGAAGGCCGACGTCCTCGTCGAGAACTTCCGCCCCGGGACCCTGGACAAGTTCGGGCTCGACGGCGCCTCGGCACTCGCGCTCAATCCCCGCCTCGTCTACTGTTCCGTCTCCGGCTTCGGCCAGACCGGGCCGTGGTCCGAGAAGCCCGGATACGACCTGGCGGTCCAGGGCATGGGCGGCATCATGTCGTTGACCGGCGAGACGGACGGTCCTCCGACCAAGGTCGGGACCTCGATCGCCGACCTCATCTCCGGCATCTACGCCGCCCAGGGGATCCTCCTCGCGCTCGTCGCGCGGGCGCGTACCGGCCGCGGCCAGGTCGTCGACGTCTCGATGCTCGACGGCCAGGTCTCTCTCCTCTCATACCAGGCCGGGATCTACTTCGCCGAGAAGAAGTCGCCCACGCGAAAAGGCAACCAGCATCCCACGATCTGCCCCTACGAGACCTTCAAGACCTCCGACGGCTACCTGAACCTCGCGGTCGGCAACGACAAGCTCTGGCTCGAGTTCTGCGACCTGGTGAAGCGGCCGGACCTCAAGGCCGACGAACGTTTCGCCACCAATCCGAAGCGGGTCGCCCTGCGCGGCGAACTCTTCCCCGTCCTCTCCGCGATCTTCGCGGGGAGATCGACCGCGGAGTGGGTCGATGCCCTCGAAGCCGCCGGCATTCCGGCCGGGCCGATCTACACCGTGGCGGAGGTCCTGGAGCACGAGCAGGTGAAGGCCCGGGAGATGGTCGTCGCGATGGACCACCCGAAGGCCGGCCGCATCCGGCTGACGGGGGTGCCGATCAAGCTCTCCGAGACCCCGGGATCGGTGAGAACCCCGCCGCCGACCGTGGGCCAGCACACCGACGAGATCCTCTCGGGCGTCCTCGGCTACGACGCGGCGCGGATCGCGCAGCTCAGGTCCTCCGGCGCGGTCTGAACCCACCGCGGTGAAGCCTCTCCGGATCATCATCAACGGCGACGACCTCGGGCTCTCCCCCTCCATCGACGAGAGCGTGCTTGCGCTCGCGCGGCGCGGCCTTATGACGAGCGCCACGCTGCTCGTCAGGCGCGACCCCGCGCGCCTCCCCGCGCTCGCCGAGCGCATCCGCGAGCAGGGTTCGCCCGCGATCGGACTGCACCTCGACCTCGATCCCTGGTTCCGGTTCGACGAGACGGGGCTCTACGGCGGAAACGAGGAGGAGATCGCGGAAGGATGGCAGGACGTGCTCGCGGCGAATCGCGACGAGATCCGTCGCGACGTCGCGGAACAAGTCGACGCCTTCCGCTCGCTCGGGCTGGAGCCCTCCCACTTCGACGGGCACCACCACGTCCACCTCTTTCCCGGCCTCAGGGAAGTCGTGCTCCCGGTCATGGCCGGAAAGGGGATCAGGCGGGCGCGGTTCGACCGGGACTTCTATCTCACGCCCGGCGCGCTCGACGAGGCCCTCGAGGCCTTCCGCGTCAACGGGATCCTCCATCCCGACGCGTTCTTCGACCTGGGGGCGCTCACGCCGGGGACCCTCGAGGAGGCGGAGGGAACCGTCGAGATCATGGCTCACACGGATCTCCCGGGGCCGGACGCGGACGGGTGGCGGGCGGAGCACTACGGGATCCTCGAATCCTTCGTGGTTCCCGCCGGAGCGGAACGGATCAGCTACGCGGGACTGGGCGCGCCGGAGACGCAGGCGTGACGCGGATCGAGCGCGACGCGGACCTCTCGGCGCTCAACACCTTCGGCATCCGCGCCCGGGCGCGGTTCCTCGCGGAGATCCGATCGCTCGAGGAGATCGTCTCGCTGGCGCGCGGGGGCGCCGACGCTCCCATCCTGCCCCTGGGCGGCGGCAGCAACGTCCTCTTCCTCGGGGACCTCCCCTGCCTCGTCGCGCGCAACCTCGTCGCGGGCCGCGCGGTGCTTTGCGAGACCGAGGCCGAGGTCGAGATTCAGCTGGGGGGCGGAGAGAACTGGGACGCGGCGGTCCGGTGGAGCGTCGAGAACGGCTGGGGCGGGTTGGAGAACCTCGCGCTCATCCCCGGGACCGTCGGCGCCGCGCCGATCCAGAACATCGGGGCGTACGGGGCGGAACTCGCCGACGTCTTCGTCCGCCTCGAAGCGGTGAACCTCGAGAACGGCGAGCCCTTCGTCATGGAGAAGGAGGCCTGCGGATTCGGGTACCGCGACAGCGTCTTCAAGAAGGAGTGGAAGGGCCGGGCGTTCATCGCGGGCGTGACCGTGCGCCTCTCGAAGAAGCCCGTCCCGAACGCGAAGTACGCCGACGTGGCGAAGTTCCTCGCCGACGGCGGCATCGCGGCGCCGACCGTTCGCGACGTGTACGACGCCGTCGCGTCCATCCGCAGGGCCAAGCTGCCGGACCCGTCCGTCCTCGGCAACGCCGGGAGCTTCTTCAAGAACCCCGAGATCGAGGCGGCTCACTTCGAGCGCCTGAAGAGAGAGAATCCCGCGATGCCCGGGCATCCCTCGGGAGAGGGACTCGTCAAGGTGCCGGCCGCGTGGCTGATCGAGCGGAGCGGATGGAAGGGACGGCAGGAGGGCCGGGTGAGTTGTCACGCGCGCCAGCCGCTCGTCATCGTGAACCACGGGGGCGCAACCGGGCGCGAGATCCTCGATCACGCCCGGCGCGTCGCGGCCTC
>CAZWVM010000312.1:0-2793 GCA_964637705.1 uncultured bacterium
CGAGGTGCACTGGACGAGAAGGGCCGCGGCGCGCGCGTGCAGACCCGCGTTGTTCTCGATCGTGAAGCGGTTCTGCAGCGTCCCGGGCGTGTTCACAGGATCACCCCCGCGGCGAAGCCGGCCAGGGCCGTCAGGTACAATAGCACGGTGGGCGACCACTTCGCGAGCGTCGCCAGGAGCACAAGACCCAGGACCGCGGCGCGGATGAAGAAGGGCGCCCAGGCCGCGGCTGCGGTGCCGGGCGTGGTCGTTACGTCCCCGGCGCAGGCCGGGCAGAGAGATCCCCCGTCGAGCAGGAAGACGATGACCGTCATGCCCAACAGGAGCGCCCCCATGTTCCGGACCCGCCTCATGCTCCCGTGGAAATCCTTCTTCTTCAGGACGTCCACCACGTTCAGGCCGTGCCGGTAGCCCCACGAGAATCCCTGCCAACGGATCCATTCCACGGGCAGGATGTAGGCGAGAACGAGCACGACGAGCGAGACCAGGGCGGCGTCGGACCCGGGGCCGAAGGCCAGGATGCAGAGGACGGCCAGGCTGCCCGTGATCGGCCTCAGCGTCTCCCAGAAATAGGCGTCGCCCACCGCCGCCAGGGGACCGCTCATCCTGTTCTTCAGGACCGGGATCATCTCCGGCTTCGCGAAGCTCCCGGCCTTCAGTTCCTCCTCCAGCTTCGCCACCACGCCCATGCAGATCGGCGCGAAGTAGGGGTGCGTGTTGAAATACTGCGCCTGCCGCTTCTCCGCCTCCAGGTAATCCTGCCCGCCGTAGAGCCGCGAGAGGACCGGGCGAAGGGCCGAGAGGCACCCGAAGTGCTGCATGCCCTTGTAGTTCCAGAGGCACTGCAGGAAATGCAGGCGGAAGAAGATCTTGAGCCGCTCGGAGAACGTCATAGCGCGTGCACCACGAGGAGCCCGAGGCCGCACAGGACGATGCCCAGCGCGATCCACCGCTCGCGCCCTTTCGCGCCGATGCAGCGCGCGAGCTGGACCATGCCGAGAGCCGGCAGGAGCGTCGCAGAGAAGAGGACGCCCCTCTCGATCCGCTCGACGGCGAGAAGCGTGCGCGCGAACGGGGCGAGGGCAAGAGCCGCCGTTCCCGTCAGGAGAACCGCCAGCGCGGCCTTCGCCACGATCGGCAGGAGGCCGAGCGGATAGAGACGCTCGATCCGGAAGGGGGGGCCGGCCTTCACCAGGGCCTCGGCGCGCGTCGCCAATTCGCCGCGAAGCATGTGGTCGAAACGGCGCGAGAGGATGCCCACCGGGACGCAGAGGAGCACCGCGACGACCGCGGCCGGGACGCCGCCGCCCCAGGCCGCGGCCACGGCGACGGCCGTCACGGCGGTCACGTGGGCGTCCGGCGGCGTGTAATTGCCGATCGGCAGGACGCCCAGCCAGACGAGCTCCGTCCACGCGCCGCAGAGCATGCCGGTCGGCAGGTCCCCGAGAATCGCGCCGACGAGGGACCCCGAGACGACCGGGCGCGCCAGCATCCATTGGAACATCTGGACCCCGTCCAGGGCCAGGATCCCCGCGACGGCCGCGGCGAGAACGAGCGATGTGGCCGTCATGCGCCGCCCCCCGGGTAGAGAACGAAGAGATCCTTCTTGTCGTTCGAGGGGATCATGCGCACCTCGACCTTGACACCCGCGTCGCGAAGGGCCTGCAGATCCGAGAGGGCCTCGTCGGTCAGGAGCACGCCCTCGCAGACCTTGTGCCGCCCGTCCGCGTAGCGCTGACCGCCCACGTTCACTTCCGGCAGGGCGTAGCCGAGGTCCAGGATGAGGCGGCGGAACTCGGAGGGCGAGGCGGCCAGGAGGAGCGTCCGTCGCTGCGCGTAGCCCGGATCCTTCAGCCGCGCCGCGATCTCGGCCACGCTTCCCAGGTCGAACTCCGTCGACTCCGGCACCGCCATCGCCAGGAAGGAACGCTGGACGTCGTCGTCGGCGAGTTCGTCCGAAAGAACCACGATTTTCTCGACGGCGAGGAAACGGGACCAGCCGACCGTCACCTGCCCGTGGATCAGGCGGTCGTCGATGCGCGCCAGAACGATCATCGCCCCACGCCCTTCAACTTCGCGTTCACGTCGAGACAGGCCTTTCGTCCGGCCTCGAGCAGCCGGTCCGCCAGGGCCTCCGCATCCATCTTGTCCCGCGAGAAGGCGAACTCGATGAGCATCGCCAGGTTGAAGCCCGCGATCACCCGCAGCGGGGGATCCGATTCCTGGCGCTTCTTGATGAGGCGCGCGCCGATGTTGGAACAGGAGCCTCCGAAAAGGTCCACGAGGAGGATGACCGGCCGGTCCGCCCCCTGCGCGCGCCGCGTCTCCTCGATCGCCTTCTCCACGTCCTCCAACCGGCCGCTCGGTTCCAGACCGACCGCCGAGGCCCCCGGGATCGGGCCGAAGATCTGGCAGGCGCTCTCGAGCGCGGCCTGCGCCAGGTGGCCATGGGAGGCGATGATGAGAATCGGCTCCTTCACGGCTTCCCCTTTCTCATCGCTTCGCCCGTCAGCATCTCGTCCAGGCGCCGGCTGAACTCCGAGGCCGCGTGCATGCCCATGTTCTTCAGCCGCTGGTTCATCGCCCCCACCTCCACGATGATCGCGATGTTCCGGCCCGGTTGGACCGGAACGAGGATCGAGGGCACTTCGATGCCCAGGATCTCCGCCCGCTCCTGCTCCAGCCCCAGCCGATCGTATTCGTAGCCTTCGCGCCACTTCTCCATCCGCGCCACCATGTCGATGTCCATCTCCTCGACGACCGCCGAGGCCCCGTAGAGCTGGCGGATGTTCA
>CAZWVM010000313.1:0-2771 GCA_964637705.1 uncultured bacterium
AAAAAGAAAAATGCTCCTCGACGTTCCAGATACCGGAAGGCCGGATCCGCGCGCATCCCCCGCGCTCTCAAGGAGCGATTCCTGCGGAAGCTGGAGGACGAAGTTGGATAACAAGAAGCTGATGAAGCTGCGCAAGGCCTACCACGACGGGTTCATCTCCGGTTCCGAATTGAAGCGCCAGGTCCTGCAGGGCTGCATGGATCTGCCGCAGATCGACATCCACGCCGCCGTCGGCGACGAACTGGGCCTCATTTCCGACCAGGGGCTCCGGGACTTCATGTACCAGCTCCTCGGCCGCCTGCCGCGCTATTTCTGGCACATCCCGGCCTCCGTCATGGGCCTTCATGATGTCGGCACCGACAACATGATGGGGGGGCTCGTGAGGCACTCCAAGAAGGTCGCGCGCGTCGCGCAGCGCATCGGCGAGCCCTACGGTCTCGACCACGAGGCGGACAACCTCGTCGTGGCGGGGCTTCTCCACGACTCCTTCAAGTACGGCGAGGACGGCTGGGTGCCGCCGGCCGTCGACCACGCGGTCTTCGCGGCGGACTGGTACGTCAAGAACGGCCTCTTCAACGACCGGCCCCAGATCGTCGGCATGATCCGCACGCACCTCGGGCGCTGGGGCCGCGTCCAGCCCCAGAACGACCTCGACTGGTGCTTCCACCTCGCCGACTTCGTCGTCTCGCGCGGCGCCTCGCCGTCCCTGCGCCCCGCGAAATACCACGTCATGATTCCGAAGGGCCGCAAGCGGCACTAGCCCCTACCGCGGAGCGGAACCGGGCTCCCCGGGAATCGGATCGTCCCTCTTCCTGACGACCGTCGCGCCGGTCAGGCGCTCGATGTACGGTCCCAGGATCCAGTCGTCCTCGACCTCCACGACCTGCCCCGGGGCGAGGTGACGGTAGGCGGCCGCCTGCGCGGCATACCAGTCGTTGCCGGGATCCGAGAGAGGCCGGATGCTGCCGAAGAGGTTGACGAGCGCGAGGGCGGCCGGGAGCAGCCAGGCGGCGCGCCGCGGTGGGGAGGCCGGGTCCAGAGCGGGGATCGCGAGGAAGAGCGGCAGGAGCGTCGCGATCCAGAACTCCACGTTGGACGGTTCCCACCACGAGAAGAAGAGGGCGTAGGGGAGTAACCACGCGAGCGCGGGGACGAGGACACCGCGGCCGCTCGCGGCGTGGCCGCTCGCGGCTTGGCTGCCCGCGGCGTGGCCGCCCGCGGCTTGGCTGCCCGCGGCGCGGCGCGCGCGGTCCGCGAGGAAGGCGAGGAAGGCCGCGCACCACGCGGCGGAGGCGGTGAGAAGGAGGAGCGCCTGCCCGCCGGTCATCGCCCGGACGAGGAAGAACTCGTCGTCGAGGTGGTGACCTTCGCGAACCGCGGCCAGCACGTCGAAGGGCAGGGCGAAGGCGAAGTGTCCCCCGAAGAAGAAACGCCCCGCTCCGGCCGCGGCCATCAAGGGCGTCGCGAGCGTGAAGCGCCCGAGGTCGATCTCGTGCAGGTAGGACGTGCTCCAATACGAGAAACTATCACCGCCCCCCGCCAGCCGCCAGGCGGCCAGGTAGCCGCCGCCTGAGAGGAGGAGGAGCGGGAGCAGGAAGGCCGCCGCCGCCCGCCCGCCGCCCTTGCGGAGCCGGTAGAGCGCGCAGGGGAGGAAGAGGAGGTTCGTCTGGTGGAAGAGAACCGCGAAGGCGACGAGGACTCCGCCCGCGGCCGCGCGCCGCGTCGAGGGGGTCTCGAGCGCGATCCAGGCGCCGAGGAGGAAGGGCAGGGGCAGGAGGTAGACCTCGATCGTCGCGGAATAGAACCAGGGTCCGAAGGAAAATCCCCAGAGCGCGGTCGAGAAGAAGGCGAGGGGGCGCGCGGCGAAACGGGAGACGGCGCGGTGCAGGAGCGCGGCCGCGAGGCCGCCCGCGAGAGCGTTGAGCCACTCGACCGCGAGAACCGGGTCGCCCATTCCCGTGGCGCGCCACCACAGGCGCGCCACGGGGTTGTAGAGCAGGTGATGGGGGTGCAGGAGATGCCGGCCGCTCTCGATGCTCCTCAGGTAATAGACGCCGTCGTGCGCCGCGCCCAGGACCGGTGAGGCGGAGAGGGCATAGACGAGCGAAAAGAGGAAAAAGACGAGGAGGGAGTCCCTGGTCCTCGCCGCCTCACGCCCCATGCATCAACGCCCCGCGCGCCGGATGAGGATCAATCCCCGAAGCCCAGCCCCAGCGCCCGGCCCGCGGCGACCTCCTCGCCCTTCGGGTCGATCGTGTGGTAGGTACTGATCGCCGTCGCGATCGGAACGCATTCGAGCCGGGGCGTCTTCAGTCGAACCATCTGGCCGAAGCAGCCCTCGACCGCGGCTTTCACCGCGCGGCAGCCGAAGCGGCTGCCGAGGATCCGGTCGAAGGCGGTCGGTGTGCCGCCGCGCTGGATGTGCCCGAGCACCGTGTAGCGGATCTCGTTCTTCATCTTCCGCCCGAGCTCCGACATGAGCCAGGAGGCGATGCCGCCGAGGCGCAGTTGTCCCTTGGTGGTCTTGGTGTAGATCATGCCCTGGCCGCGCGGCTTGGCGCCCTCGGCCACGACGATGATGTGCGACCGCGCGCCGGTCGACTCGCGGAGCCGGATGTGATCGACGACCTTGCCGACGGAGAAGGGGATCTCCGGGATCAGGATGATGTCCGCCCCGCCCGCGACGCCCGCGCCCAAGGCGATCCATCCCGCGTTCCGGCCCATGACCTCCAGGATCATCACCCGGTCGTGGCTCTCGGCGGTCGTCGTCA
>CAZWVM010000314.1:0-2753 GCA_964637705.1 uncultured bacterium
CGCATCATCCTCTCCGTCGACGAGGCCCTGACCAACGTCATCCGCCACGCCTACGGGGGCGAGGGGGGGCCGGCCGAATTGAATTGTCACGCCGACAAGAAGACCCTCACGATCGAGATCCGTGACGCCGGATGCGGCCGCGTCCCCGAGTTCCCGAGAGAGGAACCCAGGGAACTCCGCCCCGGTGGCCTCGGTCTCGTCATTCTCAAGGAGGTCATGGACGACGTGAGGTTCGAGTCCAGCGCCACGGGCGGCTGCATCCTCCGCATGAAGAAAAACCTTGAAGTCTCTGAAAAGAGGAGTTAGTGTCGCACGACTCCCGCGGCCCGTTGCCGCGGGGATCACGCGGCAACCATAGAATCGAGCCGGGCCGAGGGGGTCCGGACGGGACGGGGAAGCGACCATGACTGTCGACACTCAATCGGATAACGGAATCCAGATCCTTCGCGTCTCGGGCGATATCGACCTCAAGTCCTCGCCCCAGTTGCGCGCGAAGCTGCAGGAGGTCCTGAAAACCCGGCCGCGTGGCGTCCTGCTCGACCTCAAGGGCTGCCCCTACATCGACTCCTCGGGCATCGCGACCCTGGTCGAGGCCCTCCAGGGCCTGCGCGTGACGAGCGGCAAGATGGCGCTGGCCTCGGCGGCGCAACGGGTGAAGGACATCTTCGAGATCGCCCACCTCGACGGGATCTTCCCGATGTACGAAACCTTCGAAGAGGCCCGGAAGGCCCTGGGCTGACCGTGACCGTCGATCGGATTCGAGTCCTCCTCGCGTGAAGCCGAAGAGCCGCCCGTCGCCGCTGAACGGCCTGGGGAGGGCCGTCGCGGCCCTGGGCGGCGGCGCCCTCGGCGTCCTGCGCCTGATGGGCGGCGTCGGGATGCTCCTGGTCGACACCTTCTTCTGGACCTTCGTCGCCCCCTTCTCCGGCCGCTTCCCTGACCGCAAGTCCATCGGCAAGCAGCTGATGGAGGAGGGCATCGGGTCGATCCCGATCGTCGCTCTTCTCTCCTTCACCGTCGGCCTGATCCTCGCGATGCAGACCTCCTACAACCTCGAGAAACTGGGCGCCGCGACCTACTTCCCGGCCCTCGTCGCCGTCGCGACGGTCCGGGAACTGGGGCCGCTCATCTCCTCCATCATCCTCTCCGGTCGCGTCGGCGCCTCGATCGCCGCGGAGCTGGGAACGATGGTGGTGGCGGAGGAGATCGACGCGCTCCGGAGCATGTCCCTGCATCCGGTTCGGTTCCTCGTGGTGCCCCGCGTCGTCGCCCTCTTCATCATGCTCCCCTGCCTCGCCATGCTCTCCAACGTCTCCAGCATCCTCGGCGCCTTCGTCTTCGGCACCACGACCCTGGACATGACCTTCTCGAGCTTCCAGGGGATCGCCTTCGAATACATGACGGACACGGACGTCTGGACCGGCCTCATGAAGGCCGCTTGCTTCTCGCTCCTCATCTCCGGTATCTCCTGCTACAACGGTCTCTCGGTGACCGGCGGAGCCGAGGGCGTCGGCCGCGCGACGACGCAGTCGGTGGTCTACTCCATCTTCGCGATCATCATCGCGGACGGTCTCTGCACCGCGATCTTCTACTACATCCTCCAGCTATGAAGCCCCCCCTGCCCGGCAACCCCGCCCCCAACGTCGTCCTGAAGGCCCACGGCCTCATCAAGGAGTTCGACGGGCGGCGGGTCCTCGACGAGGTCTCCTTCGAGGTCGAGAAGGGCGAGGTGCTCGTCATCATGGGCGGCTCCGGCTGCGGCAAGTCGACGACCCTCAGGATCCTCATCGGCCTGGAGCGGGCCGACAAGGGAGACATCTGGACCTTCGGCGAGAACACGACCCATTACAACGACAAGCAGTTCGACGCGGTGCGCAAGCGCTTCGGCATCCTCTTCCAGTCCGGCGCCCTCTTCAACTCCATGACCGTCGGCGAGAACGTGGCCCTGCCGCTGGAGCAGCACTCCGACCTCGACGAGAACATCATCCAGATCATGATGAGGATGAAGCTGGAGATGGTGGGGCTGACGGGATTCGAGCACCTGAAGCCCGCGGAGATCTCCGGCGGCATGAAGAAGCGCGTCGGCCTCGCGCGCGCCATCGCGCTGGACCCGGAGATGGTCTTCTACGACGAGCCCTCGGCGGGCCTGGATCCCGTCATGTCGGCCGTCATCGACGAACTCATCCTCGACTTGAAGAAGAAAATGGGTATAACATCCGTCGTGGTCACGCATCACATGGATTCGGCCTTCAAGATCGCCGACAAGATGGTGATGCTCTACCAGGGCCGTGTCCTGGCCTATGGAACACCGGACGAGGTCCGCAACTCGGACGACCCGGTGGTGCAGCAGTTCATCCGGGGATCGGCCGACGGGCCCATCCCCTACCGGACGTCGCGTGACAAGTACCTCGAAACGCTCGCCGGCATCGCGGAGGAAAGGATCGACACTCGATGAAGCCCAGGGCGAACGAACTCGTGGCCGGCATCTTCGTGATCATCATGCTTCTCTTCTTCATCGTCTTCCTCGGCTGGTCCAGCGGCCGGCTGGGGGAGTGGTGGAACCGGCGTGAGATCGAGGTCAATACCTGGTTCCACAACACCGGGGGGCTGAAGCCCAAGGTGCAGGTGACCTACCAGGGTTTGAAGATCGGCGACGTCCGCGCCATCGAGTACGACCCGGCGATGGGCCTCATCCTCGTCCGCATGTCCGTCAACGCCGACTTCACCGACGCGAACCTCCCCGAGACCGCCGT
>CAZWVM010000315.1:0-2741 GCA_964637705.1 uncultured bacterium
CGAGGCCAAGACCGCGATCGACCGCATGAAGGAGCTCTCGGCGAATGTCGTCTGAGCCGGCGCCCGCACGCCGCGGCATCCTCTTCATCCTCTCCGCGCCCTCCGGCGCCGGCAAGTCCACGCTCACCCAGGGCCTCATGGCGGCCACCCCCGGGCTCGCCTTCTCCGTCTCCACCACCACGCGTTCAATCCGGGGCGGGGAGATCGAGGGCGTGGACTATCACTACACCGACCGCGCCACCTTCCTCGCGATGGTCGAGCGGGGGGAATTCATCGAGCACGCCGAGGTTCACGGGAACCTCTACGGCACGCGCTGGGCGACGGTGCGCGAGGCTCTCGCCCGCGGGACCGACCTGCTCCTGGACATCGACGTGCAGGGCGGGGCCCAGATCCGTTCCCTCGTGCGCGATCCCGCCCGCGCGGGCGAGCCGATCCAGGCGGCCCTCGTCTTCGTCATGCCCCCGTCGCTCGGGGTCCTCGAGGAGCGCCTCAAGAGGCGCGGCACGGATTCGCCCGAGGTCATCGCGCGCCGGCTCAGGAACGCGGAGG
This sequence comes from uncultured bacterium, assembly GCA_964637705.1. Classification (GTDB taxonomy): domain Bacteria; phylum UBA8481; class UBA8481; order UBA8481; family UBA8481; genus CAZWVM01. The sequence continues at coordinate 550 of CAZWVM010000315.1, forward strand.
AGGAGATCCGGCGCGGAAAGGATTACGACTACATCGTCGTCAATGACACGGTCGAGAAGGCCGTCAGGACGCTCCGCGAGATCGTCGACGTGGAGCGGCTGAAGGCGGCCGTCGCTCCCCGCCCCGTCGTGGAAAAGGCCGGCGCATGACCCTCGTCCCCTGGGAAAGGATCCTCGCCGGCCACCTCGGCCTCGAACCCGGCGAACGGGTCCTGGTCCTCGTCGACGATGGAGACGCCGGCGTGCCGGGCGCGGAAATCGTCGCCGTGCCCTCCTCGGGCGGACACGGCCGCGAACCGGCGCGCGAGGCGTGGGAGGCGGCCTTCGGCTGCGCCGCCATCGCCGGGCTCGACATGAGCGGCCTGCTCGACCCGCTTCTCGAGAAGAAGGTAACCCCGCAGGACGAGGCGGCTCTCGCGGACTGGGCCGCGAATTGCCGCGGCCTCGTGCCCGCGGCGATCGTCTGCCTCACGAGGTTTTCCTCGTCCCACACCGCCTTCCGCCGCCTCCTCAACGCGGCCGGCGTCCGCTACGCCTCGCTCCCGGGCTACGGGGACGAACTGCGCCGCGCCGGGGGACCGCTCGACGTCGACCCGTCCCGTCTCCGCGATCGAACGCACGCGGTCGCGTCGCGGCTCGACGGAGCCGGCCGCGCCCTCATCACGACGCCGCGGGGCACGAATCTCGAGCTCGACCTCACCGGCCGGTCATTCCGGCCCGACGACGGCGACCTCACCCGCCCGGGCTCCTTCGGAAACCTTCCGGCCGGCGAGGTGTATGCGGCCCCGGTGGAAGGAAGCGCGAAAGGCCGCCTCGCCCTCGAAAGCGGGGGCGTCGTGGAGATCCGCGGGGGTCGCGCGATCGCGGTCGAGGGCGACGCGACGCTCGAGCGGATCTTCGCCGGCCACCCCGAGTTTCTCCAGGTCGCCGAACTCGGCATCGGCACGAACGAGGGAGCCGATCCGGGCGCCGGGGTGCTCGAGGCGGAGAAGGCGCTGGGCACCGTGCACGTCGCCTTCGGCGACAACAGTTCCTTCGGCGGCACGCTCCGCCTCCCCTACCACGTCGACCACGTCCTGGCCCGGCCGACGCTCGTCATCGACGGCGCGCCCTTCGAACTGCCCCGGCCGTGAAGATCTCCGTCCTGCAGTTCAACGCGGACATGGACGAGCGCGGCAACACCGCCCGGCTCGAGGGCCTGGTCCTGCGCGCGGCGGACGAGGGCGCGCAAATGGTCTTCCTTCCCGAGGTCGCCTTCCGGCGGGGCGTCGGCGCCTCGGCCGAACCCGACGCCGTGACCGGCCGCGCCTCGGCGTTTCTCGCCGGGCTCGCGCGGCGGAGGGGGATCTGGATCCATTCGGGATCGATCCCGGAAGCCGCGCCGGATTCCCCCAAGCCCTACAACACATCCTTCCTCGTGGGTCCCTCGGGCGAGGTCGAATCGGTCTACCGCAAGATGCACCTCTTCGACGTGGATCTTCCCGAGATGGTCGTCCGGGAATCCGACTCCTACGCGGCCGGCCATGAACTCGTGACGGCGAACGCGGGCGCATGGACGATCGGCATGCTCATCTGCTACGACCTCCGCTTCGGTGAGGTGTGGCGGCGACTGCGCGACCGCGGCGTGAACATCTACGCCCTGCCCGCGAACTTCACGGAACGGACCGGCGAGGCTCACTGGGAGGTGCTCCTGCGGGCCCGCGCGATCGAGTTCCAATCCTACGTCGCGGCCGCGGCCCAATGGGGTCCGCACCCGGGCCGGGACTTCCGCGCCTACGGGCGCTCGATGATCATCGACCCGTGGGGGACCGTCCTGGCGCGGGCCGGGGCCGAGGGCGACGAGGTCGTGACGGCCGAAATCGCACTCGAAAAGGTGACGGAGATCCGGCGGGTCATGCCGGTGGAGTCGCACCGCCGCCCGGGCCTGTGACGGCATCGGCCATGCTCATGGCTCCTCCACTCTGAATCCCCGGAGAAGGTGTTCATTCACCACCCGCCCGCCGAAGCGTCCGCTCCGACGGGCTCGAGGCACGGAGAACACCGAGAAGATCAGGAATCGAATCAACGCAATCCGTGATCAAGAGATCATGGAAATCGTATTGAATTCAAAGCAAAGCCGGTTCGGGTTCTTCGCCATGTCAAGTCCTCGTTGCCTCTGGAAGTCGACTTTCACCTGATGGGTGAAAGACTCAA
>CAZWVM010000316.1:0-2712 GCA_964637705.1 uncultured bacterium
CCCCCGGCGTGGTCTTCGACCACGACGAGGGCAAGACGGATCCCTCCGGCAAGCGTCTCTACTCGGCCAAGATCATTCCGTATCACGGAGCCTGGATCGAGATGGAGTACGAGGTCGGCGAAATCCTCTCCGTGCGCCTCGACCGCAAGCGCAAGCTTCCGGTCACGATCCTCCTGCGCGCGATCGGCCTGGACCAGACCTCCGAGATTCTCAAGCGCTTCTTCGGCTCCAAGCTGCTCCGCGGCGGCTCTCCCGCTCCGGACAAGGAGCACCCCTGGACGCGCGCCGTGCCCTGCGAAGACGTGGTCGATCCCTCGACCGGCGAGATTCTGGCCCTGGCCGGCGTCGAGTTGGACGAGAAGGCGGTTTCGCGTCTCGAGTCCGCGGGCGTCAAGCAGTTGAAGGCCTGCGACATCCCCGAGAACGGCGATACGACGATCCTGAGGACCCTGCACGAGGAGCGCCGGAAGTTCACGGACCGCGACGGCACGCACATGTCGGCCGACGATGCGGTCCTTAAGATCATGGAGGTCATCCGGCCGGGCGATCCGCTGCAGCCGGAAACGGCGCGGCAGGAGCTGGAGAAGCTCTTTTTCGCCAAGGACCTTCGTAAGTACGACCTCGGCGAGGTCGGACGCTACCAGCTGGACAAGAAACTCGGATTCGACCTGCGCACGGTCAACGAGCGGTTCCTCCGCTCCGAGGACATCCTCGGCGTGATCGAGGCGCTCATCAAGCTGAACGTGACCCAGGAGAACACCGAGGACACCGATCACCTCGCGAACCGCCGCGTCCGCACGGTGGGCGAGCTCTTGCAGAACCAGTTCCGCACCGGGCTCGCGCGCATGGAGAAGGTCATCATCCAGCGCATGACGACGCAGGACGAGGACACGATGACGCCGCAGGAGCTCATCAACATCAAGCCCGTGACGGCGATCGTGAAGGAGTTCTTCGGCTCTTCCCAGCTCTCCCAGTTCATGGACCAGACCAATCCCCTGGCGGAGCTGACGCACAAGCGACGCCTCTCGGCCCTGGGGCCCGGAGGACTGAAGCGCGAGCGCGCCCTCTCCGACGTGCGCGACGTGCATCGCACCCACTACGGCCGCATCTGCCCGATCGAGACGCCGGAAGGACCCAACATCGGCCTCATCGTATCGATGGCGACCTATGCCCGCGTCAACGATTACGGTTTCATCGAGGCGCCGTACCGCAAGGTGACGGACGGCCGGGTGACGTCCGACGTCGAGTGGCTCACCGCGGACGTGGAGGATCGCTACACCGTGGCGCAGGCCTCCTCGGAGATCGATCCGAAGTCGAAGAGGTTCGTCGAGGAGAAGGTTTTCGCGAGGCAGCGCGCCCGCTACTTCTTCGCGGAGCCCGACGAGGCGGAATACATGGACGTCTCGCCGGAGATGGTCGTCTCGGTCTCCACCGCCCTCATCCCGTTCCTCGAGCACGACGACGCCAACCGTGCGCTCATGGGTTCGAACATGCAGAGGCAGGCGGTGCCGCTTCTGAAGCCCGAGGCCCCGCGGATCGGAACCGGGATGGAGGCGCTCGCCGCCTACGACTCCGGCGCCGTGGTGACGGCCGAGGAGGAGGGGACGGTCGAGTACGTCGACGCGTCGCGCCTTCTCGTCAAGCAGAAGGGTAAGACCGCGGCGAAGGAGTATCCCTTCTTCAAGTTCCACCGCTCGAACCAGTCGACCTGCATCAACCAGCGGCCGCTGGTGAGAAAGGGCCAGACGATCCATCGCGGCCAGGTCATCGCCGACGGCGCCTCCACGGATCGCGGCGAGCTTTCGCTCGGCCGCAACGTGCTGGTCTCCTTCATGTCCTGGGAGGGATACAACTTCGAGGACGCCATCGTGGTCTCCTCGCGCATCGTCAAGGAGGACGTCTTCACCTCGATCCACATCGAGTCCTTCGACGTCGAGGCGCGCGACACCAAGATCGGCAAGGAAGTGATCACCAAGGACATCCCGAACGTCTCCAAGGAGAGCGTGACGCACTTGAACGACGACGGGATCGTCAAGATCGGATCCTGGGTGCGCCCGATGGACATTCTCGTCGGCAAGATCACCCCGAAGGGATCGATCGACCTCACTCCCGAACACAAGCTTCTCTACTCCATCTTCGGCGAAAAGGCCCGCGACGTGCGCGACACCTCGCTGCGCGTGCCTCACGGCGTCGAAGGAGTCGTGACCGACGTCAAGATATTCACACGACAGCGCGGCGACGAGCTGGGACCGGGCGTGGAGATGAAGGTCAAGGTGCTGGTGGCGAACAAGCGCAAGCTCACGGTCGGTGACAAGATGGCCGGCCGCCACGGCAACAAGGGCGTCGTCTCGATCGTGGTGCCGGAGGAGGACATGCCGTTCCTCGCGGACGGGACGCCGGTCGATATCGTCCTCAATCCCCTGGGCGTGCCGTCGCGCATGAACATCGGGCAGATCCTGGAGACGCACTTCGGCTGGGCGGCGGAGAAGATTGACCTCTACGTCGCGACGCCCGTCTTCAACGGCGCGAACGAGAACGAGATCAAGTTCTACCTGGCGGAGGCGGGATTGCCCCCCTCGGGCAAGATCACGGTCTACGACGGAAAAACGGGCGAGAGGATCGCCAACGACGTCGTGGTCGGGATCATGTACATGTTGAAGCTGAATCACCTGGTGGACGACAAGATCCACGCCCGCTCCACGGGCCCATACT
>CAZWVM010000317.1:0-2705 GCA_964637705.1 uncultured bacterium
GATTCTCGGCATCGCGTGCCTCGTCACGCACCTCGGATCCCACCTCGGGACGGGGGTCGAGGAGGGGCGAAAGCGGATCGTCGCGGCCTTCCGGGAGGCGCTCGCGAAGGCCAATTCGACGACGATGATCCTGATGGAGAACACGGCCGGGACGAAGAACTCGCTCGGGACGACGCCGGAGGACCTTGCGCGGATTCTCGATGACCTCGGCGGCGACGAACGCGTCGGCGTCTGCATCGACACGGCTCACGCCTTCGCGGCCGGGTATGACTGGCGCTCGCCGGAGAACCCGCTCTTCGATGAACTGAAGGCGGCGAATCTCGAGAAGCGAATCCGGGTCCTCCACTTCAACGACTCGAAGGTCCGCTTCGACGGCCACGCCGACCGCCACCAGCACATCGGGCTCGGGGAGATCGGCGCGGCGGGCCTGAAGGCCGCCGCTTCGCATCCGTTCTTCGCGGGCCTTCCGATCATCCTGGAGACGCCCGTGGAGGACGATCGAGGGGACCGGGAGAACCTGGCCGAGGCGAGGAAACTCCTCGGGGCCTGACGATGCCGGGTTCGGACGCGGTCTCGGGCGCGGGGCCGTTCGGGAGCAAGGGTCGCCGCCTCTCCTCCTTCCTCGCCCTCTCCCCCGGCATGATCGGTCTCCTCGCCATGGTCATCCTCGTCGGGATGGGCGAGAAGATGGCCGAGCGATTCCTCCCCATCTACCTCATGGCGCTCGGCGGCGGCCCGATCGTCGTGGGCCTCCTGAACGGCCTCGACAACCTCCTCTCCGCGCTCTACTCCCTCGGCGGCGGATACCTTTCCGACCGGCTCGGGGCGAAACGCTCGCTCCTGCTCTTCAACCTCCTCGCGATGGCCGGCTTCCTCGTCGTCATCCTCGTGCCCGCCTGGCCGGCCGTCATCCTCGGTTCCTTCCTCTTCCTCTCCTGGACGGCGATCTCCCTGCCCGCGACGATGTCGCTCATCAAGTCGACCCTGCCGGCGGAAAAGCGCACGATGGGGACGACCCTGCATTCGCTGGTCCGGCGCGTGCCGATGGCCCTGGGGCCGATCGTGGGCGGAGCGTTGATCGGGGCATGGGGGGAGATCGACGGCGTGCGGCTCGCCTTCGCCGGCGCGTTCGGGATGGCGGGCGTGGCGATGATCCTTCAGCAGAGGCTGATCCCCGCGGAGACGGCGCGGGGCGCGGCGGAGAGGGACGGCGCGGCGTCCTTCTCGCCCCGCGCGACCTGGCGCGCGATGGGGCGCGACCTGCGCGTGCTCCTCGTCGCGGACATCCTCGTGCGCTTCTGCGAGCAGATCCCGTATGCCTTCGTGGTCGTCTGGTGCCTGAAGACGGTCTCCGCGCCGGTCACGGCGGTGCAGTTCGGGATCCTCACGGCCGTCGAGATGGCCGTGGCGATGCTCATCTACATCCCGGTCGCCGCGCTCGCGGACCGCGGATCGAAGAAGCCTTTCGTGGTCGCGACCTTCGTCAATTTCACGCTCTTCCCTCTTGTTCTCCTGGCGTCCCGCTCCTTCCCGACGCTCGTCGTCGCCTTCGTTGTACGGGGACTGAAGGAATTCGGCGAGCCGACGCGGAAGGCCTTGATCCTGGACCTGGCGCCGCACGGCGCGGAGGCCCGCACTTTCGGGCTCTACTACCTGCTCCGCGACGTGGTCGTCTCGGTCGCGGCCTTCGGGGGAGCGTTTCTCTGGGAGATCGATCCCGCGGTGAACCTCGTCACGGCCGCCGTCTTCGGAGTGCTGGGGACGGCGTGGTTCGCGATGGCGGGGAAAGGGATGCACAGCCGGGCGACCGGGTCGTAGCCGCGGATCCCGGGTCCTTCTCGCCGAACGAGCCGGCTTGCCGCGCTAGTAAATGCCTGCCGAGAGTGCGGCCTGGTTCTGCCCCATCGTCTCCGTTCCCGCGACCTGGGCCGTGATGAGCGAGCGGAACTGGCCGCCGAGGGAGAGAAAGACGGCGATGACGAGGACGGAGATGAGGCCGAGGATCAGTCCGTATTCGACGAGTCCCTGCCCCGATTGGGTTTTCCTCATGCTCGAACTATAGCACCCCGCTCCGCGCCCCGCCTCAGAAATGTTCGCTCTTCAGTTCCGGGCCTCGGCGCCCTTCAGGACATCCCAGAAGGGCAAGGCGCTTGAGGAGACCTGGGGCATGCGGCCGTCCCACTTGCGGACGGCCTCCTGGAAGACGTCGATGCGGCGAAGGTCCACGACCTGGGGCGTGATGGAGGCGGCGAGCATCTTCTGTGCCTCGGCCTCGGCGCGCGCCTGCGCCACCCTCTGCTCGGCCTCGATCTTGATCCTCTCGAGGTCGCGGCGGGCCTTCAGGGCGTGCTGTTCCGCGGTCTGCTTCTCCTCGATCGCGGCGTTGAAGGCCTGCGAGAACTGGAAGTCGGTGATGTTCAAGGCGATGACGATGATGTTCTCCTTGCGGAGACGATCGACGAGGGAGTCCTGGATCTTGTTCTTCACCTCTTCGCGCTTGGTGATGAGCTCCTCGGCGGTGTAGAGCGCCGTGACGGCCTTGACCGCCTCCTGGATGGCGGGGTCGACGATGCGTTCGCGGTAGGACATGCCGATGGTCTGGTAGAGGACATGGATCTGCTCGGGGTCGGGGCGGAAGTTCAGGGCGACCGTGGTGGCGACCATCTGGAGGTCCTTGGAGGCGGCGGAGGCGTGGGGCTCGACCT
>CAZWVM010000318.1:0-2647 GCA_964637705.1 uncultured bacterium
CAGGATCGAGAAGACCGCTTCCATGACGCCCGCGACGCCAAGGCCGTGACCGGTCATCGACTTGGTGGACGAGAAAGCGGGACAGGCGCCGCCGAAGACGCCGAGGATCGCCTCGATCTCCTTCACGTCTCCGGCCGGGGTCGAGGTTCCGTGGAGATTGATGTAGTCGATGTCGGACGTGGCGAGGTCGGCGTCCTTCAGGGCCAGCGACATGGCGCGCAGCGCGCCTTCGCCCGAGGGCGCCACCATGTCGGCGCCGTCGGAGGTCGAGGCCGCGCCGGCGACCCGGGCATGGATCTTCGCGCCCCGCGCCCGCGCGCGCTCCTCCTCCTCCAGGACAAGGAATCCTCCTCCGCCCGCGGCCACGAATCCGTCGCGCCCCTTGTCCAGGGGGCGGGAGGCCTTCTCCGGGTGGTCGTTGTAGCCCGAGGAAAGGGCCCTCATCGCGTCGAAAGCCGCGCCCGTCACCTCGTTGACGTCCTCGGCGCCGCCGGCGAAGACGATGTCGGAGCGGCCGAGGCGGATGTGATCCAGTCCGTGCGCGATCGCGTGGAGCGACGTCGTGCACGCCGATGTGATGCCATACGATGCGCCGCGGATCCCGTGGATCACGCACATGTTCGCGGTGATCATCGAACCCATGGCGAGGGGGACGTAGAAGGGCGAGAGCTTCTGCGCGCCCTTCTCGTAGAGGTTCTTCCCGAGCGCGTAGGAGTCGAGGATCGACGTGCCGCCGCCGGTGCCCGCGAAGATCGAGACCCGGTCCGAGGCGACCTCGTCGGGCGTGAGCCCCGCGTCGGCGATGGCGTCGGCGAGAGCGGCGCCCCCGAGGATGGCGGGCGGCGAGAGGAAGCGAAGTTGCTTGCGGTTGAAGAGTTCCTTGTAAGGCTCCCACGGGCAGTCACCGGCGACCTGGGATCGCAGTCCGAACCCGGCCCAGGCCGGCATGGCCTTGATCGCGGAGCGACCGGCGCGCAGCGAATCGGCCTGAACCTCCAGGCCGCGCCCGAACGGCGAGACGATGCCCATTCCCGTCACGACCACGTTTCTCACGATGCCATGCCCCTTTCCTGCCCCGGGAGGATCACCCCGGGATCCTACGAACCTTCAGTTGCCTCCGCAAGGATTCCGAGCGACGCGGCCCGCTCACCGCGCCGCCGACGAACCGGGCAGGGCCTCCGATACGCCCGCGAGCCGCCGGATCGCAAGGCTGCGGCCGTCGGGCGAGAGGCTGATGACGATGCGCCCGTGGCGGCGCGAGGAGTCGCACCACGTGCCGTCGATCGTGGAGGGGCCGACGAGGACGCCCTCGAACTTCAGTCCGCGCCGCGTCGCCGTTCCCTTCAAGACGTTCCTCTCCTGCTTCACGGTGATCCGGCCGAAGTCACGGCTGTTCCAGCGCCCGAGAAACCTCGAGGCGCCGGCCGGCGTCGATGACAGCGATACGGCGCGCATGCGCGCCACGTTGCGGAGGGTCTGGACGAGGGGGACGAGTTGGACGGAGCTGTCGAGGTAGCGGATGGCCAGGATTCGGGAGTAGGCCGCGGCCTGCGTGTCGGTGAGACGCGGATCGGGGGTCTCCACAAGGTCCGACATCTCCGGCGTGGTCTTCTCGTACATTCCCTCCGCATCCTCCACCGGCGTCGGCGGCGGGACAGGCGGGATCGAGCCCCAGTCGGGCTCGGGGATGTAGACGTCGATGCCGGAGGTCTGGTGGTCGCTGCCGTCGAAGAAACCGTCCGTCCAGCCGGGATCGACGACGAGTTCCTGGGCTGATACGGCCGCCACGACCGAGAGCGCGCCCAGGGCGGCCGCGATGGCCAAAACGTTCTTCCTCATGATGATGCCTCCCGGCGCGCGGGGCGCGCCACGATTCGATTCACCGGCCTGACAGGGGACAGGTGCTACCCGCGGTGGCGCCGGTGGAGCCTCCCACGAGGTTCTGCAGGTCGGGGTCGCGCGAGGTCTCGACGAGCGCTCCCTGGATCGACCCGCGAACGTCCTGCGGCAGGGAACCCGGCGTCTGCACGACGACGAGGCCGTTCTCGCCCGGCCGGAAGACCCGGAAATCCCCCGGCGGGACCGCAACGCTGCGCGTGCTCGTCACGACGTTCACGTTCCCCTGGATCGAGCCCACGGTCAGCCCCGAGGTCGTGGCGGCCGCGGCCGTCCTGTTTTCATACATGTGACGGATATCGTCGGCCCGCTTCATCGCCTCGTCGATCTTCCTCTGCTCGACCAGTTCCCTCAGTTCGCTCTTGTACCTGTCGTAGGGCAGGCCGGCGAATTGCTGGTGCATGGCCTCGATCGCCCTGTACTCGCGCTCGTTCGCCGACTGCTGTCGGACCAGTTCCAGGACTTTTTCGAGGTATCGGGCAGCCTTCCCGTAATCGCCGTTCAGTGCGGCGACGTTGGCGCTCGTTCGGTTGAAGTTGATTCCGGACTGGAGTTCGTTCTGTTTCTCGCAGTATTCGCGGTAATCCTTCGCCTCGAGCTCCGCGCGGTCGTGGGCCTGCGTCGGGCCGCCCGCCTGCCCGAAAAGCCAATCGACCAGGCGGCCCTCGATCTGGTCGATGCGGCGCTCGAAGTCGGCGCCGCGGTGATCGAGGAGGTCGATGGCCTCGCGTGCCCGATGGGCTTCCCGCGC
>CAZWVM010000319.1:0-2630 GCA_964637705.1 uncultured bacterium
AGGGCGTGAAGAAGCTCGTGGAGTTCATGAAGAAGTTCGAGAGCGAGAACAAGTAACGCACGTAAAAACAAGACCCCGGCCGACACGGCCGGGGTTTTTTTAGGCCCTAGCGGACGGTGGGACGGAGATCGGATGGCACTGTCACGGGAGCCATGTGGATAAAAAACAGGGGGTGATCACGAACCGCCTCTTGACATGAACGGGCACGATCCGTAGCTTTCCCCGCTTGCATGAAAAGACGGCAAGAAAGAACGGAAGCATCATCCTCGAAAAACGAATGCCTCCGAACCGGCCCGCCGGGCGCCGGTGGCTTGCCGTCCGCGTTTCATGCGGCAGGTCGCTGGGGAGGTAACCCGATGAATCGTTTCCTGTCGCTCTTCTGTCTGACGCTCTGCGTCCTCGCGCTCGCGGGCGGCGCATCCGCCGTCGAGCCGAAGGAATGGACCTGGATGGTCTACCTGGACGCCGACAACAACCTCGAGCCGGACGGCTTGAAGGATTTCCTCGAGATGGCCAAGGTCGGCTCGGACGAGAAGATCAATATCGTGGTGCAGATCGACCGCTGTGACGGGTACGCCTCGACCTACGGCAACTGGACCGACTGCCGGCGCTACCTGATCCAGAAGGGCATGACGCCGACGGCGGCGCCCCTGGAGAACCTGGGCGAAGTCAACATGGGGTCCAAGACGGTCTTCAAGGACTTCGTCGTCTGGGCCATGAGGAACTACCCGGCGAAGCGCTACGCGCTCATTCTCTGGAACCACGGCGGAGGCTGGCGCGTCCAGCGCCGGGACACGCGGATCCACAAGGCGATATGCTGGGACGAAACCAACGGCGACGCCTGTCTCTACATGAAGGACGTGCAGGACGCGATTCGCTCGGCGGAGAGCACGGTCAACCGCAAGCTCGATATCGTCGGTTTCGACGCGTGCCTGATGGGTATGATCGAGGTCGCTACGGACATGAAGGACCTGGCCGGCTACATGATCGGGTCCGAGGAGATCGAGCCGGGCGCCGGTTGGCCTTATGACCAGATCCTGGGGCCTCTGGCGGCCAATCCGACGATGACGCCCCGCGATCTCGCCTCGCTCGTGGTGGACGCCTATGCCGCCTACTACAAGACCCGCGATGCGTCCACGACCCAGTCCGCGATCGACCTCTCGAAGATCTCGTCGCTCAACGGCTACATTCGCTCCTTCGTCTCGGCGGCCCAGAACTGGGCGGGGATCAAGGCGGCGAGGCTTGCCACGAGAACGTATTCCGAGGCGGACGGTTATCCCCACGCCGATCTTTATCACTTCATGGACAGCCTGAAGGCGAAGGGTGTGACCTCGGCGGCCGTTCTTTCCGCGGCTGAGCAGGTGAAGGCGGCCCTGCGGGCGGCCGTGGTGAACACGAAGAACGGCAGTGACCGGACCAACTCCAACGGCCTGGCGATCTTCTTCCCGAAGACGAAGACGGACTACAACAACGCCGACGGCGCGGCCTATCCGAACAACGACTTCTCGGTCGCGACCGGGTGGAACGGGTTCCTCCTCAAATTCTTCAATCCGCCCTCGGAGCCCTCGACGGGCCCCTCGGTCGACGGCACGGGCACGGCGACGCTTTCGCGCAAGACGCCGGTGCCGGCCGGCTCGACCCTGCGCAGCGTGACCCTGACGTTCAAGGCCGCCCAGGACCTTTCGGGAGGCCAGGTCGTGATCACGGTCCCGGCGGGCTGGTCGGCGCCGGTTTTCGAGGGGACCAACGGAAGGATCGAATTGAAGAACGGAACGGGTGTGACGGCGACGGCGACGGTCAGCGGCATGAACATCGTCGTGAACGCGACGACGCTTCCGGCCGGCAAGAGCTTCAAGATCTACTACCGGAGCGCGAAGGTGCCGGGCACGCTGGGCGACTACGCGATCGTGGTGAAGACCAAGGGACCCGGCGGAACCTTGAAGGCGATCGCGACGCAGCCGGTTCTGACCGTTGGCGAAGGCACGACGAGAACCTCGACGCGCTGAAGCGATCGAAAACAAGACCGGGCCGCCAAGGCGGCCCGGTTTTTTTCTTGTGCGGGAGCGCCCCACGGGGGCGAAAACCCGTATAATGAGCACCACGGCTTGACCCGGTGATACGGCAGATCTCCATCCGCTTCCTCCTCGGCCTCCTCCTGGCCCTTTCCCTCGCGCCGCGCGCCTCGGCGGCTCGCTGGACCTTCATGGTCTACCTCGACGGCGACAACGATCTCGAGGCCTCCGCGATCGCCGATTTCCTCGAGATGGCCGCCGTGGGTTCGAACGACACGGTGAAGATCGCCGTGCAGTTCGACCGGGCGGCGGGATACGTCACGACCTACGGCGACTGGTCGAGCTGCTACCGGTTCCTCGTGGATCCCGGCGAGACGCCGGTGGTGGCGAACGCGGTCCAGGCGCTGGGGGAGCTGAACGCCGGCGAGAGCGGCACGCTGGCGTCCTTCATCACCTGGGCCGCGGCGACCTACCCGGCCGACAGCTACGTGCTCGTCATGTGGAACCACGGCGGCGGGTGGCGGGGCGGCTGGCCGGGCAAGGCCCCCGGGCAGTCGCGCGCCATCTGCTGGGACGAGGACAACGGCGAGGACCGGCTCTACCTCTCGGAGGTCCGCG
>CAZWVM010000320.1:0-2573 GCA_964637705.1 uncultured bacterium
CGGTGGTCGATCCCACGGGCGCCGGCGACTCCTTCGGCGGCGGTCTCATGGCGACTCTCGCCCGCGAGGGCACGGACCACACCGATTTCGCGGCGCTCCGCCGCGCGGGGGCCTACGGCAGCGTCATCGCCGCCTTCAACTGCGAATCCTTCTCCATGGAACGCCTGAAGTCGCTCGAGCCGCGCGAGGTGGAGGAGCGGATCCGCCACCTGCGCGACTGCGTCGCCTTCTAAGGAGACCCCGCGATGAAGAAGCCTTCCTCGAAGCGATCGGCCCAGGATCCGGCGCGGGGTCCCCGACCCTTGCGGGGTCCCCGACCCTTGCGGGGTCCGCGCCCCTTGAGGATCGGGCTCGTGGGTTGCGGCGTCGTGGGCGGGGGCGTCGCCGAGGCGCTTCTCGACCGGAATCCTCCGTGGCGGAGCGTGAGCGGGGAGGCTGGCCCGAGGCTCGAGCTCGTCCGCGTCGCGGACGTGAAGTGGCCGAAGGGCGGACGCGTCGGACGCGCCGTGATCCCGGCCCGGATGCGCTCGACCGCGGACGAGATCATCGATGACCCGTCGATCGACGTCGTCGTGGAACTGGTCGGCGGCACCGGGTTCGCCTTCACTGTGATCGACCGCGCCCTGCGCGCGGGCAAGGACGTCGTGACCGCCAACAAGGCGCTCCTGGCGGAGCGCGGCGCGACGCTCTTCAGGACGGCGGCGAAGGCCGGGAGGGAGATCGCCTTCGAGGCCGCCGTGGCCGGCGGCATCCCGATCCTCTCGGCTGTCCGCGGATCCCTGGCCGCGAACCGCATCGACACGATCTACGGGATCCTCAACGGAACCACGAACTTCATTCTCACGCGCATGGCGGAGACCGGCGCGTCGTTCGCGGACGCCCTCGCGGAGGCCCAGAAACTGGGATTCGCGGAGGCCGACCCGACCCTGGACGTCGACGGCATCGACGCGGGTCACAAGATCCAGCTCCTGGCCGCGCTCGCCCTGGGGCGCTCGGTTCCGATGAAGAGGATCCCGATGCAGGGGATCCGCAGCGTCGACAGCATCGACGTCGCCTACGCCGAGCAGCTGGGCTGCCGGATCAAGCTCGTCGCGACGGCGCGGATGCTCGCGTCGGGCATCGAGATCGGAGTGGCGCCGACGCTCGTGGCGCGGGCTCATCCGCTCGCGTCGGTCGCCAACGAGATCAACGCGGTCTTCGTCGGAGGCACGCTTGTCGGCTCGGTTCTCTTCGTCGGACGCGGTGCCGGCCGTTACCCGACCGCCTCCGCCGTCCTCTCCGACCTCGTCGAACTCGCCTCCGGCGGAGCGCGGCGTTACGTCTCGAAGATGCTTGAGGCGCATGCGGTCGCGCCGGCGCCCGCGGACGAGTATCGCTCCGAGTATTACCTGAGGATCTCCGCGGTCGACAGGCCCGGGGTCCTCGCCCGCGTCACCGGGATCCTCGGCAGGGAGGGCATCTCGATCAAGTCCTGCGTCCAGCTCGAACGTCAAGACCCGGCGGCGCCCGTGCCCGTGGCGCTCCTGACTCACGTCACGACCCTGGCGCGGATACGCCGCGCGGCCGCCCAGATCGACCGCCTGCCCGTCATCAAGGCGCCGACCGTGCGCTTCGCCGTCATCAGCTGAGTCCGACGATGGCCGGCCGCAAGATCTTCCTCGTGATGGACGGGGCCTCCGACGATCCCATCCCCGAGTTGGGCGGACGGACACCCCTGGAGGCCGCCGTCACCCCGAACCTCGACCGGCTCGTGGTCCAGGGCGAGGTCGGGTTGGCCGCCACCGTGCCCGAGGGCCTGACGCCCGGCTCCGATGTCGCGAACCTCATGCTCCTCGGTTACGACCCCCGCGTCGTATTGACCGGGCGGGGCCCCCTGGAGGCGGCGGCGATGGGGATCGAACTGGAGGAAGGGGAGATTGCCTTCCGCATCAATACGATCTCCATCACGGACGACGGGCTCATGAAGGACTACTCCGCGGGCCACATCACGACCGCCGAGGCGGCCGAGATCATCGAATCGATGAAGCCGGTCGTCGAGCGCAACGGCGGCCGGCTCTATCCCGGCGTCCAGTATCGGCACCTCATGAGGCGCTGGGACGAGTTCGAGAGCCGCACCTTCCCGCCGCACGACAACATCGGAGTGCCGATCGTGGAGCTGAAGCCCGGTGGCGCCCTGGGGCGGATCGTGGACGAGACCCGTGCGGTCCTGCGGGATCACCCCGTGAACGTCGCGCGTCGCGCGCGCGGCAAGAACACCGTCGATGCGCTCTGGCCGTGGGGCCAGGGGAGGTCGGTCAAGCTGCCGACGATCCAGGAACGCTTCGGCGCGCGCGGTTCGCTCGTCTCGGCCGTCGATCTCGTCCGAGGCATCGGCGTCCTGGCCGGTTTCCGCATCATGCAGGTGCCCGGCATCACCGGCTACTACGACACGAACTACGCGGGCAAGGCTGAGCATGCCATCGCCGCGCTCGCGGCGGGGGACGACGTGGCGGTGATTCACGTCGAGAGCCCGGACGAGGCGGGGCACGAGCACGAGATCGAGGAGAAGGTGCGGGCGATCGAGAACATCGACA
>CAZWVM010000321.1:0-2560 GCA_964637705.1 uncultured bacterium
TCATCTGCGCCGGCGTCGCCGCGCCCTCCGCGCCCGGCTTCTTCGGCGTCTGGCAGTTCGCGGCTCGCCTCGCCTTCATCCCCTGGCCCGAGGCCGAGCCGGCCGCGGTCGGCGCCTTCGCCATCCTCGCCTTCCTCGTCAGCTACCTCTGCACCATCGTTCTCGGGCTCGAGGCCTTCCGCAACGAAGGGGTCAAGTGGGAGGACGTGAAGAGCGTATCGGGAGGAGACGAAGGGGAGACCGCGTGACGCCGGGACATGGAGGACCACGGAACCCGATCCGGCGCGTCGAGGTCCGGCTGCCGGTCGAGGGGCTCGCCGGGTCGATCGAGGTCGATTTCTTCTCCGACCTGCACGTCCGCTCGCAGGATGACCTGGAGGAGATCCTCGAGGCGGCCGAGGCGCCGCGCGCGCGCATGCTCCTCATGGGCGGGGATTACGTCGAAAAGATCCGGTTCCTCGATCCCCTTTTCGACCGCCTTTCTCCGCTCTACGAGACCGTTCTGGCCGTCGTCGGCAACAACGACCTCGTCTTCGAGAAGGCGCTCGCGCTGGCCGCCGAGCGCAACGGGGCGCGGCTCCTGAGGGACGAGGTCGCGCGGCTCGGCCCGCTTTCCGTGCTGGGCACCAGCGACCCGGTCTACAAGAGGCCGTCCCTGCCGCCGCTCCCCCCCGCCCCGCTCCTCGTCCTCTCCCATTCCCCCGACATCCTCATCGACCTGCCGCCCGCCGCTCCCCTCTCGCTCCTGACCGGACACGTCCACGGCGGCCAGGTGCGGTTCAGCTTCTGGCCGTGGTGGTGGACTCACACGCGGGTGGGCCGCGCGCACGGCGAGGGGCACTCGCGGCGCGGGCGACAGCACGTCTTCACCGGCCGCGGCACCGGCACGTCGCTCCTGCCGATTCGCAACGTCCCTCGGGAGCTCTACACGGTCACCCTCGTCCCGGCCTGAAACTCGCCTCGCGTCTCCCCCTCCCGTCCCGCTCGACTTTGCCCCGCCATCCCGCATAATGGTCGCATGCTCACCGTCCGCGCCGTCGCCGAGGCCCTCGAGGAGATCTTCCCGCGCCGCTACGCCTTCTCCGACGACAACACCGGGCTTCAACTCGGAAGTTTCCGCCAGCGCGTCGGGAGGATCCTCGTCGCGCTCGATCCGGACGAGGAGGCCGTGAGCGCGGCTTCGCGGCGACGGTGCGATCTGATCGTCACCCACCACCCGATCTGGCTGAGGCCGCCGCGGACTCTGCTTGCCGAGCGCCCCGTGGCCCGTGGTCCGCTCGCGGCCGCCGCCGGCCGCATCGCGATCCTCTCCGCCCACACCAACGCCGACTTCGCGCCCGGAGGTCTCTGCGATCTCCTGGCGAAGGGCCTCGGACTCGGCGAGACCCGGGCGATCGAGACGTCCGGTGAGGCGATGGTGGGACGCGTGGGCGATCTGCCGTCCCCGATCGCGTGGCCGAAATACCTCACCCTGCTGCGCCGCCGCTTCGGGCGGGCCCTGCGCTTCGCCGGCACGCCGCCCGCGCTCTTGTCGCGCGTCGCCGCCTGCTCCGGCTCCGGCGCGGATCTCCTCGAGCCCGCATTCGCCGCGGGCGCCGACGTCCTCGTCACCGGCGACGTCAAGTACCATGCGGCGCGCGACGCCGAGACCCTCGGACGCCTGCGACGCGCGGAGAGAGGTAGGGGCGCGGGCTTCGTTCTCGTCGATGCCGGCCATTTCGCGACGGAGCGCCCCTTCGTCACCCTGGCGGCGGCACGGCTGAAGAAAGTCCTGCCCCGGACACGCATCATCACGCACCGTGGAAAGGAGCCGTTCAGAACGCCATGATGGAAGCCCTGAAAAGAATCGCGGTGTTGGACGAGGAGGACGAGGCGCTTGCGGCGAGGCTAAGGCCATACGGTGACCGCCTCGCTCTCATGGCGTCGGATCGGACCTGCGCCGACGCGGCGCATGCCGCGGCGAAGGAGAAGCTGGACGCCAACCGAAAGGCCCTGAGGGAACTCGAGGTCGACCTGGCCGCCAATGCAGAGCGCCAGGCGAAGGAGCGCAGGAAGGTCGAGGCCGTGACCTCCGTCAAGGCGGCGCAGGCGGCCCAGCACGAGATCGAGGCCTTGACCGCGAAGCAGCGGGAGGTCGAGGACCGGATGCTGGAACGGATGGAGGCGGCGGAGTCGCTCGAGACGCTCGAGGCCGAGGCCCGCCAGGCCGCGGCGCGGGCACGGGCGGAGGAGGAGACGCTTTCCGCCGAGGTCGCCGCGGCGCGCGCCGAGATCGACGCGATCCTCGCGGGGCACGATCTCGAGAGGAAAAACCTCCTGCCGGGGCTCAAGCCCGACCTCCAGAAGCGTTACGCCGCGCTCGTCGCGGGCAGGACGACGCCCGCCGTCATGCGCGTCTCCGGGAAATCCTGCCCCGGCTGCCAGGCTTCCATCAAGCCCAACGCCCTCGCGCATCTCCACGCCGGCGAACCGGTCGTCTGCGACAGTTGCAGGCGGATCCTGGTGAGGAGTGAGGAGTCAGGAGTGAGGAGTCAGGAGTGAGGAGTCAGGAGTGAGGAGT